>DATKZN010000036.1:0-20408 GCA_035527955.1 Gammaproteobacteria bacterium
AGAGATCAAATTCGAATTTGATACCGTTGACAAGATCGACGTTGCACACAGGTAAGCGCGTTGCCTGACACGGCTCGGGCGGGACCAGCGGGTCTCGCCCGACTAATCGAATTCATTGAAAATCTTTTGGAGAAATTAAAATGAGCGAAGTACAAGATTACAACTCGAGTCTGAGCGATGCCGCCCAGAGCCGCAAGTACGAAACCTTTTCCTACCTGCCGCCTTTGAGCAAGGAGTCAACGCGCGCCCAGATCCAGTATATTGTCGACAAGGGCTGGAATCCGGGTATTGAGCATACCGAACCGGAAAATGCGATCAGCAACTACTGGTATATGTGGAAACTGCCGATGTTCGGCGAGACCAATGTCGACAACATCCTGGCCGAGCTCGAAGCCTGCCACAAGGCGCACCCGAAAAATCATGTTCGGCTGCTGGGCTTCGACAACTTTGCACAGTCTGCAGGCACTGCCATGGTGGTCTACCGTGGTGTGTCTGTTTAGGACGCGCGATTAGAAATGACATAGCCCCTGCCCGGAGTACGTTCGGACAGGGGCTTTTTTCTTGCAGACCTCATAATGGGAAGACCGAACAAATACGTAGGCATCGATAACGAAGTCAATGGTGGAATGACCACCATTGGCAAGATTATTCGGGATGCCTGGGTTTTCGAATTGCTCCCGGAAACGGAAACCTGCGAGGGCTGGAATCTGGGCCAGGTCGATAACTTGCTGAACAAGGTCAATGCCGAATGGGACAAGTATGGCTGCATGGTCAGCCAGTTACCCGAACCCTTGCGTGAACGCCATCGGCGAATACATGGCGAAGCCATCGCCAGGGCAAAGGCGGCCGGCTGGACGGGCGAACAGGAAATCATAGACGACAAGTAACCAGGATCGGAAAAGGTGCCTTATGTCTCAATCAGTTAATATCGAACAGTACAAGATCAAAACCGAGCCATATTACCAGCCCGTTGGCAACGAGCTCGAGCTCTATACGTCTGCGTACGAAGTGCGCATGCCGATGATGCTCAAGGGTCCGACCGGGTGCGGAAAATCACGTTTTGTTGAATACATGGCCTGGAAACTGGGCAAGCCCCTGATCACGGTTGCCTGTAACGAGGATATGACGGCATCTGATCTGGTCGGCCGCTTTCTGCTCGACAAGGACGGGACCAAGTGGCAAGACGGTCCGCTGACCACAGCGGCACGTCTGGGTGCGATCTGCTACCTGGATGAGGTAGTGGAGGCACGCCAGGATACGACCGTTGTCATCCACCCGCTGACCGATCATCGTCGCACCTTGCCACTGGACAAGAAGGGCGAACTGATCGAGGCGCACGCTGATTTTCAGCTGGTGATTTCCTATAATCCGGGCTATCAAAGCCTGATGAAAGACCTGAAGCAGTCCACGAAACAGCGTTTCGGTGGCCTGGATTTCGACTACCCGGAAGAGGGCCTGGAGGTCCAGATCGTGGCCAGGGAATCGGGCGTCGACGAAGCGACCGCGAAAAAACTGGTGCAGATCGCCCACCGGGCACGCAACCTCAAGGGGCATGGTCTCGACGAAGGCATCTCGACACGTCTGCTGGTGTATGCAGGCCAGTTGATCGCCAAGGGCGTTGCGGCCGAATCGGCCTGCAGTATGACCATGGTGACACCGCTGACGGACGATCCGGATATGCGCGACACGCTGAATGCGGCCGTTCAGACATTCTTCGGTTGATGGCTTGACCAGATCTTTGTCAGAGCACTTTCATGTCCTTGAAACTCGAAGACTACGACGAAGACCTGAGGGATGAAGTACCTGAAATTCGCGACGTGCTGGAAGCGACGTTTCAGGAAGCGTCCCGGGTTATGTCGCCTGCCGGTCTGGAGGAGTACATGGACGGTGCCAAGGCGCTGTCCAATCTCGGCCGCGGCAGTGGCGTCGTAACCACGTACCTGCAGGAAATCCCGCTGGTTGTAAAAGAATGCGGTGAGGACATTATCACGGATTGCCTGACCGCCGCGATGAAACTTGCATCGATGACGTCTGGCGAAGTCATCGTATTATTTTTCAATAGCATGCCATCAGCCGCACGCCGCCTGGGCGATGCCGAGCTGTTTCGTGGTTACCTGACCCTGATCCACCAGCTTGCATCAACCGCATCACGCGGTGTTCGGCCGATGCTGAATCACATCGATGAACTGCTGTCGAAGCTGACGCTCAGCGGGCTGCGTCGCTGGTGTAACTTCGGCGCGCAGGCCTACCGGCGTGACTACAACAACCTGACTGCCTACTTCAATCTTGAATCCAATGACAGCCGGGCCATGCTGCAGAAGGAACGGCGTGGCATTCTGTTTGTGAAAACCCAGCGCAAGCTCAATTTCTACCTGCGTGCGCTATGGGGGCGGGATTTCTTCCTGCGTCCCACGGGCGCCGACTTTGCCGATTTTCGCCCCTATATTGAAACACGCGTTCTGCACATGCCCGACGCCGTTGATGACATCGGTGATATTCCGGGGCTCGAGGTTTATCGTGCAACGGCCGCACACATGGCGGCACACATGATGTATACCAGTGCTCCGATATCGGCCGAAGCGCTTTCGCCCGCACAGATGTTTTTTATTGGACTGCTTGAAGACGCCCGCATCGAATATAAAGCCATTCAGGATTTTCCCGGCCTGAAGAAACTGTGGTGCTCGTTACTCTCACTGGAATATGACGAGGCACCTGAACACCCTGGCATGGTGATTCTGGAAAAAATCGCGTTGATGCTGCTTGATCCGGAAGCTCGCTGTGAACAGACCGAACTCAACGAATTTTCCGATCGCTTCCACCAGCAGATCGAGGAACGCCAGGACGATCACGTATTTTCGTGGCATATGGGGATCGAACTGTTTAATCATTTCGCCGAGCGCAAGGAAGTGCCCAGCCTCCGTATCCTGGAGCGCATACGCATCCCCTACCGGGATGACAACCGTTTCGTGTGGGAATTCGAGGAATTGACTTGGAATGTCGACAACGAATACGTTCCCGCCAGCCAGCGCCAGGTGCGCAGGCAGGCCAGTGTCATGGAAATGGCCAATGAGGTCGATTGCGAGCTTGCAGGTGACGATGCGCAGGAGATCTGGACCTGCTCGACCGAAATGTTTCCCTACGAAGACGATCTGGAAAACACCAAAAGCTTCAATGACATGTGGGGCAAGGAAGCGGTTTCGGATCCGTTTCACTACCACGAATGGGATTATCACATCCAGCTCGCACGACCGGACTGGGTCACGGTATACGAGCGCCGCCAGCCCATGGGTGACCCGGACGCGATCCGCGACATCATTACCGAATACAAGTCTGTCGCGCACCGCATCAGGCAGATCATCGATCTGCTGACGCCCGCGGGTGTTCAGCGTATCCGCAATATGGAAGACGGTGATGAAATCGACATCAATGCAGCCATCGACGCCATGGTTGCGATACGCATGGGTTCCCAGCCCAATCCACGCATCACCATGCGCAATGTCCTGAAGAGCCGTGACCTGTCGGTCGTGCTGCTGCTGGACCTGTCCGAATCCACCAACGACACGCTGAGCGGCTCGGACAAAACCATTCTGCAACTGACGCGCGAAGCGGCGACACTGGTATCCACAGCGATCGAGGGCATCGGTGACCCCTTTGCCGTTCACGGTTTTGCCTCTGATGGACGTCACGATGTGCAGTACTATCGCTTCAAGGACTTCACCCAGCATTTTGATGACCAGGCCAAGTCACGCCTGGCTGGCATGAGGGGCGGTCTTTCAACACGGATGGGCGCAGCGCTGCGGCATGCGGGTCATCATTTGTTAAAGCAGCCGGAGAAACGCAAACTGATCCTGCTGGTGACCGATGGCGAGCCGGCCGATATCGATGAGCGTGACCCGCAGCATCTTCGCCATGACACCAAGAAAGCCGTGGAAGAGCTCTACAGCAACGGTGTGCTCAGCTATTGTCTGACGCTGGATCCCGATGCCGATGATTACGTGAAACGCATCTTCGGCGCGAATAATTACACCATCATCGACAACGTCGACAGGTTGCCGGAGAAGCTGCCGACGCTGTTCGCCAGCCTGACTTCTTGACAGCAACCCGCGGCCGCCACGCGGCGCGCTGCTGCCGCCGCAAGGTTTCCGGGCAGTCCTGCAATGATGATACACGGCCTTGCCTGGTCGTCTGCCGCTTGCGGGCCGGTCCGGTGTGCGGCCATGACCATGCTGATGCCGCGCTGCTATAACGGCTGTTTGGGTAACAGGTCCGCACCCGGGCTGTCGCCAGCGCCGTCTGTGCCAGCGTCTTATCCGTTCAGGCGCACAATCCTTGCGCCACCCGCCGGCAGGGCCTGATCCCGGTAACGCCGGTCGAGCAGTTCCAGGGCTTCCCGGTAGGCGCCGACCAGGCGCAGCTGTATCTGTTCACATGCCGGGTGGTAGTGGATTTCCTTGCAGGGCACTGGTTCGGCGAGTGATTCGCGTGCGCGGCTTGCATCGAACTGCCATATCACCATGACCAGGCGCCCGCCTTCCCGGTCATGGTAAGCATAGGCCTGGCTGTCGACAAAGACGATTTCGTTACGCGTGATGACGCCCAGGTACTGCATGCTGCGGATAGGTACGAATACGCAATCAAATTCGCTGCGGCCGAGCAGGGTGCGGGATAGATTGTAGATGTCCGCAGGCAGCGTCAAATCCCTGCTATCGACTTCATCCGGCAGGAAAAAGGTTTCTGTAACCCGGTTGACCACTATTCGCTCCGCTCGGCATGGCTGACTGGCGCTGCAATGGCCGGTGACGCGCAGGAATGCCGGCCCCGGGCCGGCGCTGTGTCCTCATGCCGCCCCGTTACAGGCAACCTTAGGAAATCCCGGGCCGCGCTGCAACTCCCGCGCTCAGGGCACCAGGTGCTGGTGGGTAATGCCCTGTTTCCAGTGAATACGGTGGTCGATGGCGGGACTGGTATAGATGGTGCCGTCCTGCGTGACTACCAGCAGGGCGTGGACATCCATGCGGTCGGCCACGCGCTTCCAGTCCTTGCTACCGGCGATCAGGAAGGCCGTCGCGGCGGCGTTCGCGACCATGGCGCTGGAATGGATAACGGTCACCGACTGGAACTCGCTGACCGGCTGCCCGTTGCGCGGGTCGATGATGCGGCGGTAGATGAGGCCCTGCTTGTCGAACGATTTGTCCAGTGCGCGCACGGTGACCACGCTCTCGTTCTCGCCGGTTTCGATCGAGCCGACCAGGTGCTTACCCGTGGCATCCGGGATACCGATCCACCAGGCATGATCACCGCGGGTACCCGTGGTATGCACGCTGCCACCGATGTCGATCATGGCATTGGCCGCGCCGGCCTGGCGGAGGCTCCGGATGCCCAGGTCCAGGGCCAGGCCGCGAATGGCATCACCGAACTCGAGGCTGACCTGGCGGTTGCGACTGCTGACGCGGTCGCCGCGAATCACGAGGTCGTCCATACTCGGCGCGCGCTTCAGCACTCCCGCCAGTTTTTCCTCGACTAGTTTCTGCACCTCGTCGGGGTAGGGCGGTGGCGTGTCGCATGCCTCCCGGTCGCAATGGAATTCCCACAGAGCGGTCAGCTCGCCGGCGGCCGGGTTGAAGAGTCTGCCACTGGCCAGCGACAGCTCGCGGGCCCTGGTCAGCAAATTGATCATCTCGCTGCTGACGGCAATGGTGCGGCCATTCGCCAGCGCCTCGTTGACGCGCTGCAGTTCGCCACCGGCACCGAAGGTGTAACCGATGTGATCCAGTGACTCTAGCGATTGCTCCGCCTGGCGCGTTGCCTCCTGCGCCTGTTCCGGCGTCAGTCCGGCGATGCTGACCTGGGCGAAGGTGCCGAGGATGTTCAGCCCGGTTTCAAACACGTCCGTCTTGCGCGCACAACCCGGCAGGACCGGGAGCAGCATGGCAAAAATGATGAGGATGTGGATGAGTCTGGAATTCATTGCATGCTCCATCGTGTTCCCTTACACAAGCGCAGGATTGACCCTGTCGGTCAGAAATGCCCGGCGTTCACCCACAGATGTACCTGGATGCTTGCGGCATAACCGAGCGCGATCACGGGCGTCCAGCGCAGGTGTCCGAAAAAAGTGTACTTGCCGCGCGCCTGGCCCATCAGTGCAACACCGGCCGCGGACCCGATCGACAGCAGGCTGCCGCCGACGCCCGCCGTCAGGGTCACCAGCAGCCACTGCCCGGTGGACATGTCCGGGTTCATGGTCAGCACGGCGAACATCACGGGGATGTTGTCCACGATGGAGGACAGGATGCCGACGCTGATATTGGCGGTGGTTGCGCCCCATTGCGTATACATGACATCAGAGGCCATGGCGAGGTAGCCGAGAAAGCCCAGGCCGCCGACACACATGACCACGCCATAGAAGAACAGCAGGGTGTCCCATTCGGCGCGGGCGATCTTGTTGAACACGTCGAAGGGGACGACATCGCCGAGCCTGCCGGCATGGTCGCGTTCGAGCTCGCTGTAGCGCAGCATCCTCGTCTCCGCGCGCCTGAGCAGGAAACCGAACAGCTGCAGGTAGCCCAGCCCGGTCAGCATGCCCATCACCGGCGGCAGTTGCAGGAAGTTGTGGAACGAGACCGCCGTGATGATAGTCAGCAGGAACAGCGCCATGATCGTCTTCGCGCCGGGTTTCATGGAAACCAGCTCGCCGCCACTCTCCGGCTGTCCCGGGGGTACCGCGAAATGCATGATGGCGGCGGGCACCACGAAGTTGACCACCGACGGCACGAACAGGGCGAAGAAGGTCCAGAAATCCACCATGCCCTTCTGCCACACCATCAGGGTGGTGATGTCGCCGAACGGGCTGAATGCGCCGCCGGCGTTGGCGCCGACCACGATGTTGATGCATGCCAGTGTCACGAAGCGCGTATTGTCACCGCCCACGGCCAGTACCACAGCGCACATCAGCAATGCCGTGGTCAGGTTATCGGCAACCGGCGAGATGAAGAAGGCGAGAATGCCGGTCAGCCAGAACAGCGTCCGGAAGCCGAAGCCCCTGTGCACCAGCCAGGAACGCAGTGCATTGAATACGTTGCGCTCGTCCATGGCGTTGATGTAGGTCATCGCCACCAGCAGGAACAGCATCAGCTCGGCATATTCAAGCAGGTTGTGACGTGCGGCCTGTTCGGCCAGGTGACCATGGCCGGATTGCCCGGCGGCCCAGGCCACCAGTCCCCAGATCAGACCGGCGGCGATGATGACCGGCTTGGATTTGCGTAGATGGGTGAATTCCTCTGCCGTGACCAGCAGGTAGGCAAATGCGAATATCGCCAGTGACACGTAGCCGACCGTGCTGGAGGTCAGGTCAGGTAATTCACCCTGTGCGGCCGCGCTGGCGGCAACTGCGCCTGGCAGCAGCATCAGGATGGCAGGCAGCCAGCGCCGGCCGGAACTGAAGGTACGGTTCTTGTTCGTATACATCTGTTACCTCAGAAAAGGATGTTGAGCATGACCAGCATGACGACGAGGAACAACACGGTCATGATCCCGCCCGCGCGCATGAAGTCCGCCACCCGGTAACCGCCAGGCCCCATCAGCAGGGCGTTGACCTGGTGGGTGGGAATCAGGAAGGAATTCGATGTCGCGATAGCCACGGTCAGCGCGAACACCGCCGGGTCAGCGCCGGCCTTCAGCGCCAGGTTCACGGCCAGCGGCACCAGCAACACGGTGGCGCCGACATTCGACATCACCAGGGTGAAGAAGGTGGCCAGCGCCGCCAGCGCGGACTGCAATACCCAGATCGGTACATCGCCCAGCAAGGTCAGTGTCTGCTCGGCGATCCAGGCGGCCGTACCGGTATTTTCCACCGCCATGCCGAGCGGGATCAGGCTGGCCAGCAGGAACACGGTTTTCCAGCTGACCGCCTTGTAGGCCTCGTCCATGCTGAGCACGCCGGACAGCACCATGCCGAGTGCGCCGGTCAGCAGCGAGACCGACAGCCGCAGGTCGGAAAACAGCACCAGCGACAGCGCGACCAGGAAGAACACCAGCGCATGACCGACCTTGTTGGGACGTACCTCCTCGTGCGGATACTCGGTGGTGATGACGACGAAATCGGGATTGGACTCGAGCCGGTGCAGGGCATCCCAGGTGGTATGCACGACCAGGGTATCGCCGGCCTTCAGCGGAAGGTTGCGGATGTCATCTCCCTCGCGCAGGGTCTTGCCGTCGCGGTGCAGGCCTACCATGGCGATGCCGTAGGTCTTGCGCATCCAGACATCGCGCGCGCTCTTGCCGATCAGTTGCGAGCCGGGGGGAATCACCAGTTCGGCAACACCCGACTTGGTCGGGGCCAGCGATTCACCGAAGGTCTCCAGGTTCCTGCTGCTCTGCAGTTCGAATTTCTCGACGAAGTTCTGCACGTCCGCCGGCGAGGCGAGAATACCCAGCACCATGCCGCCCTCGATGCCCTGGTCGCGTGCCAGTGCGCCCGGGCCGATGCGGGTGTCCTTGTCGGTGCGCATGGTGGCGATGATGCGGATGTGCGACTCGCTTTCGATATCGTCGAACAGCTTGCCGACCAGCGGGCTGCGCGCAGGTACCTTTACCTCGAACAGGGCGTAGTCGATGCCGTAAATGTCCTGGAAATAGCTCATGGTGTTGGAGCCGACCGTACTGCTTTCGGTCTGACCGGCCGGCAGCACCAGCCTGCCGAGCAGCACGAAGTAGAGAATGCCTGCGGTAACCAGCGCCAGCCCGATCGGCGTCACGCTGAACAGGCCGAACGTGCTCATCTTCTGCCCCGGTGGCAGCGCCTGGTTGGAAGTCAGGATAAGGTCGTTGAGCAGGATCAGTGGACTGGAGCCGACCATGGTCACGGTGCCGCCGAGGATGGCGCAGAAGCCCATCGGCATCAGCAGCCGCGACAGCGGCAGCCCGGAACGTGCCGAGATACGGCTGACCACGGGCAGGAACAGCGCCGCGGCGCCGACGTTCTGCATGAAACTGGAGATGATGGCAACGGTGCCCGAGATGAACGGGATGATGCGTCCCTCGGTGCGTCCGCCGCGCTTGAGGATGAAACTCGCAACCGAACTCATGACGCCGGTCTTGTCCAGCCCCTTGCCGATGATCATTACGGCGATGATCGATATCACGGCATTACTGGCAAAGCCGTCGAACAGGTGCTGCGTCGACACGAACGGGTGATCCAGTCCGAACAGCAGCGGACCGGCGAACGACATCAGGCCCAGCAAGACCATGATGCAGACGGCGGCAACATCGACCTCGACGATTTCGAATACAAAAAGATAGATCGTCAGCAACAGGATACCCGAGACCCAGGCGATTTCAGGGGTCGGAACCACGCCAATGAGCTTGAGTCCAACGGCCATGAAGACGAGTGCACCGATCAGGCGCTTGATGAGAATGCTTTTCGATGTTGTATTCACGTCTACTCCAGTGGTTCCGGGGCGGGCAGCATGGGAGCCGCTGGGCCGGATTTACTGCATGGCCCCGTCAGCTACGGGGATGAAACCGGTAACCGCCGGCAGCTTGCGCTCATTACTTTTTCGATAGTGCGGCGGGCAGATGGCGCAGCGCCCGCAACAGGGGGTGGCTGATCTTGCCGTGTCGGGCGCGGAATACCGCGCCGATGCGATCAGGCCGGGCAGGGATTCCCGGCGGGCGGGCCGCGGATGGTGGTGCCGGTGTCGGCGTCGTTGCGCACGCACAGCGTGTCGACTGCCAGCATCCCGTTGCGTGTCAGTCTGACCGGTTGCTTGTCGCGATGCTGGACGCCGGTGGCCGGGTTGTCCTTATTGCCCGGCTCCAGGACAACCATTTTGATTTCCAGTTCATCCTTCAGCGCCCGGGATTCATTCCAGTCAAAGGGGACGGTGCCGGCGACCTGCAGGGCAAATACCACGAGCAGCGTACGCCACAGGCTGTGCGAGATTGTCGAGTGGTCTGAAGACATGCCTTGCCTGGGAAAGAATCCGGTTCACTGGCGATCAGGGTAACCGGTGAAATATAACAATACGACCGTGAACAGTCAAAGGCTGGAATAAAAAAAAGGTTTGGATTCCGGCGCTTAGCCGCTTTCACCGGCGTCCTTGAGCAGGCTTGCGGCATGCCGCAGCGCGTCGATGCGCAGCGGGTATATGTGCGCGGTGTTGAAATGACGCAGAACCCCCTGTTTTTCCAGCATGGTGCGGACGGCGGGCCGGGTGCCGACCAGGAAGATCTGGCGTCCGGCGGTCCGGGTGTCCTCGATGATGTCCTCGACCGCGCGCGCGGTGGTGAAATCGATGACGGGCACGTGGGTCAGGTCGAGCAGCATGACCTGGTAACCGGCCATGCTCGCGTGGCGACGCACCATGGCCTTGGCGGACGAGAAACTCATCGGGCCGCTCAGGTGAAACAGCAGGATCTTGCCGTCGGCCCCATCGAGGATCGCCGCTTCATCATCAGTTAGTGGCAGTTCCTCGCCGGGTTTCGCACCCGACCGGGTGACGGTCGAGATGCCGGCAATCTGCATATCGGTCATACGCTTCATGAACAGGAAGCTGGCCATGACCATGCCGATACCGACGGCCAGTAGCAGGTCGATGGAGACGGTCACGATCAGCACGGTGAACATGATCAGCACGCCGGCCTTGGGCGCGACCGGGATGCGCTTCAGGTAATCCCAGTCGATGATGTCGGTGCCGACCTTGATCAGGATGCCCGCGAGCACCGCCTTGGGAATTGAGCTGGCGAGCGGGCCCGCGCCGAGTACGATGGCCAGCAGGACCACGGCATGCAGCGCGCCTGAGATCGGGGTACGCCCGCCGGCCTTGACGTTGACCACGGTGCGCATGGTGGCACCCGCGCCAGGCAGGCCGCCGAACAGGCCGGCGATAGTGTTGCCGATGCCCTGGCCAATGAGTTCGCGATCGGAGACATGCTGGGTGCGGGTGATGTTGTCGGCCACCAGCGAGGTCAGCAGCGAGTCGATCGCGCCCAGCCCTGCCAGAGTCAGCGCGGAAGTCACCAGGTCCAGGCCCAGCGCCATATCGATGACCGGCAGCTGGAAGGACGGCAGGCCGGTCGGGATGTCGCCGATGATGGCGGCGCTGCCCGGTTCCATGAACAGCACGTAAAACAGCGTGCCCGCGATCAGCGCGAACAGCGGTGCAGGGATCAGACGGTTGAGTTTCGGCAACAGCAGTGGAATGCCGTATACCAGCGCCAGTACGCCCAGGCCGAGTTCGAAGGCGTGATATTCGATATGGCTGATGAAACCGGGGATGGCGCGGGCCGCCTCCAGCGGACTGGAGATGGCGACCTGGCCCAGCAGCGGACCTATCTGCAGCAAAATGATGATCACGCCGATCCCGCTCATGAAACCCGAAACGACCGGGTGCGGAACCAGTTCGATGTACTTGCCGAGTTTCAGGAACCCGAACGCGATCTGGAACAGGCCGCCCAGGACCACGACCGTGAAGGCGAGGGCGGCGCCATGCGCGGGATCGTCGGGGAACATGGCGGTGTACTGGGTGAAGATCGCCGCCATCACGACGGTCATGGGGCCGGTCGGGCCGGACACCTGGGCCGGCGTGCCGCCGCACAGCGCGGCGAAGAAACCGACGAAGATCGCACCATACAGGCCGGCGATCGGTCCCGCGCCGGAGGTTACACCCATTGCCATCGCCAGCGGCAGGGCCACCACGGCTGCGGTCACACCACCGTAGATGTCGCCGCGCAGGTTGTTGAAGTGGAGTCCGTTAACCAGTTGCATCGTCAGGCCAGCCCGGGTGGGTCGAAAGGCGTAAAATTCTACCATATCCACAGACCCCCGCCAGACTGTGCAGCACCCGGCAGGGTGGCAGGCAATGCAGTTATAATGGCCTTATTCACTGTGTTTATCGGGGCAGGCCATGTTCTCTTCCAGCAGTAACCTGAAGTCCGTCATCGGTGATTTCCACATCGACAGCATGATGCGTTACAGCCTGTTCGTGCCGCGTCTCTACAACCTGTGCAAGTCACTCGGGTTCGAGCCGGGCAAGATCATGCCGTCACGGGCATTCTGCTCCGACGAGAGCCAGGGTTTCCCGATCATCCTGATCACCAAGCATTTCGGCACCTTTCCCTTCAATCACGGCATGGTCGGCGGTATCGTGGCGACCGACCGGCACGGTCCGCATGCGCAGCATGGCAAGGACCTGGTCATTATCCAGGCCAGCCATGTCGGCTATGACCCGGATACGCGTATCTTCGGCACCTATCGACGCCTGCAGACACAGGACTGCGAGGCATCGGATTCCTGCGGCAAGATCGGGGATGTACTCAACTGGTACCTGGATGAGTACGCCTTCGCCTGCGAGAATATTTTTCTGGAAAAGTCCGGCGATCAGTACATTGTCACCATCGACAACCAGCTGTTGAACGAATCCCGCGGTGAAGGCCTGTTTCTCAACCTCGAGCGTATCGTCCGGCAACATAACGGCAGCCCGCAGCCGGCCCGGACCCTGAGCACGGCGCGGTCCTATCCGGCGGCCGACGTGCTGGTGCGCCTGTTGCCCGAGACGCTCTGGACGGCGGCCGGCCGGACCGCCATCGGCGTGCACCTGGTGCCGGAACTGTTTCGCTTCAAGCGCGATATCGGCGGTGATATCGAGGGGCGCAGTCACCTCGAACGAAATCTGCTGAACCCGATGCCGTGGATCGTGACCTCGACGTCGCCGCTGCTGGTCGCAGCGCAGGTCAACACCCAGGCCGAGTTCGACCGCGCCTACCGCAGCATCGTCAAGGAGAAGCGTTACCGCGACAAGCGCATGGTGTTCGTGTCCTGCCTGAACATCGATATCTCGCCACGCCCGGGACAGACTTTCCCGCTGACCAAGTGCGTGCCCTGGGCAGCCTATATCCAGGACGGCGCCGGCAGTCACCATACGCTCGAACAGGCCGAGCTGGTGGCGCAGCTCAGGCAGCAGAGCACGGAAAATACCGACCAGATCGACCTCGAGTCTGCAATTCATCGTATGGAGCAGGAGCAGGAAATAAAGATCGAGATCCGGCCGCCGGCTGCAGGTTCATAATACGTGCCGGTCCATGGCAGGGTGATTCGTCATTCAGTTCGCAGCCCGGTCGGCGCAGATCCCGGTCTTCGGGCGCAGGATACCGCCTATAAATCAGCGGGTAACAGCCGGGCGGGGCGTTTTTCGTGCAGCCTGCTATCGCTTCCGCCGGCCCGGGACGGTGCTATTATCGGACCGTACTGGCATTACGATCGAAGGGGGTGCACATGGCTGGAATGACGAGGATGCCGACGCCCGAAGAGGCGTTGCCCGGACGCAGCGACGCGATGCCGGTGCCGGACCGGCACGCCGTAAACGGTCATCCACTGAAGCCCCCGTTCCCGGACGGCATGCAGATGGCCCTGTTCGGTATGGGCTGTTTCTGGGGTGCCGAGCGCAAGTTCTGGCAGCTGGAGGGCGTATACAGCACGGCCGTGGGTTATGCCGGCGGTTACACGGAGAATCCCACCTACGATGAAGTCTGCACCGGCATGACCGGGCACAATGAAGTGGTGCTGGTCATCTTCGATCCGGCACAGGTCACGTACGAGCAGCTGCTGCAAACCTTCTGGGAGTCGCATGATCCCACCCAGGGCATGCGCCAGGGCAACGATGTCGGGACGCAGTACCGCTCGGCCATCTATGTCTACAACGGCGACCAGACCACGGCGGCGCTGGTGGCGCGCGAATCCTACCAGGCGCGGCTGAGCGGGAACGGGTTCGGCCAGATCAGCACCGAGATCACAGAGGCCCCGGAATTCTATTACGCGGAAGACTACCACCAGCAATACCTGGCGAAGAATCCGCGGGGCTACTGCGGACTGGGGGGTACCGGGGTCAGCTGCGGCTGACCGGCGGGATTCGAGCCGGATCGCGAAAAAAACGGTGGCCGTGGGCCGCCGAGCGTTGAAGACGGGAGTTGCTTCAACGACTGGGCTGTTGCACCGTCGTTCTCAATATCCACCTCCGCCTCGGCAACACAGGTGCGCGATAATGCCGCAACCTTGTCCAGGGCGCAGCAATCGGGCGGTATGCAACTTTCTGTGCGTGGGCGCTGTGCCTGGACCGGTACGACTTTCACATTCCGGATTGCGGGCGGGATGTACGTGGCGCTGACGTTATTGTGCGCGAATTGATTATGCTAATCTTCCGCCATGCAGCTGCGTGGCCAGATACTGAATCGTCTTGCGGACGGTGAATTTCATTCCGGAGAAGCCCTCGGCGCCGGTCTCGGCATCAGCCGCATGGCGGTCTGGAAACATCTCAAGGCCCTGCGCGACCTGGGTATCGAGCTGGAAACCGTACGCGGCAAGGGCTACCGCTTGCCGGTGTCATGTGAACTGCTGGATCGTGACCGGATTCTGGCAAATGCAAGTCCGGATTCGCTGGCCATGCTCGGTCCCGTCGAGGTACTGATGGAGACCGAATCCACCAATACCCGATTGCGCGAACAGGCGCTGAACGGTGCGCGTTCCGGCGCCGTCTGCCTTGCCGAATTGCAGCATCGGGGCCGCGGCCGTCACGGGCGCAACTGGGTTTCGCCGTTTGCCTCCAACCTGTATCTCTCGCTGTTGTGGCGTTCGCCGCTGGGTGCGGCGGCACTGGGTGGCCTGAGCCTGGTGGCCGGCATTGCCGTGCTGCGCTGCCTGCAGGCGATTGGCGTGACCGGCGCAGGCCTGAAATGGCCCAACGACGTGCTGGCCAATGATGCCAAGCTGGCGGGCATTCTCATCGATGTGGCGGGCGAGTCGGCCGGCCCCTGCGCGGTGGTGATCGGTATCGGTATCAATGTCGCCATGCAGAAGCGGGACGCGCATGCCATTGACCAGTCCTGGACAGACCTGCACAGCCTGACGGGCCGGCGCGACATCTCGCGTAACCGGCTGGCGGCAAGCCTGCTGGATTGCCTGTTGCCGACGCTGCAGACCTTCGAGTCGGGCGGCCTGCAGCCGTTCCTGGCGGAATGGCAGCGGCACGACCTGGTCAGCGGGCGTCGAATCGACCTGCGCCTGCCCAACGCGGTCGTGCGCGGTACCGCCCGCGGCATCGATGCGGGCGGTGCGCTGCTGGTGGATACGGACGGCGGCCGCAGGCGTTTCACATCCGGCGAGGTCAGCGTGCGAATGGCGACATGAACCTGCTGGTGGATATCGGCAACACATCCGTCAACTGGGCACTGGCCAGCGGACAGCAACTCGAAAGGCGTGGACAGTTTGTGCATCGTGGCAGCGACCTGGCCAGGCAGCTGGAGTCGGCCTGGGGGAGGCTGGCGGCACCCGGGCGTATCCTGGTGTCCAATGTTGCCGGTGAGGCACTGGCCGGGCGCCTGTGCGCCTGGGTCGGGCGGTCCTGGCAGGTGTGTCCGCACTTCATCCGTGCCGGCCGGCAGGCAGCCGGGGTGACCAATGCCTATGCGCAGCCCGAACTGCTCGGTGCCGACCGCTGGGCGGCGATGATCGCGGCCTGGCAGGCAACGGGTGACGCGGTGTGCGTGGTGGATTGCGGTACCGCCATCACCGTGGACCTGGTCGATGCGGACGGTGTGCACCGCGGTGGCCTGATTCTCCCCGGCGTGAAGATGATGCAGCAGGCGTTATGTGCGCATACCGCAGACCTGCCGCTCCCGCATGCCGACCAGGCGCCCGTGCTGCTGGCGACCACGACTTCCGGAGCGATCGACAGCGGCAGCCTGTATGCTGCGGCAGCGGCAGTGGAGCGTATCGCGACTGACATGGCTGCCAGTTCGGGCTTGCAGCCCGCGGTCGTGATCACCGGCGGCGATGCGCAACGACTGGCGCCGCTGCTCGGGCTTGTCGCCAGATACGATGCAGACCTGGTCCTGAAAGGGATCGCCATACTTGCCGGAGAAAACTGATGCGCCACCTTGTCTACGTGTTGCTCGTCGCCAACCTGGTCTACTTTGGCTGGAACCTGTTCGGCAGCGGGACGGCGGGCGAAACGGCGCGTGAATTGCCGCCGCTGCCGGCCACTGCCAAGCCGCTCGTGACCCTGCAGGAACTGAAACAACAGTCCGCAACGGCGCGCCCGGGACGGGAAATGTCAGGCATCGACGCACTGACCCTGTCGCAGCCGCCAGGCGCGGGCATGCCGGCTGCATGCCAGGTGCTGGGGCCGTTCTACGTGGAGGAGCAGGTGCACGCAGTGGCGGGCAAACTCGGCGAACTCGGTCTGGAGCCAAGACAGCGCATCGCCGAGGACAGGAAGGAGAATGGCTACTGGATATATCTGCCGGCAATGGCACGCGAGGAGGCCCTGCAGATCGCGAAACAGCTGGATGAGCGGAAAGACCACGAATATTACATCGGCAAGGATAATTTCATGTCCCTTGGCACATTCAGGGACATCTCCCGTGCCGAGATCCGCCTGCGACAGGTGCGGCAGCTGGGGCTGGATGCAATCCTCGAGGCGCGCTATGTCACCCAGGACGCCTACTGGCTGGAATTCCAGGGCCGGGACGCGGCCGCGCCGGTGCTGGACGAGATGATGGACGAGAACCCGGATCTGCAGCTGCGCGCGCTGGCCTGCCTGTGACAGGCTGATTAATTGCAGGTAAACCGGCCTTTCAATAGAATAGGCGCCTTGTCCTGATGGCCAAGATGCCGGCGTAGCTCAGTTGGTAGAGCGCTTCACTTGTAATGAAGATGTCGCGGGTTCGACTCCTGTCGCCGGCTCCACTTATTCACCCTCTATCCAGCCCTCGCTGGTGCGAGGCGCCATTTAAAGCACTCCCCGCCCATAGCCGATACGGTCTGAGGTGCCATGGATTCCGGTGCCGGAATCAATTCTTCCTGTGACGGATCTTTACAAGGATGTAAAGCGTGGCGGCGAGCAAACAATCCCTGGCGGCACAGCTAAGGCAAAAAGAACAGGAAATCCATCTGCTCAGCGAGATCACGCAGATGATCGGCGGCGAGCATAATCTGCAGAAGGTGTTCAACCTCGTCGCCTGCAGTGCCTCGCAACTGCTGCAGGTCGAGACCGTCTCCATTCCGATCATATCCGACGGCTGCAACAGCTATATCTATCGTGCGGCGTGCGGCGTCAGTGCCGACGAACTGCTCGGTGCCGAGCTGCCCATCGAGGTTGGCCTGTGCGGCTGGGTGCTGCGCCACCGCCGTGCCTGGTGGCGCGGGATGGCAGAGATGCTGGACGAAAACGAACGCAATCAGTGGGAAAAAGAGGCCGGGTCGCTGATTCTGGTGCCACTGGTCGGTAAACGACGCTTCCTCGGTGGTATTGCCTGCATCAACAAGCTGGACGGCAGTGAGTTCGACGAGGAAGACATGGAATTGCTCTCGCTGTTTGCCGGTCAGGTCAGTATCGCGATCGAGAACGCCATGTCGTTCGAGGAACTCCAGTCAGCCAGGCTGGCCGCCGAGGCCTACAAGGAAAAGCTCGAAAGGCTCAACCATAAGCTGGTGTCGGCCAACCGCGAACTCAAGCATCTCGCGGTACACGATCCGTTGACCGGCCTGCCGAACCGGACGCTGGTCCTGGACCGCCTTCAGCAGTCGATGATTTCCGCTCGTCATGGCCGCGACGGTGTTGCGCTGATCATGATCGACCTCGATCACTTCAAGGAGGTAAACGACACGCTGGGGCATGTCATGGGTGACCAGTTGCTGATCAGGATCGGCGGCCTGTTCAGGAGTGTTCTGCGGGAAGAGGATACCATCGGCCGGCTGGGTGGAGACGAGTTCGCCGTGGTGATACCGGCGACCGACAAGCGCGAGGCGCTCGCTGTGGCCGAACAGCTGGGTGCCACCCTGAAGGCGCCGGTGCTCATCGGGCAGACGGCCTGCTCGGTCGGGGCCAGCATGGGTATCGCTATCTATCCGGAGCACGGCGAGCATCCCTCCGCGCTGCTGAAATGCGCTGATGTCGCGATGTACATCGCCAAGCGTAATCGCAACGATATTTTCGTCTATGATGCCAGGCTGGATACCAATAATCCGCAGCGGCTCGACCTGATCAGCGACCTGCACGTTGCCATTCAGCAGTGGGATATCGGCGCGGCGTTCCAGCCCAAGGTCGACCTGCAGAGCGGAACGATCGTCGGAGCGGAGGCGCTGGCACGCTGGGTGAAGCCCGGGCACGGACCGGTCTCACCGGTCGAGTTTATTCCCATCCTCGAACAGACCGGACTCATCAAGCAGTTCACGCTGCAGATGGTCGAGCACGCAGCCAGGTTTTGCAGGCAATGCGAGCGGGCCGGTTACCGACTCACTATCGCGGTCAATCTTTCCGCCCATAACCTCAGGGACGACAAGCTGCCGGAGCAGGTGGCGGAAATTCTTGCCTACCACGAACTCGACGCGCACCAGCTGACGCTTGAGATTACCGAGAGCGCCGTGATGACGGATCCCGAGCAAAGCCAGGAAATCCTGAACCGATTGCACGCTATGGGCGTGCAGTTGTCCATTGATGATTTCGGTACCGGCTACTCCTCGCTCAGTTACCTGAAACGGATGCCGGTGCAGAAGCTGAAGATCGATCGCTCGTTCGTCAGGGATATGGTGAGTGACAGCGATGACGCGATAATCGTACGTTCGACAATCGACCTGGCCCACAACCTGGGCCTGAAAACCATCGCGGAAGGCGTGGAAACCGAGGAGACGCTGGCCGTGCTGCAAGCCATGCGCTGTGACATGGTGCAGGGCTACCTGATCAGCCGCCCGCTGCCGGCGGATGAATTTCTCGAATTTCTCGCGGCCAGTGACTGGACGGTGCAACGTGCTGCGCGTGCATGAGAAGCGGGTATTTTCAGGTGCCGGAAATAAAGAACCCCGCTGAAAAGCGGGGTTCCCGTGTTGCTGACTGAAATGCAGGTCAGGCGGCCGTGACGTTGCTCGCCTGCAGGCCCTTCGGACCCTGTTCGACATCGAATTGTACGCTCTGTCCTTCTGCCAGTGTCTTGAAACCGTCGCCGGAAATGGCGGAGTAATGTACGAATACATCCTCACCACCATCGCTCGGCGCGATGAAACCAAAACCCTTGGACTCGTTGAACCATTTAACAGTACCTGTAGCCATTAAAACTTACCTCAATACAAAAATAAAAATTTTCAATCGCAAAACGTGCAAGGAAATGTGCAGGAGGGTCAAGAGGAACTTCCGATATAACCTATAACGTGCAACTGAGTCTCTTGTCGGGGTGTCGGCAGACGGACGTTTGCCGCAGCCTCACCTCAACGAGGTTGATAGTACACCAATTGTGACTGAATTGCCCGAATTATTGCGATGGAAACGCGGTATCAGGGGCGCTTGTCAAGCGTCAGCCAGGGCATTTCAGAGAGCAGCAACTGGCGCTCTTCCAGGTCCAGGTTTTCCATGCGCCGGTCGCGCCGCTTGCGCCGTTCCCGGGCGAATTCTCCGCGGCCGTTGTTCTTGTGCGGGTCTTCTGATCCGCTACTGACCTTGCGTCTTTCCGTGCGTGGTTTCATGGCACACCCCTGGCGTTCCTGTGGCGCTTTGCCGGTTACGGGTTAGCGGCGGGGATGCTGCCACACTTGAGTCAAATAAGTATCTGTTAATAAAACATTTATCTGTCCATTGCGGGGCGATGCCGGATGCGGGGAGTGCCGGCCCGGCGCCCCGGGGGGTGAAGGAATGTGACCCGGATCAGGGATTTGTTGCCTGTGACTGTATATGGACGGGCGCGTGCCGATATACCCCGGTACGAACACGGTTGGCTATGTCGGCAGCGACCGTTTCGGCAACAGTTGAACGAGGGCAATTGCATTGCGTGCAGGCAGAATGAAAGTATTCAACTCGATCGGGTTCATCGGTCTTGTCGTGTTCTGTGCCGTTATCCTGACCTCCATCGTATTTTCCGCCCCGGCGCCAGTGGCACCGCCGCTCACCGATTATCTTTCCCAGTGGTCCTGGCTTATGCAGGCTGAACCTGCCGGGTCCTTCTCCGATTCGCTGGTCGGGCAGGCCGGCCAGGCCATCCCATGACTTGATCATTCAGGGCATGTCGCGAAGCCGCGCCGTGCGTGCAGTGTCTTGCGAGGTTATCATGCAGGTAGTCTTGCCGGGCAATTGCACGGACGAACGATGCAGAATTCGCCAAACTTGCCTTTCTACCGCCGCCGCTGGGTGGCCATGCTGGCCGCGATTGCCGTATTGATCGCGTTGCTGCTCGTGGTGTTACCGCTGGGCCTGTCCTATGGCCTGCACAAGTGGCTGCTTGCTAACGGTGGTGAAGATGTGCATATCGAGGACATCGACGTCAACCTCTTCAGCGGCACGGCGGCGATCCATGATCTCAGTCTCTCTGCGCAGGGTCGTTCCCTGCTGGTCATCCCGAGCCTGGCAGTCAAAGTCGAGTGGTTGCCGCTG
>DATKZN010000037.1:0-4115 GCA_035527955.1 Gammaproteobacteria bacterium
CTCCACCCCGATGGTATCTGCACCCTAGCCGGTAACCCGCCACGCACAGCTCATGCGATGCGGTGTTAGTCGTTTTCGTCTAACCGTACCAGCAGACTGTCGATCCCCTGCGCCTTCAGCCTGGAACGCACCGCCTCGGTGGCCGCCACGTCCGCGTAGGGCCCGATCCGCACACGGTGCCAGGTCTCCCGGTTGGCGAGCTCGATGGCCTCGACGCTGGCCGGCAGCTGCAGCGCCTCGAGGCGGGCCCTGAAGCGTGCCGCGGAGTCCACGGCACGGAACGCACCGACCTGCAGATAGTAGCCGGCCGGCGGCGCAGCGGGCGTGCCGGGCGCTTTCCCGGCGGCGTGTTCGGCAGACGGCGCCGCGACGGATGCCGGCGCGGGTACGCCGGCCGGGGCCGCGGTTGCTTGCGAGTCCATCACCTCTGGCGGCCCGACCGGTACTGCGGGGACAGCCACCGTCTCAGCCGGCGGTGACGGCTGCAGCGGCGTGACCGTCGCCTGCTCCGGCACCGGCGGCGGCACGACCACCTGCATCTCCGGCAAGGCCTTGTAGAAATCGAAACGCGGTTGCGGCGGTCCCGACTCGCCTGGCTGCCGCGCCCCGGCAACACCGGATTGCGACGTCGGTGCGTCCGCGGGTTGCGCCGCGAGCGGCGCCGCCTGCTCCTGTTTCATCCCGGCCGGGGCCTTGCCGGCAAGCGCCGCGTCGCTGTCCGTCAGCTTGCCGCGGGGCGGAAGCGGCAGCCGGATGGAACCGGCATCCAGCGCCTGTACCCGGTCCGCCTCCGGTACGCGCCGCGCAATGCTGTCCCGTGCCGCTTCGGGCTGCACCGTCAGGCTGGACGGCTCCCGCATGACCACCACCAGTACCACGCTGGCCAGCGCCACGGCGGCCACCGCCCCGCTGGCCAGCCAGTGATTGCCAAACGGCAACCAGCCCTTGCGCGCGGACGCGCGGCGCGCCAATTCCAACACGGTGAGGTCAAGCTGTGCCGGCGACTCCTCGCGCGAGGAGCGGCGATACAGTTTCAGGAGGTTGTCGTCAGGGTCTTCCATCAGGGTCCGGTCTCTTCCAGACATTCTTCGGGCATGGTCATACGCAGGCGTTCCGAGGCATAGCGCAGCCGGCTCCTGGCCGTCTCGGTGCCGGTCTTCATCGCGGTGGCAATCTGTGCCAGCGTCAGGCCGGCCTCATGGCGAAGCAGGAAGGTTTCGCGCTGCGCATCCGGCAGCACCGCCACCTGCGACAGCAGATGCTCGATGCAGTCACGCAGATCGGCCAGTTGTGCGGGCCCGAAACGCGCCCTGGCCCGCTCGTTCAGCAGGACATCATCGTCCATGTCGGCATCCACCTCCGGTAGCCGGCCCTGTGCACGCCAGTGATCGATCAGGCGGTTGCGGGCCAGGATATACAGCCAGGTACGGAAACCGGCGCTGGACCGGTAGCGCCGGCGCGAGTTGATCACGCGGGCCCACACGTCCTGGTACAGTTCCTCGGCCATGCCCGGCCCCGTCTGGCGCAGAAAATAGCGGTACAGGCCGGCGCGGTGCCGGTTGTAGAGACTGTGAAACGCTTCGAGGTCGCCACGGGCATAGCGCAGCATGAGATCGTCACTGCTGCCTGTCGCCGGTTTGTCACGCCTCATTCACGCCCCCTGTCACACCGCGCCCTACTAATCCCTGCAAGCTTACAGCGATGCCGCCAGGTTCACCAGTTGCAGGAACTCACTGTCGTACCGGGTGGTAGCGACATCGCAGGCCGCGGCCAGCAGTACAACGGTTGCGGAAAACACCAGGTGTTTCGGGTTCAGACAGTTCATGACACGCTCCTTGATAGTCGGCTTGTCTCGCTGTAAACGTTGCGCGGCAGCGAACGGAGTTAAACCGGGTGGATTTTTACCGGCTGCGTGCAACAAAACCGGCATCCGCCGGGTTACCGGGGGAGGCGCACGGCGCCGACCGCCTTGACAAAGTGCAGACGTGTCCTAGTGTTAGTGCATGATCCCCACCCCGGAGGCAGGCCTTCCCGGTCAGCTGTGACGCCAGTGGAAGGCACTGCAGTGATATGCGATGGCTGCAATGACACACCCGACTGAACACCTCGGCGACCTGCTGAGCAGCGAGGGTTTTCTCGCTGATCCTCACGACTGGTCCGAGGACATCGCCATGATTCTCGCGCAGCGCGACGGCCTGCCGGAACTGAGCCGCGATCACTGGCTGATCATTCGCGCGCTGCGCGAACATTTTCAGCGCTTTGGCACGGCACCGCCGGCATTCAGTCACCTGTGCAACAAGTACCACCTCGGCAGGCATTGCGTGGAGCGGTTGTTTCACAGCGAACGCGAGGCCTGGCGCGTTGCGGGACTGCCCGACCCGGGCGAGGAAGCGAAAACCTACATGCAGTGACCGGCCATGCACGGACCGGTCTGGAGTTGAACATGAAACGACGACTGTATTTTCTGCTGCCCGATGCCGCCCATACCCGCGCGGTGATCGATGACCTGACGACCAGCGGCATCCGCTACAAGACCATGCACGTGGTGACAAGACCGGGCATGGAAACGGGTGATTTGCCCGTTGCCACGTCCAAACAGCTCAGGGACACCGGTGAACGACTGGAAACCCTGTTGTGGGACGGTAACCTGGCGACATTCTTCGTTGCCCTGCTGGTAGCGACCGGACTGTTGCTGCTGCAGGTGCACTGGACCTGGCTGCTGTTACCGGCCGCCGTCATGCTGGTCACGTTCGCGGCCGGCCTGGTGTTCACGGCACGCATCCCCAACGTGCACCTGTCGGAGTTCACCGACGCCATTCATCATGGCGAACTGCTGCTGATGGTCGACGTACCGGTGCGGCAGGTTTCGTACGTTGAATCGCTGGTGCACCGGCATCATCCCGGGGCGGTGTCCGGCGGCGTCGGCTGGCACCTCGACATCCTGCACGTTTGACGCGCCTGTTTTCTGCATCCCGACCCGGTGAACATTGAGCTCACCGACCCACCGCCGCACATGCGGAGGAGTTACCGACATGATCAGCAATACATCAGCACATGCACTGCGTTTCGAGGAACTCAACTGGGTTGCCACCTCGCCGTTGCCACGTGACCAGGAACAGAGCCACCTGCTGCATCAGCCGGATCACCTGATCGGCACCATCGACCCGATCACCGGACACGACATCGGCGCGGTGGCGGGCCATCCGTTCATCGTGGATGGCAAGCTCACCGTCTATTTCGAGACCGAGCAAACCCGCAAGGCGTTTCTCGACACGCCGCTCAATCATCCCTACGAGCACGCACTGGGACAGCCCTCGGCACTGGATGATCGCGGCGGCTAGCCCGCCTTTCTCACCGGGATCCCGGAGAAGGTGAGCCATTTTTACGGGCATAGCCCGGGTCGAGAGGCTGGCCTGGGCCATGCCCGTAAGGATCTTCCCCTGATTGAATGGGTAACACCTCAATTTAGGCGAGACGCATTCCTTCTGATGGCAATGTTGTTGGCCGAATGATTTCGGCACTACGGTAGGGTCGAATTCATTCGACCAGCGGTGTTTCATCGTCATTCAAGCAGTCCTGTAGGGTCGAATTCATTCGACCATTCATGAACCAGCAGGCGTGCTGCGGCGATATCCGTGAACAAAGGATGACGACCGCGGGTAACCGTGGTGATGCAATAGACTTGATGGTGCAGGGAATGACACCCCCTGCGCATTGCGTCACAGGACAGGGTGACCGCCCTGCCTCCCATGGCAATCGGCAGTTGGCCGAATGAATTCGGCCCTACAACGGTAATCTACCAACTCGATTTGGGGTTGAGCCGCACGGTGAGTAATGCGGGCTAGAGGCTGGTCCTGCTGACGGCGCCCAGCGCCTCGATCCGCGCCTGCACGGCAGCCACATCGAACGCGGCCTGTGTATCGATGCGGATGCAGCTGGCCGCGTCGGATTCCGGCAGTGCCTGCCAGTTCGCCAGTTGATGCGCCAGGACGGCAAGGTCCGCGTCTGAGGCACCCTTCTCACGCTGCACGATACGTGCGCGCAGCACGTCGGCCGGGGCATGGAATTCCAGGATGACACACGCGACACTGTGCCTGTCGGCCAGTGCGCGGAAC
>DATKZN010000038.1:0-8849 GCA_035527955.1 Gammaproteobacteria bacterium
CGCTCGGTATCGTCGCCGTGCTGGTGCGCCAGGAACTGGTGTTCATGGTCATGGCCGGGGTGTTCGTTATGGAAACGGTCTCGGTCATCCTGCAGGTCGGCTCATACAAGCTGACCGGACGGCGTATTTTTCATATGGCGCCGCTGCATCACCATTTCGAATTGAAAGGCTGGCCTGAACCGCGCGTGATCGTACGGTTCTGGATCGTGACCGTGATCCTGGTGCTGGTCGGACTGGCTACCCTGAAAATTCGCTGAGGTGTGGCCCGGCAGGGCGGGGGTGCAGCAGGTGCGTAACAGGTGTTCGTTGGCAATGAGTCGGATTTGATGGCGGTTCCGGAAACAGTCATGGCGGAAATGTTTGATAAGGCGGGCAGGACGCTGGTGGTCGGATTGGGCGAGACCGGGCTGTCGGTCGCGCGCTATCTGTCGAGCCGCGGCGTACCGGTGGCGGTCGTCGACAGCCGTGCGCAGCCGCCCGGGCTGGAACGCATGCGCAGCGGCGAGCTGGCCGACGTGGCACTTTTTCTCGGCGGCTTCAGCGACGAGGCCTTCGAGCGCGCCGAATCGATCGTGCTCAGCCCCGGCATTTCGCTGGACGAGCCGCATATCGCGGCAGCACGTGCGCGTGGCATCCCGGTCATCGGAGATATCGAGTTGTTCGCGCAGGCCGCGCAGGCCCCTGTCATCGCGGTCACCGGTTCCAACGGCAAGAGCACGGTCGTGACCCTGCTGAGCGCGATGGCGCGTTGCGCCGGTATCGATGTGCGCACCGGTGGCAACATCGGCACGCCGGCGCTGGACCTGATCGAGGACAGCGAGCCGGCACTCTACGTGCTGGAGCTGTCGAGCTTCCAGCTGGAGACGGTGCACAGCCTGCATCTGCAGGCCGCGGTGATCCTGAACATCAGTGAAGACCACATGGATCGTTACGACAACCTGGCCGACTACGCGGCGGCCAAGCAGATGATCTATACCGGCGCCGACCTGCAGGTGGTAAATGCCGACGATCCGGTCGTGCTGGCGCTGGCGGATCCGGCCCGGCCGCAGCTGCGCTTCACCCAGGGCGTCCCGGCGGCCGGGGAATACGGGCTGCTGCAGCTAGACGGTGTGACCTGGCTGGCGCGCGGCAGCGAACGGCTGCTGCCCGCAACCGCCATCCGGCTGGCCGGCCGGCACAACCTGGCCAACGCCCTGGCCGCGCTGGCACTGGGCGAGGCGGCGGGCCTGCCACTGGATGCCATGCTGGAAACACTGGCCGAGTTCCAGGGCTTGCCGCACCGCATGCAGTTCGTCGCCGAGCATGACGGCGTACGCTGGTACAACGACTCCAAGGGGACCAACGTCGGCGCTACGCTGGCGGCGATCGAGGGTCTCGAAGGACCGCTGGTGCTGATCGCCGGCGGCGATGGCAAGGGCGCGGATTTCACGCCACTCGCCAACGCGTTGCGTGACAAGGGGCGCGGCTGCGTGCTGATCGGCCGCGACGCGCCGCTGCTCGAGGCGGTGCTGGCGGATGTGGTGGCTGTCCGGCATGCCGCGGACATGGCCGGGGTCGTACGCGAGGCGGCGGCGATGGCCATCCCGGGTGACACGGTGCTGTTGTCACCGGCCTGTGCCAGTACCGACATGTTTCGCAACTATATCGAGCGCGGCGAGCTGTTCATGCGCGCCGTGCGGGAGTACGTCGGCTGATGGCCGCCGCGAGCCTGCAGGCACGACTGGTCGGGACGGGCGATGTGCGCCTGCCGCGGCTCGACTACACCCTGCTGGGGTGTGCGCTGGCGCTGGCCTTGCTGGGACTGGTGATGGTGGCATCCGCATCGATCACCATGGCCGATCGTGAACTGGGCCACCCGTTCTATTACGCGCTGCGTCAGGGCGTGTTCATTGGCCTCGGCCTGCTCGCCGGACTGACGCTGTTCCGGGTGCGGCTGGTCCTGCTCGACCGCATGGGCATGACATTGCTGCTCGGCGCTTTCCTGCTGCTGTTGCTGGTGCTGGTGCCCGGCGTGGGCGTGAAGGTGAACGGTGCGGTGCGCTGGATCAATGCGGGCCTGTTTCGCCTGCAGGTATCGGAGCCGGCCAAGCTGTTGTTCATCATCTATCTCGCCAGCTACCTGGCGCGGCATGGCGAAAGCGTGCGCAACCAAGTGTCCGGCTTTCTCAAGCCCGTCGGTCTGCTGCTGGCAATGGCCGTGCTGCTATTGCTGGAGCCCGACTTCGGCGCCACCGTGGTGCTCGGCGCCACGGTGATGGGCATGATCTTCATGGCCGGCGTGAAACTCGCCCAGTTCTCCGGGATGCTGGGATTGGCGGGCCTGCTGCTGGGTGGTGTGGCGGTATCGTCGAGCTATCGCATGGAACGGCTGAAGACCTTCCTCAATCCCTGGGCCGATCCGTTCGATTCCGGTTTCCAGCTGACCCAGTCGCTGATGGCCATCGGCCGCGGTGAATGGTTCGGTGTCGGACTCGGCGCCAGTGTGCAGAAACTGTTCTACCTGCCGGAGGCGCATACCGATTTCGTGTTCGCCGTGACTGCCGAGGAACTCGGCCTGCTGGGCGTGTGCGTCATTATCGCGCTGTACAGTGTGCTGGTGTGGCGCGCCTTCAGGATTGCGGCGCAGGCCGGACAGGCCGAAAACCTGTTCGCGGCCAGCCTGGCCTACGGCATCGGCATCTGGTTCGGCCTGCAGAGCTTCATCAATATCGGTGTCAACATGGGCCTGTTGCCCACCAAGGGCCTGACACTGCCGCTGATGAGTTACGGCGGTTCCAGCATGATCGTGATGTGCGCGGCCGTGGCCTTGCTGCTGCGCATCGATTACGAAACGCGCTGTACCTGCGAAGGATTGTCGGCCAGCGGCACTGCGGCGGCGAAGCGCAACCGCAGGGTGGTCGCATGATGGCCGGGCGCGCACCGAACCGGCCGGTCCTGATCATGGCCGGTGGCACTGGCGGGCACGTGTTCCCGGCGCTGGCCGTGGCCGAGGAGCTGACCGCGCGCGGCGTGGCGGTGTCCTGGCTGGGCACGCAACGCGGTCTGGAGGCACGCGTGGTGCCGGCGGCGGGTTACCCGCTGGAGACGGTGCGCGTGTCCGGCCTGCGCGGACGCGGACTCCTGCGCCTGCTGGCCGCGCCGTTCATGCTGGCCGGTGCCCTGTACC
Organism: Gammaproteobacteria bacterium; assembly: GCA_035527955.1. Lineage (GTDB taxonomy): Bacteria > Pseudomonadota > Gammaproteobacteria > UBA9214 > UBA9214 > UBA9214. Next base: position 3,167 of record DATKZN010000038.1, read on the forward strand.
AGGCACTGCGCATTGAATGGCGGCTGCGTCCTCTGGCCGTGCTCGGCATGGGTGGTTTTGCCTCCGGCCCCGGCGGCGTGATCGCCTGGCTGCTGCGCCGGCCGCTGCTGATCCACGAACAGAACTCGGTGGCCGGCACCACCAATCGCTGGCTGGCCCCGCTAGCGCGCACCGTGATGGTGGCGTTTCCGGGCAGCCTGGCCGGCAAGTACACGCCGGTGCATACCGGCAACCCGATACGCGGTGCGATTACCCGTCTGGCGGCGCCGGCCGAACGGTTCGCCGGGCGTAGCGGTCCCTTGCGTGTGCTGGTGGTCGGCGGCAGCCTGGGCGCCTCCGCACTCAACAGTGTGGTGCCGGCCGCGCTAGCCCGGCTGGCCGTATGTCCGGAGCTTTATCACCAGACCGGCAAGCAGGACCTGGAACTGGTCCGCACGGCCTATGCCGCGGCCGGCATCGAGGCGCGGGTCGAACCGTTTATCGAGGACATGGCCAGTGCCTATGCCTGGGCCGACCTGGTGATCTGCCGATCCGGTGCGCTGACGGTGGCGGAACTGGCGGTGGTTGGTGTGGCGGCGATCCTGGTGCCGTTCCCGCATGCCACCGACGACCACCAGACCGGCAATGCGCATTTCCTCGCCGATGCCGGTGCGGCCATCCTGCTGCCGCAGGATGTACTGACGCCGGCCAGACTGACCGGCATCCTGGCTGATTTCACCGGGCAACGCGACGTGCTGCTGGAGATGGCCTGCCGTGCGCGCGCGCTGGCCATGCCGGATGCAGCGCGGCGTGTTGCTGAACTGTGCCTGCAGGCCGCCGGCGTCGACGGCCGCCTGTCTGCCGGAGGCGCTGCATGAACATGAAGCAGCCGACGCGCGGCACGCATCCGCAGGGCATGGGCCGGGTACGACGCATGCATTTCATCGGGATCGGTGGCGCCGGCATGAGCGGCATCGCCGAGGTATTGCACAATCTCGGCTACCAGGTCAGTGGCTCGGACATGCGCGAGAGCGCGGTGACGCGGCGACTGGCGGCAATGGGGATACGGGTCATGATCGGTCACTCGGCCGACCATGTGGCCGACTGCGACGCGGTGGTGGTATCGACCGCCATCAAGGCGGACAACCCGGAACTCATGGCGGCGCGTGAGCGGCGTATCCCGGTGGTGCCACGCGCTGAAATGCTTGCCGAACTGATGCGTTTCCGTTTCGGCATCGGTGTTGCAGGCACGCACGGCAAGACCACCACGACCAGCCTGATCGCCAGCCTGCTGGCCCAGGGCGGCCTGGACCCCACCTTCGTCATCGGCGGCCTGCTCAACAGCGCGGCCAGTCATGCGCAGCTCGGGGCCGGCCACTACCTGGTGGCGGAGGCCGACGAGAGCGATGCCTCGTTCCTGTACCTGCAGCCGTCGATTGCCGTGGTGACCAATATCGACGCCGACCACCTGTCGACCTACGGCGGCGACTTCGACCGGCTGCGCCAGACCTTCATCGATTTCCTGCATCACCTGCCGTTCCACGGGCTGGCTGTGCTGTGCCTGGACGATCCGGAAATCAGGGGCATTCTTCCAGAGGTCACGCGCCCGGTCACTACCTACGGACTCGATGAAACGGCTGATGTCTACGCCACCGACGTGCAGCAGGTCGGTGCACAGACCCATTTCCGGGCGTACCGCAAGGAACATGCGGATGCGTTGGCCATCACGCTCAACCTGCCCGGTCGCCACAACGTGCAGAATGCGCTGGCGGCGATCGCGGTGGCGACCGAACTGGGCGTGTCCGATGCGGATATCCAGAAGGCGCTGGCGGAATTCCAGGGCATCGGTCGGCGCTTCCAGATCGCCGGCGAGATTCCCGTGGCGGCGGGCAAGGTGCTGCTGATCGACGATTACGGCCACCATCCGCGCGAGCTGGCGCCGACCATCGCCGCGGCGCGTGCCGGCTGGCCCGACCGGCGCCTGGTGGTGGTGTTCCAGCCGCACCGTTACACACGCACGCGCGACCTGTTCGACGATTTTGCGCAGGTACTGTCGGAGGTCGACGTGCTGGTGCTGTGCGAGGTCTATGCCGCCGGCGAGGCGCCCATCGCCGGCGCCGACGGCCGCGCGCTGGCACGCGGTATCCGCGCGCGCGGCCAGGTCGATCCGGTATTCGTTGACGAGCTGGACACGCTGCCGCAGGTGCTCGGCGACCTGCTGAAGGACGGCGATCTGCTGCTCACGCTGGGCGCGGGCGATATCGGTGCTGCTGCGCAGCGGCTGGTCGGTGAACTGGCCGCAGGTGCAGGGTGAACAGGGGATGATGGCGGCGCAACAGACACAGTCCTGGCGCGGAGACTTGCGGTTCGACGAACCCATGGACCGTCATGTCAGCTGGCGCGCCGGCGGCAAGGCGCGGCGCTTCTTTCAGCCGGCCGACCTCGCCGACCTGTGCGCGTTTCTGCGCGAAGTGGACCCTGCCGAGCCGTTGCTCTGGGTGGGGCTGGGCAGCAACCTGCTGGTGCGTGACGGCGGCTTTCCCGGCACGGTACTGGTGATGTTCGGTGCGCTGACAGGGCTGGACTGGCTGGATGCGCAGCTGTTGCGTGCCGAGGCCGGGGTGAGCTGCGCCAAGGTCGCGCGCACCGCCAGCCGCAGTGGCCTGACCGGCGTGGAATTTCTCGCCGGCATCCCCGGCACCATGGGCGGTGCGCTGGCGATGAATGCCGGGGCGTTCGGCGGCGAGACCTGGTCGCACGTGGCAGCGGTGGAGACGGTCGACCGCCGGGGCAATCTGCAGACCCGCACCCCGGAGGAATTCCGCGTGGCCTACCGCTCGGTCAGCGGCAAGCCGGACGAATGGTTCGTCGCTGCCCAGCTGGCGCTGGACAAGGGCGATGCCGCGCAGGCCCAGGCACGCATCCGCGAGTTGCTGGCCCGGCGCGGCGCCACCCAGCCAGTGCAGCAGTACAGCTGTGGCTCGGTGTTCCGCAACCCGCCGGGTGATTATGCCGCGCGCCTGATCGAGGCCTGTGGTCTCAAGGGCAAGCGTGTCGGCGGTGCGCAGGTGTCGGAAAAACACGCGAATTTCATTATCAATACCGGCAATGCCAGCGCCGCGGATATCGAAACGCTGCTGTTGCAGGTTCAGGGCACGGTCGAGCAGCAGCTGGGTGTACGGCTGGAGACCGAGGTGCGCATCGTGGGAGAGCCGCCGGCATGAGTGGGCAGACCGATCCGCGTACCTACGGCAAGGTAGCTGTGCTGCTCGGTGGTCGTTCGGCCGAGCGCGAGGTGTCGCTTAAGAGCGGTGCCGCAGTGCTCGCCGCGCTACAGGCAGCCGGCGTCGATGCGCATGCTTTGGATAGCGCGGAAGACCGCCTGCACGAGCGGCTCGTCAGTGGCGGCTTCGCGCGCGCCTTTATCGCGCTACACGGGCGCGGCGGCGAGGATGGCGTCATGCAGGGCATGCTGGAAACGCTGGGCATACCCTATACCGGCAGCGGTGTGCTGGGTTCGGCACTGGGGATGGACAAGCTGCGTACCAAGCAGGTCTGGCAGAGCGCGGGTATCCCCACACCGGATTACGCCCTGCTGGAGAACGAGGATGAGGTAGCCGCACGGTGCGACAGCCTGCACTACCCGGTCATCGTCAAGCCGGCGCACGAAGGCTCCAGCATCGGTATCAGCAAGGTGGGGCGCGCGAGCGGATTGCTGCAGGCATGGCAGGAGGCAGCGCGTTTTGATCGCAGTGTGCTGGTCGAGCAGTGGGTCGACGGCGCGGAATACACCACCGGCATCCTGGGCGAGACGGCCTTGCCGCTGATCCGGCTGGAGACGCCGCATGCGTTTTATGACTACGCGGCCAAGTACCAGGCGGATACCACGCGTTACATCATTCCGTGCGGGCTTGATGCCGGCCAGGAGCAGCAGTTGCAGCAGCTTTCCCTGCAGGCGTTTCGCGCGGTCGGTGCGCACGGCTGGGGGCGCGTCGATTTCATGCTGGACGCTGCCGGCAGGCCCTGGTTTATCGAGGTCAACACCGTGCCGGGACTGACGGATCACAGCCTGGTGCCGATGGCGGCGCAGGCCGCCGGCGTGGCGTTCGGTGAACTGGTGCTGAAAATACTGGACAGCAGTTTCGCGCGGGACGCGACACGACCCGTGGGGGTGCGACATGCCCGGGGTTGAGGCCGGTATCGGGGCACAGCTTGCCACGCTGCTGCGCGCCCGGGCACGCACCCTGTCCGGTCTGCTGCTGCTGGGCTTGCTCGGGGTGGCCACGCTGCAGGGCATGCGCTGGTTTACCGATCCCTACCGCTTCCCGCTCGGGGTGGTCGAGGTGAAGGGCGACTTCCGCTATCTGCAGAAGGAGCAATTGCAGGTGGCCGTGGCACCGCATGCAACAGGCGGGTTTTTCACAGTCGACGTGGTGGCGATACGTGCCGCCGCCGAGGCCCTGCCCTGGGTTTACAAGGCCTCGGTGCAGCGTATCTGGCCGGAGACCGTGCGTGTACAGATCGAGGAGCAGCAGCCGGTTGCCCACTGGCACGGACAGGGATTCCTGAACCGCTACGGCGAGGCGTTTTTTCCGGAACAGGAGCAGCACGATACCGAACTGCCCTGGCTGGACGGACCGGACGGCCAGGAGCGCAAGATCCTGGAGCGCTACCGGCAGGTCAGCGCCACGCTGGCCCCGCTGGGGTTGCAGGTACAGCGTCTGCAGGTCGACGGGCGCCGTGCGTGGGAGTTGCAGCTCGCCGGTGATGTCGCGCTGAAGCTCGGCCGCATGCAGCCCTGGCTGCGCCTGCAGCGCTTTGTCCGTGCCTGGCCGAGCGTGTTCGCGGCCCGGCTGGCGGATTTGCGTACCGTCGACCTGCGTTACAGCAATGGTTTCTCGGTGGTCTGGCAACAGGCCGACGGCGATGGTGAAACGGGCATCAAGGGTTAACAGGATAAGGGTAAGGATGGCGAAAAAGGCTGAAAAGAATCTGATTGTCGGTCTGGATATCGGTACCTCGAAGGTGGTGGCGATTGTCGGGGAGGTCATGCCTGACGGCGAACTCGAGGTGATCGGCATCGGCTCGCATCCGTCGCGCGGCCTGAAAAAAGGCGTGGTGGTCAATATCGAGTCCACCGTGCACTCGATTCAGCGCGCGGTGGAAGAGGCAGAACTTATGGCAGGCTGCCAGATTCACTCGGTGTATGCCGGTATCGCGGGCAGCCACATCCGCAGCCTGAATTCACATGGCATCGTGGCGATTCGCGACAAGGAGGTCACACCCGGCGACGTGGAACGCGTCATCGACGCCGCACGCGCCGTGGCAATCCCGGCCGACCAGAAGATCCTGCACATCCTGCCGCAGGATTTCGTGATCGATAACCAGGAGGGCATTCGCGAGCCGGTCGGCATGTCCGGTGTACGCCTGGAGGCCAAGGTGCACATGGTCACCGGTGCCGTCAGTGCGGCGCAGAACATCATCAAGTGCGTGCGTCGCTGCGGATTGGAGGTGGACGACATCATCCTCGAACAACTGGCCTCCAGTTACTCGGTACTGACCGAGGACGAGAAAGAACTTGGCGTCTGCATCGTCGACATTGGCGGTGGTACCACCGACATTGCGGTGTTTACCGAGGGCGCGATTCGCCATACCGCGGTCATCCCGATCGCCGGTGACCAGGTCACCAATGACATAGCCGTCG
>DATKZN010000039.1:0-4440 GCA_035527955.1 Gammaproteobacteria bacterium
CCTCACGTAACCCGCCTGCAAACCGGGGACAGACCACGTTTTCAAGCGGCATACAACATTCAGTCGAAACAACGGTATCGGACAACGTGGTCTGCCCCCGTTTTATGTTTCACGTATTACGTTTCACGTTTCACGCTTCACGTTTCACCTGACCGCACGTCCATCGGCTGTCAGATAATGAACACTGAACAGCCCGGCCTGATCACTCCACACCCGGACCGGAGCAAAACCGGCCCGTGCCGCCAGACCATGAAACTCCGCGATCGAATACTTGTAGGAATTCTCGGTGTGAATGGTCTCGCCGGCTGCAAAGCGGTAGACGTCGCCGTCGATGCGCACACGGTGGTCCCGCCGGCATTCCAGATGCATCTCGATCCGGCCCAGGTCCACGTTGTAGATCGCCTTGTGGGCGAAATTTCCAGGATCGAAATCCGCCTCCAGCCGCCGGTTGATGTGCGCGAGCATATTGAGATTGAAATCGGCCGTGACGCCCTGTTTGTCGTTATAGGCACACTCCAGGATGCCGGTATCCTTCTTGAGATCGACACCGATCAGCAGACCGCCGTCACGGCCCACCAGTCGCCGGACCTGCCTGAGTAACTGCAGGGCCGCGGCCGGCTCGAAGTTGCCGATACTGGAGCCCGGGAAGAAGGCGTTATGACGGCCCGGACCGAAATCGGGCATGTCCCAGGGTTGCGAGTAGTCGACACAGGCGGCATGCACCGTGAGCCAGGGATAGTCCCGCGCCAGGGCCTGCGCGGCGTCGATCAGGTGCTCGCGCGAGATATCCATGGGAACGTAGATCCGCGGCCGCACGGCCTCCAGCAGCAGGCGGATCTTGATACTGCTGCCACTGCCCAGTTCCAGCAGGACGCTGTGCGACCCCAGCAGCTCCGCCATTTCGGCGGCATGCCGCCTGAGCAGCCCGATTTCGGTACGCGTCGGATAGTATTCCGGCAGCCGGGTAATGACATCGAACAGCTCCGAGCCCGTCTTGTCGTAGAACAGCTTGGGCGGCAGGTATTTCTGCCTGCGGCTGAGGCCGGCACGGACTTCGGCCGCCATGGACGCTGCAGGTCGATGCAGCTCGTGATACTGGATCGTGTCCCTTTTGCCTGCCGTTGCCGTAGCCATGGTTCTTTCCCTCGCGCGCTCAGGAATCATCGGCCAGGCGGATGCCGCTGAACTGCCACTGGTCTTTGGGATAGAAGAAATTGCGGTAACTCGTGCGGGCATGTCCGGGCGGCGTGACACAGGAACTGCCACGCAGCACGAACTGGTTGCACATGAACTTGCCGTTGTATTCGCCGATGGCGCCCGCGGCCGGGCGGTAGCCCGTATAGGGTGAATAGCTCGAGCGCGTCCATTGCCACAGGCTGCCGAACATCTGCACCGGCCCGTCACTGTCAACGGCTGCGCGCGGGTGCAGGGCAATGTCAGCGTGCTCGGGGACAAGTTGCAGTTGCCCGCAGGCCGCCTCCCATTCCTGCTCGGCCGGCAACCGCCTGCCGAACCAGCGCGCACAGGCATCCGCCTCGTAGTAGTTGACGTGGCTGACCGGCAGGCCGGGATCGAGCGGGCACAGGCCATACAGGGTGTACTCGAACCAGTCGCCGTCCCGCTGTACCCAGTAGTGCGGGTGAGCGGCATCGCCGGCTTCCTTCCACAGCCAGCCATCCGCCAGCCACAGCCCGGGGGTCGTATAGCCGCCGTCCTCCATAAAGGCCAGGTACTCGGCATTGCTGACCAGGCGATTGGCCAGGCGAAAGGCCGGCAGGTGGAAACGGTGTGCCGGGGCCTCGTTGTCAAAATGAAACCGGCTGCCGCCCGTCCCGATAACCGCGTCCATGGTCGCGAAATCAGTGAAGTCCAGGGGCCGGGAACCGGCCGGTTGCGCGGCCGGTTGCGCCCGGCCGAGCGCGGGATACAGCGGGTTGAACGAGAAACTGTACTTGATGTCGGTGCACAGCAGTTCCTGGTGCTGTTGCTCGTGCTGCAGGCCCAGTTCGCAACGCGCCAGGATGATGTCCCGCTGCGGGTGGTCCGGCTGCGCCAGCAGGTCGGCCATGGCGGCATCGACCCAGGCACGGTAATCGCGTATTTCCCGTACCGTCGGCCGCGACAGCAGGCCACGCTGCGCACGCGGGTACTGCGCGCCGACGCCGTGATAGTAACTGTTGAACAGGTATTCGCAGGCCGGATGAAAGGGACGGTAGCCGTCGGCAAACGGTAGCAGGATGAAGGTCTCGAAGAACCAGCTGGTATGGGCCAGGTGCCACTTGGGTGGGCTCACCTCGGGCATGGCCTGCAGACCGTAGTCCTCGATCTCCAGCGGCTCGCACAGCGCCAGGGTCGCCTGGCGGATCTGCCGGTAGCCCGCCGGGACAGCGGCCTCGGCCGGATGATTGTTATGCGTCAGCTCCAGCATGCTGGTGTCCACTTCCTCTTCCAATGCGCCATGGCCGCACAGGATCCGCCCGGCACGTCACCCGCTGCATCAACAGGACAGTGATTGACGCCCGGCACGAATCAGCCGTCGCATCACATGTTAACGCACATAGCGGGTGTAGACCGAAAACAGGGCGTCAGGTTCATCACTCGCGGCATACACCCGCAAAATATGTCGGGAAATAGCCGATATTCCCTGCGCCACGCCTGGCGGATGGATTCAGGCAGTGACGGCGAGTCTGGAGCACAGGGCTATCTATCTGTCATTTTTTCAACGGGATTGGCTCAAATCCGCACCTTGCGCAGGCGCAGCGCGTTACTGATGACCGACACCGAGCTGAAGCTCATGGCGGCGGCCGCGATCATCGGTGACAGCAGCAGCCCGAATACCGGGTACAGCACACCCGCCGCCACCGGCACGCCCAGCGCGTTGTAGATGAAGGCGAAGAACAGATTCTGGCGGATGTTGCGCATCACGTGGCGACTCAGGCGCCGCGCCCGCACGATACCGCGCAGGTCGCCCTTGACCAGCGTGATCCCGGCGCTCTCCATGGCGACATCGGTACCCGTGCCCATGGCAATACCGACGTGGGCCTGTGCCAGCGCGGGCGCGTCGTTGATGCCATCGCCGGCCATGGCTACGATGCGCCCTTCCGCCTGGAGCTGCCTGACGATCCCGGCCTTCTGCTCCGGCAGCACTTCGGCCTCGACGCGATCGATGCCGAGCTTGCCTGCCACCGCCTCGGCCGTAGTGCGGTTGTCGCCGGTCAGCATGACGACCTGGACGCCTTCTGCATGCAAGGCGCGGATGGCCTCGTCCGTGGAGTCCTTGATAGGGTCCGCCACACCGATCAGGCCGGCGGACTGGCCGTCGATGGCAACAAACATCACGGTCTGGCCCTCGGCGCGTCCGGCCTCCGCCTGGTGCGGAAGCTCACCCGGGTCGATGCCAAGCTTCTCAAGCAGCTTGATGTTACCGAGCGCCACTACTCGTCCGTTGACTTTCCCGGTCACACCCATGCCGGTAACAGACGCAAAATCTACTGTCTGACTCAGGCTCATGCCGCGATCTTCCGCACCGCGCACAATGGCCTCGGCCAGCGGATGTTCACTGGCACGCTCCAGGCTTGCCGCCAGCTGCAGCACGTCATCATCCATGAACCCGCGCGAGGCATGTACCGCTACCAGTTTCGGTTTTCCTTCGGTCAGGGTGCCGGTCTTGTCCACCACCACGGTATTGACCCGCTCCATGATCTCGAGCGCCTCGGCATGCCTGATCAGCACCCCCAGCGTCGCGCCCTTGCCGGTGCCGACCATGATCGACACGGGCGTGGCCAGTCCCAGCGCACAGGGGCAGGCAATGATCAATACGGCAACGGCATTGACGATGGCGTGCGCCAGGCGCGGCTCCGGCCCCCAGAAACCCCACACAAGCAGCGTAATGACGGCAACAATGACCACCGTCGGCACGAAATAACCGGCCACAACATCTGCCAGTTTCTGGATCGGTGCACGCGAGCGCTGCGCCTCGCTGACCATGCGCACGATCTGCGCCAGCAGGGTATCCGTCCCCACTTTTTCCGCCTGCATCAGCAGGCTGCCGGTGCCGTTCACGGTCGCGCCAATCAGCTTTTCACCGGCGCTCTTCTCCACCGGGATCGGTTCGCCGGTCACCATGGATTCATCGACCGCGCTGCTGCCCTCCGTGACCACGCCGTCCACCGGTATTTTTTCACCGGGGCGTACGCGTAATATATTGCCGGGTTGCACCTGTTCCAGCGGGATGTCCTGCTCGGTTCCGTTATCGCGGACAATGCGCGCGCTGTTGGGCGCCAGCCCCAGCAACAGCCTGATGGCGGCGTTGGTTTGACTGCGGGCGCGCAGTTCCAGCACCTGCCCCAGCAGCACCAGCGCGGTAATCACCGCGGCGGCCTCGAAGTAGACCGGTACGGTGCCGCCTGCATGCTGCATGGTCGGCGGGAACAGCTGCGG
>DATKZN010000040.1:0-3717 GCA_035527955.1 Gammaproteobacteria bacterium
CTGATCCACTTGTAGAACAGCACGGTGTAAAGCGTCTGGTCGCTGCCCGGGAACGGGTTGATCATGAAGTATGCGATCACGCCGATCACGATCATCACCATGATCGACTTGAGGTTGCCGCCGCCGATTCGGATCAGGCACTTGTTGCCGCAGCCGCTGGCCAGCGTCATGCCGATGCCGAACAGCACGCCGCCGAGGATATTCTCGGCCCAGGCCAGTTGTCCGGCGCGGTACGGCGGGAACGCCTTGCCGGGCTGTGCGAATCCGTAGTGTTCAAGCACCACCACGCCAAGCACGGCCACGGCGATCGCCAGCAGCCAGGCGCGGAAGCGGCCCGAGTCGCCGATGTTCACCAGGTCGGACACCGCGCCCATAGTACAGAAGTTGGTCTTGTTGACGATGGCGCCCATGATCAGCGCAATGATAAACGTCGACCATAAAAAGAACGATTGGGCCTCGATGAAGGATTCGAATGTCATGCTGCGCTCCCGCGGGTGACTGGCATGCGCGCTGCCGGCAAGGGCCGGCCATACCCGTTGTCTCTGTTGTCGTTCTCTCCTGTGCCCTGCCCAGGGCCGTGGCCCGCCGCACTAGGAGGATAGGCGCTTGATACCGCTGACGAAAGTTTATCGGTTTATGTCCAGGGTCGCCAGCGGCACAGGGCTACTGGTAGCGTGTGGGGTCGGCGACGCCGGCGGCACGGAAGCCGGCCGCGCGCAGGCGGCAGGCATCGCACTTGCCGCAGGCACGGCCCTGCGCATTCGCGGCATAGCAGGACACGGTGTCGGTGTAATCCACACCCAGGCGCAGGCCGGTCTTTATGATCTCGGCCTTGCTCAGTTCGATCAGGGGCGTGTGGATTTTGAAGGTTCCACCCTCGACACCGCCTTTTGTCGCCAGCTGTGCGAGCTTTTCGAAGGCGGCGATGTACTCGGGCCGGCAGTCAGGGTAGCCGGAGTAGTCGACGGCATTCACGCCGATGAATACGTCCCAGGCGCCGAGCACCTCGGCCCAGCCCAGCGCCAATGACAGGAACACGGTATTGCGCGCCGGCACGTAGGTCACCGGGATGCCCTCGCTGGCCTGCAAGGGCACGGCGATGGCGTCGTCGGTCAGTGCCGAACCACCAATGACATCGAGCCCGATGGGGACAACCTTGTGCTCCACGCCGGCCTTGGCGGCAATGCGCTTCGCCGCCGCGAGCTCGGCGTCGTGGCGCTGGCCGTAGTCGAGGCTCAGTGCATGGCATTCGAAGCCCTGCTCCTGCGCGAGGGCCAGCACGGTAACGGAGTCAAGCCCACCGGAGAGCAGCACCACGGCCTTCGGTTTCATTGTGGACAGCCTGGGCTGCTTATGCAGACGTGAAATGGCATGGGGCAATGATACAGGATGTGTTTGGGTGTGAACCATGTCGATGCCCGGCAGCATTGTTGGTGCGTGAAACGCACCCTACATGCACGATATCTTCCGCGTTATTCCATGTGGTTCCGTGGCCAACCATTTTCGTAGGGTGCACTCCGTGCACCGATGCTGGTGCGTGAAAAGCACACCATAGACATCCCCGGTGCGTAAAACGCACCCTACATGCACGATATCTTCCGCGTTATTCCGTGTGGTTCTGTGGCCAATGTTTTCGTAGGGTGCACTCCGTGCACCGATGCTGGTGCGTGAAACGCACACCATAGACATCCCCGGTGCGTAAAACGCACCCTACAGCCAATCACCGCTCCGGCTCGTTGCCCCACAGGTATTTGTGCAGCTGCACCTGCATGCGCACCGGCAACTGCTCTGCGAGGATCCAGTCGGCAAGTTCGGTCGCGTCCTGCTGGCCGAAGCTCGGCGAGAACACGACCTCGCAGCGGTTGACGAGATCGTAACGGTTCATCATCTCCACCGACCAGTCGAAGTCGGCACGGTCGCAGATGACGAACTTGACCTGGTCGTGGGCAAGCAGCCGGTCCATGTTCCCGTACAGGTTGCGTTCCACCTCGCCGGAACCCGGCGTCTTCAGGTCGATGACCTTGATCACGCGCGGGTCGACGCCTAACACGTCCAGCGCACCGCTGGTTTCCAGTGATACGTGATACCCGGCATCGCAGAGGCGTTGCAGCAACAATAGACAGCTTTTCTGCGCCAGCGGCTCGCCGCCGGTGACGGTGACATAGCGGGTGCGGTATTGCCGCGCGCGCGCGATGATATCGTCGAGTGTCATCCATTCCCCGCCCTGGAAGGCGTATTCGGTATCGCAGTAGCCGCAGCGCAGCGGACAGCCGGTCAGGCGCACGAATACCGTGGGGTAGCCGATGGTCGCCGATTCCCCCTGCAGGGAATGGAAGATCTCGGTGATGCGCAGGCGCGGGGCTTCAGTCATGGGGTTCAGGCAGCAGGGTTCGCCGCAAGGTGGTACATGGAGTGGAGATTCTATCAGGCCTTGCGGCCGGGGTTTATCACGCCGTCAGGGTATTGGGCGGGATTGCGGGATTCATCCCTGGATATTGCGCGGTCATTTTTTTGAACACGAAGATCGCAGACGCGACCTGCTCCTACAAAGTTCGGTGGAGACAGGTATTGTGAATGGACGCTGCACCTGCAGGGTAAACCGGTTTTACAGGAGCGCTTCTCAAGGCCGCTCCCGTCATGGCCCAGGCCAGCCTCTCGACCCGGGCTATGCCCTAAAAATGGTCTCACCTTCTCCCTGCCTCCCGGCGGCACTTGTACTTGCTTGTACATCGCGCGATATTAATTATCACCGCTCACCCTCAGTTACTCCTGCAGGATCGGGCGGGAGTGTTTGTCGCGGATGAGATCCGCTCCTACAAGGTTCGGTTGGGACAGGTATTGTGTATGGACGCCGTACCTGCAGAGTAAACCGGTTTTGTAGGAGCGCTTCTCAAGCGCGATATTGATTTACACCGCTCGCCCTCAGTGACCTTCCTTCTTCATGCGCGCGAGACGGTCGTTGGCGAGGCGGGCCGCGGTCGAGGCCGGGAATGCGCTCACCACGCCCTCGAGTTCGGCACGGGCCTTCTTCCAGTCCGCTTTCTCGTAGTAGATGAAACCCAGCTTCAGACGACTGTCGGCGACCTTCGGGCTTTGCGGGTAGTTCGTCACCAGCGCACTGAACGTGGCCATGGCCTGGTCGAAGTCACGCGTGACGTAGTAGGTCTCGCCCAGCCAGTAGTTCGCGTTGTCGGCGAGCGGGCTGCCCGGGTAGTTATTGAGGAATTGCTTGAACGCCAGCGCGGCGTCCGCGTAACGTCCCTCGCGCAGGACCGCCAGCGCGGTATCGTACTCGGCCTGGGCCAGCGCCGGATCGACCGGTGCCGCCGCCGGAGGTGCACTGACCGGTGGTGCACTGGCCGGTGGCGCACTGACCGGTGGCGCACTGACCATGGGTGGCGTACCGGCTGGCGGCATCAGCACCGGCGCCATGCCACCGCCGTCGCCGGGCATTGCGCCCGGCAGCACGCCGGCCTGCCCGGTTTCGAGTTGCAGCAGGCGGCGGTCGATATCCATGTACTGCTCGCGCTGCTGGCGCTTGATGTCTTCCAGCGTGTTGGCCTGCAGCTCGAGGGTGCCGCGCAGCTGTTGCAGGTCGCGCTGCAACTGGTCGATGCGGTTCAGCATGTCGACCAGTCCGCGCGCATCCAGCTTGCGTTCGATGCTGTCGAGCCGCTCCTGCACCGAGGGTGCGGCCAGCGCGGACGAACCGGCAAC
>DATKZN010000041.1:0-6126 GCA_035527955.1 Gammaproteobacteria bacterium
TACCCTAGTCGCTATACACGGCCCGGCTGGGTCGTTGATAACAAGCACCGACACGTGAGGAGTTCACCATGCGTAACCTGTTCATTATCCTGCTATTGAGTCTTGGCATGGCGTCTGCCGCCAGTGCCGGGGTCGTTACCCTGTCGCACAACGGTGTGACGCTAAACGCCAACCTGGAGCAGGCCGGGTCGAGCTGGCCGGCCGGTCCCGTGGTGCTGATGACGCATGGCACGCTCGGGCACCGCGGCATGGAAATCATGGCCGGCCTGCAGGAACTGTTGGCCGAGCGCGGCATCAGCTCGCTGGCGATTAATCTCAGCCTCGGCCTGGATAACCGCGACGCGGCGATGTACGACTGCGCCACCCCGCACACGCACAAGCATACCGATGCGGTCGGCGAGATCGGGGCGTGGCTCGGCTGGCTTAAGGCGCAGGGCGCGAAAGAGGTTGCGTTACTCGGCCATTCCCGCGGCGGGAACCAGACCGCGCGCTTTGCCGCTGCCAGTGACGACCCGGTCATCACCGCGGTGTTCCTGGTTGCGCCGCAAACCTGGGACGCGGACAGCGAAACGCAGGGTTACAAAAAGCGTTTCGACGCCGACCTGTTCCCCTTGTTGACACAGGCGCAGCAGATGGTCGCTGCCGGCAAGGGTGCCGAGCTGATGGACAACATCGATTTCCTCTACTGCGAGAAAACCCGCGCCAGCGCGGAATCCTTCCTTTCCTACCATGCGCCGGACGAGAACATGGATACGCCGCGGCTGATTCCGACGATCAAGGCGCCGGTAACGGTGTTCGCCGGCAGCGAGGACACAGTGGTCAAGGGGCTGATCGACAAGGTCGAGCCGCTCGCCGATGGCGAGGCTGTGACGCTGGTGGTCATCGATGGCGCGGACCACTTCTTCCGCGACCTCTACGCGGAGGATATCGCCGACGCCATCGCGGAGACGCTGGGTGTCGAATAGCGGCCCGCGGCACGCAATGACGTCAGGTATAAACCTCGCGCGATGTGCGGGGAGAAGGTGAGACCGTTTTTACGGGCATAGCCCGGGTCGAGAGGCTGGCGCCTGGGCCATGTGCGGGAACGGCCTTGTGCAGCGCTCCTGCGCCCGATAGCCGCGCTTGTAGGAGCGGATCTCATCCGCGATTATTTACTCCTACAGAATAAGACCCTTACGTAAGCGCACGCGGTCTGCCTCCTGCGCGGCGAAAAAAACGGCGGGGCGTTTTACGCCCCGCCGTTCATGCAGGTCAGCGGCTAGCCCTGTACGCGCCAGCTGCCGTCCTGCTGCCGGCAGGCGGTGCCGTAGACCTTTTCCTTGCGGCCGCCGATCACGGCATCGATGGTGTACTCCCTGCACGGCCCGCTGGCGGAGTCGTAGGTGCTGGTCGGTACCATCGTGTAGTCGTTGCCCGTATCCGGGTTGTGCCAGCGCGACGGTACGCCGGTGCGCACCGTCTCCAGTGACTGGCTGACCCGGGCGCGGTCGTTGGCATCCATGTTGTGACCGACTGCACCGCCGATCGCGGCACCCGCCAGCGTGCCGGCGATGATGGCGGCCGTGCGGCCGTGACCGCCGCCCACCTGGTTGCCCAGCACGCCGCCAAGGATGCCGCCGATGACCATGCCGGTCTGTTCCTGCGGACCCTGATAGGTGGCGCAGCCGGTGACGGCGAGCGTGGTGGCCAGCGCGATTGAAGTGATAAATTTACCTTTCATGACAGATTCCTCTCTCGACTGTTCGAGTCAAATGTTAGTTGCCGGATTATACTGCCCACCGGTGTTGACGGCTGTTGATCGTGATCATTCTTGCCTGATAAAAAACGCACCTGACAAGTCTGTCAGTTTCCAGAATATATCTACGTTGATTGGACAGCGAATTCCCGCGGATTACTTCCGCAGTGTCCAGTGGCGTCCCGACGGGGTGTCCACGGCCTGCAATCCGAAGCGCTGATCGGCGCGCTGGCCGGTCTGCAGCAGGGCGAAGATGTCTTCCATAATGCGGCGGTCCTCGGCGAAATAGGAGTGGCCCAGCAGGCTGCTCGTGACCTCGCTGGCATCGATGGTTTCCACGCCGTCCACCACGACCAGGCCGGCGCCCGATTCCCCAGCGCGCGAGTAGCCATGGAAGGCCTTGGAAGCCATCAGCGCACGGTCATTGGACGAGGCGTACAGCGTGACGTGAATGCCGGTGCGCGCCAGGCGCGGGGCCATGTCGATGCGGAACACCTCGGCATCGATGTCCGGCGCGATCATGATGATTTCACGGAACAGCAGCATGTCACTTTCCAGGCGGTCGCTGGCGAGCGAGGTCATGGCGCGGCCAATGATGCGGTTGCCCATGCTGTGACCGACCAGGTAGATGTTCCTGACCGGGACGTAGTCGAACAGCTCGCCCATCAGCCGGACAAAATCCGCCTGCGCCCACTCGGCGTTGGTTTCGTCCACGGTGTAGCTGGTCAGGCTGCCCTGCGACGGCCAGCTGAACAGTACCACCGGACCCGAGAATTTCATGTCACTGGCGAACTGACCCACCCGCTTGCTGACGGAGGGGAAGTCCTCGTTGTAGCCGTGCACGAAAATCATCAGCTTGCGACCCGCGCTGGCATCGATGGCCGTGCCGAGCCGGCTCGCGAACTCGTCACGCGTCAGCGACAGGACCTGCTGCAGCCGGATATGCTTTGTCTCGTCAGGCGTCATTTCCAGCCGGAACAGCGAGGGTTCCTCGTGTCGGCCCATGATGTGACCGGGCGGGATGCCTATGGTGGAAATGCCATAGCTCAGGTCGCCGCGCGCGCCGCTGAAGTACAGGCCGCCATCGCCATCCGGTGCGCGGTTGGTCACATAAAACAGTTCGACCTCGCGCGGTTGGGTGTCTTCGGCCGCCGCATACGGGCGCGTGCCGCCGGTCAGTCCGCAGCCGTTCAGCAGGGGCAGCGCGACCAGCGCGAGCAGGATGATGTGCAGTGTGTGTCGAAAGTCTTTCATGGGCTTGTTGTGAATGCTGTAGCAGGGGTAAACGGAACCGTGGTAGCGGCGACGTGAACGACACGCTCGCCGCTGCCCCGGAATGATCCTAGCGATTATCGCTTGACGTCCTCAGGGAGGCGCTGAAATTTTCCAGGTCGCTCTGGTATTCGGCATCGTCTTTTTCGCGTTGCCAGATACGCACCGGCAGGTAATGCAACGACGGCGCACACCAGATAAAGGTCTCGCGCTTGGTGTCCTCGCGCAGCCGGGTGATCTTGACAGTCTCGAATATGCCGGCCGGCGTTTCCAGGGTTTCCGCTCCAACCACCTTGAAGCGGTATTCCTTGAGCTTGCCGCCATCGGCGATATTGAAGGTGATGTCGGTGTCGCCGCTGGCGAGTGCATGCATCATGCCGAGTTGCGAGACCAGCTTGTCCAGGGTGCCGGTCGGGATGTCCATTTCCCACTTGCTGTCCTCGACATCGTTCTGCACGCGCATGTTGTTCCAGTTGAATGTCAGGTTGGCCTCGCGCTCTTTCCGTCCGCCGGTGCGCTGGTACGTATAGGTGTCAGGGCGTATCCCGGCAGCGGTGATCTTGCCGCGGCTGGTCTCGTACAGCTTGTCCTTCAGGAACCAGGCAACCCAGCGCACCGGCCAGCTGCGCGATTTGTAGGTATAGCTGCCGTTGGCGCCGGTCGAGAGTTCGATGGTCGAGTTGCCGATTTTCATCGAGCCGCGCGAGAGCTCGTAGCTGGCCTTGAATGCGGGCATGACGACACTGGCCTGGACACCGGCGGCAAGCAGTGCAGCCGCGAGCAGCAGGGCGGCGGCAAGGATTCGTTTCAGCATGGCAGCGGTTTCTCCCTGGCGAGGTCTCTCGGTTGTGTCAAAGGATTGCCATCGAAAATGATCTGACCGTTTTCATCAAGAAAAATTCGCCCGCTGGCAAACCACTGGATCGCCAGCGGATACATCCTGTGTTCCTGCGTCAGCACACGGTCAGCGAGCACGGTTGGGGTATCGCCGTCCCGGACCGGTACGCGTGCCTGCAGCAGTACCGGCCCGCCGTCCATTTCCGCAGTGACGAAGTGCACGCTGGCGCCGTGTTCGGTCAGGCCGGCCTCGAGCGCGCGCCGGTGGGTGTCCAGACCGGGCAATGCCGGCAGCAGCGAGGGATGGATGTTGAGCATGCGCCCATGATAGTGCTCGACGAAGTCGGCTGTCAGCAGACGCATGAAGCCGGCCAGGACCACCAGGCCCGGCCGGCAGGCGTCGATATGTGCCTGCAGGGCGCGCTCGAATGCCGTGCGGTCGGCATAGGCGGTGTGATCGACGACTTCGGCGGGTATGCCGGCGGTCCGTGCGACACGCAATCCGGCGGCGTCCGGCCGGTTGCTGATCACGGCGCGGATGTCGACCGCCAGGGCGCCGCTGGCGGCGCAGTTGATAAGGGCAGTGAGGTTGCTGCCGCGACCGGAAATGAGCATGACGACCGGCAGGCGTGCTGTTGCCGTGGTCGTCATGGGCGTTCGGTCAGGACAGCAGCCGGTGTCGGCATCAGCGGGTCAGTCGTACCTCGGGCGCGCCACTGCCTGCCTCGATGTGCCCGATGCGTCGCGCGTCCTCGCCCTGTTCGCCCAGGTGTGCGATGACGGCGTCGCAATCGCCGTCTGCGACACAGATGACCATGCCGATGCCGCAGTTGAACGTGCGGTACATTTCGTGCGGTTCGACATTGCCATGGCGCTGCAGCCAGTCGAAGATCTCGGCGGGTTGCCAGGTGCCGGTGCTGATGACGGCGCGCGTGTCGTCCGGCAGTACGCGCGGCACGTTGTCGATCAGGCCGCCGCCGGTGATGTGCGCCAGTGCGTGCACGTCGAACCGGCTGCACAGTGACAACAGCGGTTTGACATAGATGCGGGTCGGCGCCAGCAGCCAGTCCGCCAGGCTGCGCCCGGCCAGGGTGTCGGTGAGCTTGCTGTCGCTGACTTCCAGGATCTTGCGGATCAGCGAGTAGCCATTGGAATGCGGGCCGGAGGAGGCGATGCCGACCAGCGCATCGCCGGCCGCGACGCGGCTGCCGTCGATGATGGCGGACTTCTCCACAATGCCGACGCTGAAGCCGGCCAGGTCGTAGTCGCCGCTGCTGTACATGCCGGGCATTTCCGCAGTCTCGCCGCCGACCAGTGCCGCGCCGGCCTGTTCGCAGCCTTTGGCGATACCGTTGATGACAGCGGCAGCGACGTCCAGCTCGAGCTTGCCGGTGGCGTAGTAGTCGAGAAAGAACAGCGGTTCGGCGCCGGTCACCACGATGTCATTGACGCACATGGCGACCAGGTCGATACCGATGCTGTCGTGGATGCCGGACTCGATGGCCAGCTTGAGCTTGGTGCCGACGCCGTCGGTGCCGGACACCAGCACCGGTGCGCGGTAGCGCTCCAGCGGCAGCTCGAACAGGGCGCCGAAGCCGCCCAGCCCCGCCAGGACCTCCGGGCGCCGGGTTCTCGCCACGGCGGGCTTGATGCGCTCGACGAGTTCTTCGCCGGCATCGATATCGACGCCGGCGTCGCGGTAGCTCAGCGCCTGCGCCGGGCTGCCGGAGGTGCCGGGTTTGTCTTGAACAGTCACGCGCGGGCTCCAGTAGGCGGGGTGAAAACAGGGACGCTATGGTAGCGGTCGGCTGTAACCGCTGTAAACCCGCCGCCCGTGCCCGATATGGCCAAACCCGGCGGATATCCGTATGCTGTGCATCCATTAACGAAGCTGTTACCGGTAACGTATGGATAAGTCTGGACAAAGAAGCGTGTTGCTCGTGCTGCTGCTGTGCCTGCCGTGGCTGGCGCCCCAGGCGGCTTCTGACCTGTTCGAGGCCGAGGTGGTGGTCAGCGACCAGACGCCCGCTGTGCGACGTACCGCCCTGCAGGGCGCGCTGCGCGAGGTGCTGGTACGGGTGACCGGGCAGCAGGGCGTGCTCACCACCGAACCGGTGCAGGAATTGCTCGGCAATCCCGAACAGCTCGTGCAGCAGTACCGCTACTTCACCGAGCCGCAGCAGGAACCGCCGCTGCTGAAGCTGTGGATGCGATTCGACGGTGATGCGATCCGCCAGGCCGTACAGCAGCAGGGCCTGGCCTACTGGGGCGGCGAACGGCCG
>DATKZN010000042.1:0-8023 GCA_035527955.1 Gammaproteobacteria bacterium
TGTTTTTCCGTGTTCTTCCGTGGATTCCGTGGCCGTCATCCTTCTCGCGGGCCTGCGCCCGAAAACAGTTTCATTCCCACGGCCTCCCGGCAGGCTGGCCGGCGCGGTCACGGTGACCCCGGTCGGCGGCGCGCCGGTACCGCACCGGCGACTTCGTGAGCTTTGCCGCGGGGGATCGGCTGCGTCCGGGACATAACCGTTCCGGTACGCAAGCATTATTCATTCAATGCCCGAGAAGTATTCTCTAACATATTGAATATTATTATTAATAATATGTCGGTCGTGTGCGCGATGCGCGTCTGGCATGTACGGCGCATTCCCTCTAAGATGGGAGCGTCCCGGGGCGCGCGTTCGCCTGCATTCCCGGTAACCGACAGGAACAGACAATGACCTATTGCGTGGCAATTGCAACCGAAGATGGCCTGGTATTCTGCTCGGACTCGCGCACCAGCGCCGGTCCCGACATGCTCTCGTCCTACAGCAAGATGCACGTGTTCGCGCCGGCGCCGGACCGACTGTTCGTGGTGCTGACGGCGGGCAATCTCGCCACTACGCAGGCCATCGTCAGCCGCATCGAACACGAACTGAATGAGCCCGACCTGGCCAACCTGCGCAACTGCACCCGAATGGTCGATGCCGCCAAGTACGTCGGCATGGTGAGCCGGCAGGAACAGACGGATGCGCAGTCCTCCACGGCCAAAACCGGTGTCGATACCTCGGCCACGCTGTTGCTGGGTGGCCAGATTCGCGGCGGCGAGATGGCCATTTTCATGATCTACCCGGCCGGCAATTTCATCACCGACTCGGACGAGAACCCATTCCTGCAGATCGGTGAAAGCAAGTACGGCAAGCCGATCCTGGACCGCATCCTGACCCGCAAGACCTCGCTGGAAGATGCCGCGCGCTGCGCCGTCGTATCCATGGACTCGACAATCCGTTCCAATGCGACGGTGGGACCGCCGATCGAGCTGCTGGTATACGAGGACAATACCTTCGAAAGCGACCACTACCTGCGCTTCGAGGAGGACGACGATTACCTGCGTGCCATCCGCCAGAGCTGGAACGAATCGCTCAAGGAGGCATTTTCCGGGTTGCCGCAGCTGGATTGGGAACAGCGCACCACGCCTGCCAACGTCCTGCCGCTGCCACAGGAGAGCAAGCACAAGCGTTGACCGTTCTCTTTCCCGGAGTTGCCGTGGCCATAGACGGGCTCTACGATCCTGCTACGTCTGGAAAAGATCGCTCTCGCACATGGCCCCATAGCATCGTAGGATGCGGTGACGCAGGCAATAGGCGGTGCAGGGGGCACGCCGTCACCGTTCCCGGTGCGTAAAACGCACCCTACGCCTGCATTTATTTTTCCGTGTCCTTCCGTGGATTCCGTGGCCATTATCATCGCGCATGAGATGCGCTCCTACACGCAATAGATGCACCTGTAGGAGCGGATCCCATCCGCGATCTTTTTAAATACCCCATCGCGCATGAGATGCGCTCCTGCATCCAATAAGCGGTGCAGGGGGCACGCCGTCACCGTTTCCGGTGCGTAAAACGCGCCCTACGCCTGCATTAATTTTTCCGTGTTCTTCCGTGGATTCCGTGGCCATTATCATTTGCAGGAGCGGACCGCGTCCGCGATCATTTCATGGCCATAGGAATCTCGCGTGCCGGGAGCGGCATGCGCGGCAATGCTTTATTTGCCGGCTTCGGGATCGAACCAGGTATGGTTGATGGCGTTGTGTATGTCGTCCAGCATGAGCTGCATGTCATCAATGAAGGTGTGCAGCGTGGCGTTTTTGAGCATGGCCGGGTCGGCCTCGTCCAGCGCCTGTTTGACGCTGGCGATGGCCGCGAGCGCTTCCTTGTTGCGTGGCAGCAAGCCGAGACTGGTGTCTATTTCGTTGAGCGTGTGCGCCAGCGCGCGCGGAAATATCTTGCTGTCGAGCAGGAAATGCAGCACATCCTCCGGGTTGACGTTGCGGCGCACGCTGAGCCGGTACATCTGGTAGGCGCTGAGCGACTTGAGCACGCTGACCCACAGCACATTGCGATAGGGCAGTATCTCCTCCCTGTCGCCCATCAGCCGGGCCGAGGCGGTATCGATGATGCGGGTACTCATGTCGGCGCGTTCCAGGTTGCGGCCGATACGGATGAACTGGTAGGCGGCGTCGTTGTTCATGCTGCCGGCCAGCATGCCGGTGATCTGCTGACAGCGATGCACGATGTCATTCAGCACCTTGTGTCGGATACTCCCCGGTAGCCCGCGCGTGCCGCGCTGGGCAACGCTCAGGTAGAGGCTGTTGATGCGTTCCCAGGTTTCGGTCGGCAGGACCTCGCGCGTGGTGCGGATATTTTCACGCGCCGCCGCAAGTGAACTGAGCAGGGAGCTTGGGTTGTCACGACTGCCGAACAGGAAAGCGATGATGTTTTTTTCCGTGGGCTTCACGCCCAGCGTATCGAATGCCACCCGCGCACCCAGCACCTCGATCATCAGGTCCCAGCCAGGCCTGATGGATGCCGGAAGGTCGAGCACCATGTGATGCTGGACCAGCATCAGGCGTGCCGTGTTTTCGGTGCGCTCGATCTGGCGCGCCATCCAGTACAGCCGTTTTGCGACACGCGACAGCATTATTTCGCCTCCGTATCGACGACCCAGGTGTCCTTGCTGCCGCCGCCCTGGGAGGAGTTCACTACCAGCGAACCCTTGCGCAGCGCGACCCGGGTCAGGCCGCCGGCGGTGACGTAATGGTGCTTGCCCTGCAGGATGAAGGGCCGCAGGTCGAGGTGGCGCGGTTCGATACGGCCGTTGCACAGGGTCGGCGCGGTGGACAGGTTGAGCGCCGGCTGTGCCATGTAGTTGCGCGGGTTCTTCTCGATGAGATCGGCAAATTTCGCGCGCTCCGCCTTGGTGGAGACCGGGCCGACGAGCATGCCGTAGCCGCCGGATTCGTTGGCCGGCTTGACCACCATCTTGTCGAGGTTGGCCAGTACGTGCTTGCGCTGTTTCTCGTCAACGCACAGGAAGGAGGGCACGTTGGGTATGATCGGGTCTTCGTCGAGGTAGTACTTGATGATGGCCGGCACGAAGGTGTAGACCACCTTGTCGTCGGCGACACCGGCACCCGGTGCGTTCGCCAGGCCGACCTTGCCGGCGCGCCACGCGCGCATCAGGCCGGGTGTGCCCAGGCAGGAATCGGGCCGGAACGCCTCCGGGTCGATGAAGTCGTCGTTGACGCGGCGGTAGATGACGTCGACCCGTTCCAGACCCTTGATGGTCTTCATGTATACGCAGTCATCATCACCAACCACCAGGTCAGATCCCATCACCAGCTCCGCGCCCATGCGCTGCGCCAGGTAGGAATGCTCGAAATAGGCGGAGTTATAGATGCCCGGTGTCATGACCACGACCTCGGGACTGCGCGAATGGCGCGGCGACAGCGAGGTGAGCATGTCGAACAGCTGCGAAGGGTAGTCGTCTACCGGCAGGATGCTGTGCTTGCGGAACAGCTGCGGCAGCACGCGTTTGGTGACGGCGCGGTTCTCCAGCATATAGGACACGCCGGACGGTACGCGCAGGTTGTCTTCCAGCACGTACACGGTGCCGTCACTGTCGCGTACCAGGTCGGAGCCGCAGATATGCGCCCATACGCCGTACTTCGGCTTGGCATCGATGCACTGCTTGAAGAAATCCTTCGAGCTATTGATGATCTCCGCGGGGAAGACCTTGTCCTTGATGATGCGCTGCTTGTGGTAGACATCATCGATGAACATGTTGAGCGCCGTCAGGCGCTGAACCAGGCCGGCTTCCAGGCGCCGCCACTCCGTGATGGGAATGACACGCGGAATGATGTCCATGGGCCAGGAGCGGTCGATGTTCTCGCCCTCGCTGTAGACGGTGAAGCTGATGCCCATTTCCTTGATGGCCAGGTCGGCCGCCTGCTGGCGGTTTTGCAGGTGTTTTTCCGTCAGGGTCTGCAGGTAGGAAACGATGCCGCGCGCAACGGCGCGGGCATGGCCAGGCGAACTGATCAGTTCGTCGTAAAATTTACCTGGATCGTACTGCTTCCAGTCGATTGCATCTTTGCGGACAATGCGGGTCACGTTGCCTGTATTCCTGTTCCGGTCATGGGTCACCGAGTGAGTAAGCAGCTTATGTCAGTTACCTGTCTGCATCCTGCTCCAGGCTGACGCAAGACACATGCCATTATGGGGTATCGGGCTAACTGCCCGCAATGGTTATCTATTTGCCGGGATTTAATGTCGCGGCGGGTCAATCCGTGTGCGATCCTGGTGCGGGCGATCCCGCAGGGTGCGCGACGGGTGTAAAGTATCGGCATGAAAGCTGTGTTGCGCAATGCGACCCGATACTGCGTCGGGGGAATGGTCATGCTGCTGTGCTGCACCGCCTTGTCGTCGGGTGCGGGCGAGCAACGGACGGGCGGCTGGCGGCTGGCGGAGGAGTCGAGCCCCTACCTGCAGTTGCACGCGGACAACCCGGTGGCATGGTACCCGTGGGGCGCGGCGGCGCTGGAGCGGGCACGTACTGAGAACAAGCCGCTATTCATCTCGATCGGGTATTTCACCTGCCACTGGTGTCACGTAATGGCACGCGAGTCGTTCAGCGACCCGGCCATCGCGGCCTTGCTCAACGAACACTTCATCGCCATCAAGATCGACCGCGAGCAGCGTCCTGACCTTGACGATGCCTACATGGAATACGTGACAGCTACCAGCGGGCAGGGCGGTTGGCCGATGTCGGTGTGGGCGACGCCGCAGGGCGAACCGTTTTTCGGCGGCACCTATTTCCCGCCGCGGGCATCGCTGGGCCGCAGCGGTTTCCTGGAACTGCTGGAGCGGATCGATGCCGCCTGGCGCGAGGATGAGACGGGGGTGCGCGCGGTAGCGCAACATGCGGTGGCGACGCTGCGCGAGCGCGGCCGCTCCGCGGCGCCCGTGCCACGCCTGACGGAAGCACCGCTGCAGGCTGCACGGCGCGAGTATGCCGCTCGCTACGACGCGCTGCAGGGTGGCTTTGGCCCGGCGCCGAAGTTTCCGCAGCCGGCGCGGCTGCTGTTCCTGCTGGAGGACGGCGACCCGGCCAGCGCGCCCATGGCGCTGGCCACGCTCGACCATATGCTGGCGGGTGGCATCTATGACCGGCTGGACGGTGGTTTTCACCGTTACTCGACCGACTACGAATGGCGCGTACCGCATTTCGAGAAAATGCTCTACGACCAGGCGCTGATGGCGCGTGTCTGCCTGGAAGCCTGGCGCAACACCGGAAAGACGCGTTATGCCGACTGCGTGCGCGGCGTTCTCGACTTCACCCTGCTCGGCATGCGTCATCCCCGCGGCGGTTTTTATGCAGCGCTCTCCGCGGACAGTCCCGTGGCGGACAGCCCGGGCAGTCATGCCGAGGAGGGCGCCTACTACACCTGGAACTGGCCGCAACTGGCCGCGGCACTGCCGGACAAGGCGTTGCGCGAGTGGGCGGTGACGCGCTACGGGCTGGAGGAGCCGGGCAATGCCCTGAGCGACCCGCTGGGTGACATGGCCGGGCGCAACGTGTTGCTGCTGGCACTGGACGACGCTGAGCTGGCCAGGCGTTTTTCGCTCGACCCGGAGACCGTGCAGCAACGCAATTCGCGCATCGAGGACGGCCTGCGCGCGGCGCGGCATGCACGGCCGCCGGTGCCGGTCGATGACAAGATCGTCACGGCCTGGAACGGTTACCAGATCGTCACGCTGGCACTGGCCGGCCTGTTGCTGGAGGAACCACGCTACAGCGATGCCGCCCGGCAGGCGGCACAATTCCTGCTGGATGAGTTGTTCGATGCCGGGCGCGGCGTACTGTACCGTGACTGGCGCGACGGCGTGCGTGGCGTGCCGGGTTTCCAGGAAGATTACGCGGCGCTGGCGCAGGGACTGCTGACACTGTACCGGACCAGCGGGGAACGGCGCTGGCTGGACAGTGCGCGGCGCCTGGTGGACATCATGCGCGAGCGTTTCGAGGACAGGACACACGGCGGTTTCTTCAGCACCGGTGCCGATACGGAGCTCTGGTTGCGTGACAAGCCGGCGGATGATGGCGCCATGCTGTCCGGTAACGGTATTGCCGTGCATGTGTTGCTGGAACTGGGCCGGTTGACCGAAAATCAGGCTTACCTCGACAGCGCCAGGCGTGTTGCGGCCTGGGCCGCCGCACAGCTGGACGATTACCCGGCGGCCATGCCGCAAATCCTGCAGGCCTGGCCGCGGCTGATGGCCATCAAGACGCCTGAGGAAAACCCTGATGCGTCGTCATCGCAGGGAACGCAGTGACGAAGCAAATACCCGGATTCCGGTTCCAATCCGGGCAGTTTCGCGTACAGTATGCAACCTCTGAATACCCAATCCCATTCTTACGGAGGTGAACTCATGTCGACTCATACAAACCAATCGAGAAAAGCCGGTGCACTGGTGTTGATTCCCGCCCTGGCCCTGCTGATGCTGCTGGGTGCCGGTTGCTCGGATAAGGAAACCACGTCCTCCCAGCAAGCCACACCGGCTCAGGCCCCCGCGCCGCAGAGTGCGGAACCGGATGCACTGCCGCCTGTTGAGGCACCCGAACCTGCCGCTGCGGCGCCGGCCGACACCCCGATGGCCGCTGCGGACGGGCAGAAGATCTATCAGGCATCCTGCCAGGCCTGCCACGTTGCCGGGGTTGCGGGTGCGCCGAAACTGGGTGATAAAGCTGCCTGGGCGCCACGTATTGCCAAGGGTAAGGATGCCCTGCTTTCCTCGGTCAAGAACGGACTCAACGCCATGCCCCCGAAAGGTACCTGCATGAGTTGCAGTGATGAAGATCTGCGCTCAGCCATGGAATACATGGTCGAGCAGGGCTCCTGATCGTAAAAAGCGTAAAAAGGGGCCGGATACATTTTCGTGTAAGGCAATCGCAGCCGAATATGTATCCGGCACCTGTTATGGCAGCCGCTCCATGTCCACCGACACCTGTGGCCGGTGTCCCGGGTCACCGCCGAACAGTACGCCCTTGAGTGGTGTGACATCGGCATAGTCCCGTCCCCAGGCCGTGGTGATGTGCTGGTCCAGCGGCACCCGGTTGTTGGTGGGGTCGAAGTCATGCCAGCCGACATCGGGCAGGAATACCGAGAACCAGGCATGCGATTCGTCGGCCCCGCGCTGCTTGGCCTGGCCCGGTGGCGGCAGGGTTTCCAGGTAGCCACTCACATAGCGCGCCGCCAGCCCGAGACTGCGCAGGCAGGCGATCGCCAGGTGGGCGAAGTCCTGGCATACACCGCGCCGACTGGAGAGGACCTCGGTCAGGGGGGTGGAGACGGTGGAAAATCCCGGGTCGTAGGTGAACTCATGGTGGACGCGCGCCATCAGGTCGCGCACCGACTCCAGTAACGGCCGGCCTGGCGGGAACGACGGCGCTGCATAATCGGCCAGTTCCTGCCCGGTGGGCACCAGCGATGAATCGAGCACGAACTGCCGGTTCTCGCGTGACGTGTCCGTGGCGGGTTCCGCCAGGCGCCTGCGCACCTCGTCCCAGGGGATGTCATCTTCCAGTGCCAGCTGGCCGGTCCCGGGATTCAGCTCGATTTCGCTGGTGGCTGTGACCGTGAGGGTCTGATGCGGTTGCTGAATGGAAAAATAGCTGACATGGTTGCCGAAGAAATCCGTGTGTTCCGCAAGATCCATCGGCAGCGGGTCGATCTGCAGGCGATGTCCCAGGCACTGCTGGTTGGCAAGGTTGCGCGGCCGCAGGTGGGCCAGGTTGTGGCACAGGCTGACGGTGATCCCGTAACGGTACTCTGTCTTGTGCACGACACGGTATTTCATGGCTGTTCAGATTCTTCACCGACCAGCTGGTAGGGCCGCTCGGCGTGGGTGAAATAGGTTGACGTCAGGGCATTGGAGGTTTCAACCAGGCGCTGGCCGAGCCCCGCGAGCAGGTTTTCGAGTCGCGGCCTGATACCGCCGTCCGCCTCCGCCAGTTCCTCCGCATTCGCCAGTTCGAGCT
>DATKZN010000043.1:0-9205 GCA_035527955.1 Gammaproteobacteria bacterium
TATCCGGCTGTCCATATGCCCGCCAAGTCAGATGTCTTGCGAATGTAACAGGCCTGCCCGGTGAACACACCACAGCCGCGACAGTGCGCCGTTCACGGCTGCATGGCTCGAATCTGCCCATGGCGGAAACAGCGGGTCACGTGATCATTCACCAGCCCGGCAGCCTGCATGTAGGCATAGCAGATGGTCGAACCTGTGAAACGAAAGCCATGGGCGCGGAGCGCCTTGCTCATGGCATCCGATTGCGCGGTGCTGGCGGGCAGCTGCGCGACGGATCGCCAGCGGTTTTGTCGGGTACTGCCGCCGACAAACTGCCAGATAAAGGTATCGAATGAACCAGCCTGCTCCTGCAGCTCCAGGAACTGCCGGGCATTGCCGATCGTCGCCTCGATCTTCTGCCGGTTGCGGATGATACCGGCATTGCCGAGCAGCGCCCCCACCTTGCGCCGGGTGTAGCGCGCGATGCGCTCGGGATCGAAGTTGTCGAAAGCCGCACGAAAATTCTCGCGTTTGTTCAGGACCGTCGACCAGCTCAGGCCGGCCTGGAAGGCGTCCAGCACCAGGAACTCGAAATGCCTGCGGTCGTCATGTACCGGCACACCCCACTCCGTATCATGGTACGCGACCATGAGCGTGTTGCGGACGGCATTGCCGGGCCACTCGCAGCGTGGCAGGTCGGGATCGTACGGCATGGCGGAATTATAGCGCCTGTTGATGCCGTTATTGATACAGGCTTGATTTCCGGGCCAGGCACACGATCACCTGCCACAGTTCACCCAGGCGACAATGCGCCGTGAGCACGACGATGAACACACAGGGTTGCGCCGCCAGCATCACCCGGACTGTATCGCGCCGGGTTCCGTCATTTTTGTTGACCGGCAGCATTGCTGTATCAAACGCACTTGTGTTAAGTATATGACAATACAGAAAAAGCGGGCTGATGCGTATCGCGCCACGGGGCTTGGCACAGGGCGGGCGTATAGTACGAAAAGCAACCGCTGTTTGTGTTCTGCAACGCGGAGGAGGTGTGGCATGCTGGTCCCGCTGGACGGTACCGATGTCTCTGCAGCCATCATGCCCTGCGTGGAACAATTCGCGAAACGCTTCAATGTCGAGATGATGCTGTTCCATGATCACCCGGAGTGTGATGCGGCGGCTGAAGCCAGCAAGCAGAGGGAATTTCTTGACCAGCACGGCATGGAACTGGCGAATGCTGGCATTGCGGTGCAACTGGACTGCTCGACGCACCGGCGCCCTGCCCGGGAAATCCTCCAGCGCATCGACGAACTCGATATCGACATCGCTGCCATGGTAAGCCATGGCGCAAGCGGTGAACGCCGCGCACAGGAGGAGCCGGTGAACGCAAACGTCACACGCCATGCCAACCGGCCCTTGCTGGTATGGTCATCGGACCCGCAGTCTCCGCGCACCGGCTAGCAGGCTGCCTGCCACGACGCGACCCGTGCGGCGACCGGTTCATGTCGCCCTGCCAGGCGAAAGTGGTAGTATTGCACTCGGCGAACGACAGGCGATTCACCGCCTGTCGATGAGAGGGGTAACAATGATGCGTTCCATACAAACTGCAATCATCCTGTGCTGCGCGGGACTGCTGCTATATGGCCCGGCACAGGCCGAAACGTTCGACCGCGGCCAGGCACTGTACGAAAACCATTGCCAGACCTGCCACGAAGAACAGGTGCACATGCGCTACTCCAGGCGCGCGGCCTCGATGGAGGATTTGCGCCAGCAGGTTAGCAGCTGGAGTTACCATGCAGCCCTCGGCTGGTCTGCCGAGGAAGTCACCGACGTGGTCGATTACCTTGACCGGGAGTTCTATCACTTCGCGGAACCGGCAGAGAAAGATACCCGGTGAACAAACTGCCGGGGTGACCGTGCCGTCCTTGCCCGAGGCCGGATAGCGCCACGCGAGGCGGGTAGCGCCTTGCGTCAATCCCCGACCATGAACGGCAGGGGCACCTCCAGCAGTATCGCCAGCACGGCGGCCGCGAGAACCACCACCGCGATCACGGTCACAACGATCAGGTGACGTTCATACTTCAGCATGTTCTATCCCCTTTCCTGTTTGTCCCGTTACGGGCCCATGTAAATGGCTGCCGGGTTACGTGACAGCGGGGGCATGGACATCTCGTTTCATGCAACCATCCCGCACGTCAGGTATGCATACCCGCTGCGCCGGCAGGCGGCGCGTCAATGCGCTCGTAATCCGAAATTACCTGGGCGCCGAACAGCAGGATGACAGCCGCCGCTTCGAGACTGAGTAGCAGGATCACCGCCGTGGCGAAGGTACCGTATATGAAGTTGACGATCGACAGGGTGGAGAAATACCACACCATGAAATGCCGCGTCAGCTCCCAGAGCACGGTCGCCGTAATGCCACCGATCAGGGCATGGTGCAAGGCAAGCCGCCCGATCGGCATCACCAGGTAGAGCGAGGACAACAGCAAGATCTCACCGGTCACGCCCAGCGCATAGATGATGCCGGCGTTGTGCCCCTGCAGCGACCAGGTATACCCCAGCAGCGTGAACGACTCGTCGTTGATGCCGTGCAGCATGCCGCTGACCGTGCTCACCAGGAACATGCCGAGCGCCAGGCACAGGATATAGCAGTAGGGAATGATTGCCGACACCAGGAAATGGCGGCGATGGATCGCCACGCGGTGAAAAAAGATCACCGACATGGCGTTCTCCAGCGTGGTGAAGGCGAACGAGCTGAACAGCAACAGCATGACCAGTCCGAGTGAGCCCACCAGCTTCCAGTCGTGCAGGGACGCGGCAACCTGTGCTGTCAGGTTGTCGGCCTGGCCGGGCGCCACCAGCACCAGGTATTCGCGCGTGGTATCGAGCAACAACTGCACCTCGACCAGCTGCGACAGCGAGATCAGGATGATTGCCAGCATGGGTACGATAGAGAGCAGCGTGTAATACGCCACGGCGCCGGCCAGCAGGAAACCCTGGTTGGCACGAAAGCCGCTGATGACGCCGCTGGTAAATGCCCATGGATGTCCGAGCACGTAGCGCAGGCGTCCGCTGCCGATGGCAATGCGTTGTGAGCTGGCTGTACGCGGATCAGGCATGGCGGGCAGCCGGCTCAGGGCGTCGTGAACGGCAGGCCGGCTGCCTGCCAGTCCGCCAGCTGCATGTCGACGGCCACAACGCGCGCCAGGCCGAGTTGCTGCAGTGCACTGGCAGCCAGCACTGAGCGGCTGCCCCAGCCACAATACAGGTACAGTTCGGTGTCCATAGCGGTGCGCTCCGGATAGCCAAGGTAGGACCAGATGCGAAACTCGATCACCCCGCGGGGAATATTGATGGCGCCCGGAATATGGCCGGTATTGAATTCATCGGGCTCGCGGACATCG
Source organism: Gammaproteobacteria bacterium (assembly GCA_035527955.1). Classification (GTDB taxonomy): domain Bacteria; phylum Pseudomonadota; class Gammaproteobacteria; order UBA9214; family UBA9214; genus UBA9214. The sequence continues at coordinate 3,381 of DATKZN010000043.1, forward strand.
ATGACCAGGGCATGCTGCGGGTGTTCTGCGATCCTGCCAAGGACCGCCTTGAAAGCGGCCATGTCGATGCGGGTCACCTGCTGTTTCGCGCGGGCGACCAGCTCGTCAACCGCTGCCGGCTGCTGCCCGGCACCCTGGGCAGCCGGCATGACCAGGATGGCCAGGCCCAGTGCCGCAAACGTAGCGCTACAAATTCTCATTGGCCGTCAGTCTCCGCCGGCTGGCACTGGGCGGGTGCCCTGCACCCGTTAATGGCTATACGCCTGCCGAATACAGTACACGCCGGCCGTGGTGCTGCCAAGTTCTGAACGGCCAGGCGGGCCCGTTAAGCAGTGATGTCCCCGTTGCGGGGAATGATCGGCGTCGTGTGCGCAAGCCGCTCAGGGCAGTTCGCGGGTTGCCCGCAGTCTGTCTGCCCCGCTCCATGACATGCTCGACGAGGTGCATGGCAACATCCGCCACGGTCTTGAACAACAGGAATACCACCAGCGCCATCGCGCTGTCGCCGGCGAACTGGCTGCCCAGCACGATGATCAGGTGCATGGGAATGATGCGCAGGTAGGGAAAGAACATGATGTTGCCGATATTCGGGGCCCGTCCCGCCTCGCGCGCACAATGGTAGCGCCACGAAAACCGGTGATTGACATAAAACACCAGGATGCAGAGCACGGGGACGCGACCGTGAATGCGCGGATCACTGATCAGGAACACCAGGTAGCCGATGTGAAAAAGCCCGTAGTGCGGCACAAAAAAGACCGCCGTCTGGCGTTGGGTCGCGCGCGTCGGCTGCACCGGCATGTTGTTGATGCGGAAACCCTCGGTCGAAAAGCGCGTGAGGCCGAGTATCCGGTGGACATTGAACCAGCCGATGATGACGCTCTGCCACCAGTAGATCCACAGCAGCTCGGCCACCTTCCACTGTTGGTGCAAGGCCAGAACCAGCGTTAGCAGGTGGGATAACAACAGCCAGGCCACCGACCTGTCGGTCACAAGCGTCCCGCTCGTGACAAGCGTGCTGCCGTATTCCATGTGCCGGTCTCCGGGGTGTTGTACCGTGCGTGGCGCTTCCGCAGGTAGTAGCGCCTGTTTCCAGATATGAACCCTGCCCGCCCTGCAACCTGACAACCGTTCTACCCTGGGATCACTACGGCACGCGGGAAGACCGCAGGCGCCCGCCCTACACGCATTTGAAGCAGGAAACCCGGCGCGGACGACAGGTAAAAAAACAGGGCCGCATCATGCGGCCCTGTTTTTTCATTACCGGCTGTTCAGACCGTCACTTCACGTGACACAACTTGCATTTCTTTTCAAGAGGACCCGCCTCCTCGCCATGCGCCACCGTGTATTCGTGGCAACCGATGCAGGTCGAATGAAAGGCCGTCTTGACCTTGGGGGCCTCGCCGTCTTTGCTGCCATGACATTCATGGCAGGCCTTGACGCGCTCGTCACCGGCCTTGAAGGCATGGTGACAGGTCGTGCACTCCGTGACAGCGAGATCGGCGTGCATCTTGTGCAGGAAGGTCACCGTGCCCAGTTTCGTTTCGAACTTGATGACTTCCTTGTCGGATGGAATAACCGGCTCCCCGGCGAGCACAACACCTGGCAGGCACATTAAAGCAGCCAGCAGGATCAAATAACTTCGCATGATTATCTCCAGTAACTGTACAGGCACATCGATCAATCAAGCCGCTGCCCTGGCATCCCCGTACTTTACAGGGATACTCCAGGACCCTGCACGTCACGCCAGACCGGTATCCGGTATCGGGCCGGAATTCCATGTTTTAACGTTGCCATTGTAGCAATTACAGGCCAGGAATTCCCCCGGTGCAACAGTCCCCCGCATAGGGGCCACCATGACCCCGGACAGGGTTCGATGCGTGAGCTGCGGCACCAGAGACAGTTCAGATCATCCCGGCCGGCATCGACTGTCTGTCTGAAAATCAGGCACGCCGGTGACACCTTGTGGTTTAATCCGGGTCGGGGCGCTACGAACCCTGGCACCCCGCTGCAACCGATAACAGGATGGAGGAACCGGCCATGCACGTCACGCTCGTTCATGTCACCGTGAAACCCGGGCATATCGACGACTTCATCGAGGCGACGCGCCGCAACCACGTGGCCTCGGTGCAGGAACCGGGCAACCGGCGCTTCGACGTGCTGCAGTCGTCCGACGAACCGGCGCAGTTCGTACTCTACGAGGCCTATGCCAGTGCAGAGGACGCACAGGCGCACAAGCAGACGACGCACTATCTTGCCTGGCGGGACGCCGTGGCGGACTGGATGGCGGCACCGCGCCGGGGTGTCTCCTACGCCGGCCTGTTCCCCCGGGCCCAGGCGTGAACCTGTCTGCCTTCTCCATCGCGCGCCTGCCGCGCATCGAATTCGGCGCGGGTGCGTTCGCCCGGACGCCGGACATCGTGGCACGCTATGGCAGCCGCGTGATGCTGGTCACCGGTTCGCATTCCTTCCCGTCCACGCCACAGTGGGGTGATCTCATCGCCACGTTCGAGGCACGCAATGTCACCTGGCACCACGTCAGCATCGACGGCGAACCCTCGCCCCGGACGATCGATGACGCCGTATCGGAATACCGCGGCACCGACATCGACGTGGTGCTGGGTGTGGGCGGTGGCAGCGCACTGGATGCCGCCAAGGCCATCGCCGGCCTGCTGCGCGTGCAGCACAGCGTCATGGACTACCTCGAGGGGGCAGGGCCGGAACTGCCCTATGGTGGACCGGCCGTGCCTCTGATCGCCGCGCCCACGACCGCGGGTACCGGCAGCGAAGCCACCAAGAATGCCGTGCTGAGCCTGCAGGGACGGGACGGTTTCAAGAAATCCTTTCGCGACGATCGGCTGGTGGCCGAGTATGCGGTGGTCGATCCCGACTTGCTGGCGACCTGCCCGCCGCGCGTCATCGCCGCCAATGGCATGGACGCGCTGACACAGTTGCTGGAATCCTTCGTCTCGTTGCGGGCCAATGCCTTCACCGATGCGCTGGCCACCAGTGGCCTGGAGGCCGTGCGCGACGGCCTGCTGCCCTGGTACGAAAGCGGTTCGGACGACAGGCCGGTGGCACGCTCGCGCATGGCCTACGCCGCCCTGCTGTCCGGGATCACGCTGGCGCAGTGCGGGCTGGGCTCGGTGCATGGCCTGGCGTCGCCGCTGGGCGCGTTCTACCCGATCCCGCACGGCGTAGTCTGCGGCACGCTGGTAGCGACCTGCACTGCGGTCAACATCGAGGCACTGCAGGCGCGCGCCCCGGACAGCGTCGCACTCGACAGGTACGCCGAGGCGGCCGGCATCCTCTGCGGCCAGTCATTCAGCAGCCGTGCGGCCGCCTGGCGGGCCCTGATCAACCTGCTCGCGGAATGGACCGAACGCCTGGACCTGCCGCGCCTGGGTGATTACGGACTCGCTGAGGACGCCCTCGACCACGTTATCGCGCATTCGCGCGGCAGCAGCATGAAGACCAACCCCGTGGTGCTGACCGATGACGAGATCAGGACCTGCCTGCAGGAACGGCTGTGAACGGGTTAATTTCGAACCGGAAAGGATATACGAAGCCAGCACCCGCCGCTCGTGGCAATTACACGCCACAGCACGATTTTTCCTGAAAATCGCCAATGCATGGACTGCGTCCGATGGCCCGACGCGAGGATAATTCATGCCGGTATTCCATTTTTGCCCGTTTTTTCGGTATAAATATAATACAGGTCTCCTGAAATGCCACACACGACGGGCAACCCGGGCAGGATCTGATCCACCCCCACACGGAGTAGCTGGTGAAGTTTGTCTATGTCATTGCCTGGCTAACCATATTTGCCTTCCTTGGCTGGAGCGGCAATCTGCTGATGAGAATTCAGAGCTACTGGGCCGAAACGAATAATCTGCATTCCCAGCAGAAGGATCTCGGCGCACTGTCCACCGCACTGCAGGATCTGAACCGCCCCGGCAACGACGTGCTGGAACACTATCACGTGGCATTCAACCGGGCGCAATTCGAGAACTATTCCCGCCATTTCCAGGCAGCGCTCGACGCGGTCATGGAATGGGTGCCGGGCAAGGACAAACTGGATCCACTGATCACAAACCTGCAAGAGGAGCAGGCCAGCCTGTCGGCGCTTGCCCTGCAAGTCTTCGCGCTTGCCGGGCAGCGCGAGGCCTTGCGTATGGCTGGAGCCAGCCAGGATTCAATCAGGGAAAAGGAAACCCTGGCGGCGACCAACATGGCACGAATGGATCAGGCCTTCCAGAACGGATTGCAATTCCTGCTCCTGGCCAAGGAACACGTGGTCGAGCAGGAACTGCAAATGGAATTACTGCAGCGCGAAAACTTCAAAGAACTCTACATCATGCTGTTTGTCGCCCTGGTGGCATCAGGGCTCAGCGTGGAACTGATACGACGTACCATCCGCCAGCGGGAAGCGCTAAGAGACAGCTCGACACGCATCAATGCTATCATGAATAACGTGGTCGACGGTATCATCACCGTGGATGATAAGGGTAGAGTCGAGTCATCCAATCCTGCGGCCGATTCCATGTTCGGCTACAGGAAGAATGCACTTGTCGGATTGCCATTCAAAAACCTGCTTGAGCCGGCGTGTCAAGAAAGATACCTGGAACAGGTGAATGGCAACAAGGACACGGCAGTGACGCCATTCACCCTTGTTGACTGCGAACACCCTGGAAAACGCAAGGACGACTCCTGCTTTCCCATGGAGCTCGCGGTAAGTCATGTGACAGTGCAGGGCAGGCACCTGCTGATACATATCGTGCGGGATATCACTGTACGCAGACGCGCAGAAGACAGTATGCGACAGGCAGCCAGCGTGTTCGAGAATATCAACGAGGGCATTATTGTTACGGATGCAAGCGGCAGCATCCAGTCGGTCAACCCTGCATTTACCCGAATCACCCAGTACAGCAAGGAGGAGGCTGTAGGGAAGAATCCGCGCCTCCTGCAATCAGGAATTCAGGACAAGGCATTCTACAAGGATATGTGGGCATCAATTCTTGAATCCGGCGCCTGGCAAGGCGAGGTATGGAACCGGCGCAAAAACGGTGAAACCTATCCACAGTGGCTTACCATAAACGCCATCAAGGACGAACGGGGCCGCACAAGAAACTATCTTGGTGTAACCTGGGACATTACGGAGCTGAAGGCGTCCGAACGCATGATGGAAGAGTTTATTACCACCGTCAGTCATGAATTGCGCACGCCCTTGACCTCGGTACTCGGTTCCCTGGGACTGCTTATCCACGGAGACGGTGGCCCGATACCGGACAAGGCAAACAAGCTTGTCCAGATGGCATATAGCAACAGCGGCCGCCTGGTAAGGCTGGTTAGCGACATTCTCGACTTCGAGAAGATGTCAGCCGGCAAGATGAAGTTCCAGCTCAAGGTACAGAAATTGCTGCCCCTGATACAGCAAACCATCAATAGTAACAGCGCCCTCTCCAGACAGTCCGGTGTCAGCATCGAGCTGGTGAAATCGACGCCCGATGTACTGGTGACATGTGACGCAGAACGGCTGATGCAGGCGGTAACGAATCTCCTGTCAAACGCCATCAAGTTCTCCGCACCGGGTGACCAGGTCGAAGTCGCACTCTACCGTCAGCAGCAGAATATAAGGATCGCGGTTACCGATCACGGGCCGGGCATACCGGAGCATGCTCACTCGGAAATCTTCAAAAAGTTCACCCAGCTGGATGCACCTAACCCGCAGAATAAGGGCGGTATCGGACTGGGCCTGAGTATTGCGAAACTCATCACTCAGAAGCACGATGGAATCATTTATATTGAATCCCAGCCTGGCGTACGCA
>DATKZN010000044.1:0-8997 GCA_035527955.1 Gammaproteobacteria bacterium
CCCGAACTGGCGATGCGCAACATCGCCGCCCGCCTTCCGGAAGATGCATCGGGCCTGGCCACCCTGTATTTCAGCCCGCACCAGTGCCTCATTACCCTGACGCACCAGGCGACACTTTATCTTACTCGCACCATCGATTTCGGCTATCTCGACCTGCAGGAGAACGCCTCGAATCCTCATGCGCTCAGCAGCCGGCTGGCACTGGAGATACAGCGCTCCATCGACTATTACGAACAGCACTTCCGCCAGGCCCCGATCCGGATGATCGCCATCCTGCCGTTGCCGGTCACGCTCTACGGACTGGAGGACGCGCTGCAGCAAACACTCGGACTGACCACCCGCAGCGTGACGATGCGTGATGTCATCGGCGCTGAACAGGAGCTAGACCAGGCATCCGCGGCAAGCTGCCTGCTGGCGGTCGGCAGCGCCCTGCGCACAGAGTCCAGGGCCCTGTAGCCAGATGTGAGACGTGAGACGTGAGACGTGAGACGTGAGACGTGAGACGTGAGACGTGAGACGTGAGACGTGAGACGTGAGACGTGAGACGTGAGACGTGAGACGTGAGACGTGATTTTAAAATCCGGGCACCTGCCCCTGTCAAGCTTTGCGTCTCACATTTTACGTGTCACGAATTTCGGCAGGTGCGGGCTGCATTTGATGCACCCTAATCCGGCACGTAAAACAGACCCTGCCCTTTATCCGGGCCGTGGCTTTATTGAATAGTCTCCCGAAGGGGCATGTAATATTTTTCCGTGTTGTGTCAATGTTTTTCGCAGGGCCGCTCCGTTTACCGTTGCCGGTGCGTAAAACGCACCCTACACCTGCGTATTTTATTTTTCCGTGTTCTTCCGTGGATTCCGTGGCTAATTTTACATGATAATGGACACGTAATCCTCGGAACCCACGGAACCCACGGAAAAAATATATCCGTCTGTACAGTGCCGTGTAGATCCGAGGCTGTTAAACAGGTGAATGGCCACGGAACCCACGTGATGGCTCGAAAAATTTATTCCGTGTTTTTCCGTGTGCTTCCGTGGCCGTTATTTTTTTGTAGGGTGCACTCCGTGCAGCGTCGCCGGTGCGTAAAACGCACCCTACGCCCGGGCATCATTTTTCCGTGTTCTTCCGTGGATTCCGTGGCCATGGTTTTCCGCAGGGTGCGCTCCGTTTACCGTTGCTGGTGCGTAAAATGCACCCTACACCTGCGTTTTTATTTTTCCGTGCTCTTCCGGGGATTCCGTGGCCATTGTTTTGTTCTGGTTTCACGTCTGACCTTTCACGTTTCAGTCCGTACGTTCGGATTCACGCCAGGCGAAGGAACAGTCGAGGTGGGTACGTACCGTTATCAGGCCGCTGAGCCCGTCTTCCAGCATGATATCGACCGGGCGGCGGCGGCGCAGTCTCCTGCAGGGCTGCGACAGCCAGATCACGGCTATCTTCTCATTACGCGGGAAAGTGGTACGCAAGGCATCGGCAATACCGAGCAGATGCTCGACACGCTTGAGTACCTCGGGGTCATCGGGCAGCGGCGTATCATCCTGGTAGCGACGCAGGTGACGCCCCGACACCTTGCCCGGCAAGGCCAGCATGACTACCTGGTCGGTGGAATTGATGCCCCAATCATCAAGCGTATTGATGACAAGACGGCCAAGATCAAGGCGGTCCTGCTCGGTAAGTTGATTCATTTAATGTATTTCTCCAGGAATAGTCAAAAGCCATTGCACCAATTGGATATGCGGATCGGCAGCAGACCGCTGGTGAATGGCTCTTTCCGGCAACCTCGATCATCCCGAAATTCAACAGGATGCCACAGCAATGACGGTTTCTGCGTTCTGGTGGGAACGCCTGAACAGTCTACATGAATTTCCGGCATACAGCCGTATTGCCCCGACGTGCAGTAATGTTTTTGCGAACTGCAACGCCGTTGCCAATCGCAGTGCTGGTACAGTATCGCCAGCCAACCGGAAATCGACAGGGAGATAACCATGCATTTCCCTGCAACCCTTTCTACAACCACTCCTGATCAAGTAAGATAGCACCCACCACAGCCACGGTGATGACCATAACAAGGGCATGAAACAGGCAGGCTCATCCCGCTCAGAGATTGCTTCGCCGGCTACAAGCAAGGAAAGTCTCCGGATTCTGCTGCTCTGCACAGGTCTGGTAATAACGGCACTGCTTGCCGGCTATATCTCCACATTGCTCGTGCAGAACGCCTTCGAGGACCTCGAGGCCGACCGCGAACAAATACTTCGGCATCGTATGCAGGTGAGCAACACCATTACCAGCATCGAACACAACCTGGGCCACGCAAGGGCCATCATCAGCAACATTCTCTACAAGACCGAGCACCAGCAAACGCACGACAACTCAAGCGACTCGCTAGGCGCACTCAACAGCGACATACACACCTTGCAGAAACTGCTGACTGCAGATTCAACCACAGCTCTCAGTGACGACCTTAACCAGGTTGCATCCGATCTCGTCGCCCTGCACTACTCGGCACGCAACTGGCGGACCCAGTACGTTCTTTACTGGGATGAATCCGGCATGCAGCAACCTCTCGCCAGGATCCGGGACAGCCTTGACGCGTTTGAACAGCAAGTAGCCAATGCAACATCGTCGAACCAGTCGCTGAGAGAGATTATCGACAGAACAACTCAAATCAAGGGGTCTAATGAACAGGCATTCAGTAATCAATATCCAAATAACAGCCACACCTATCTGGGGACAATCCTGGCTGACCTGACAGATATCGAAAGGCACATCGATTCAATGGGCTCGAGTGCCAACCTCGACGAATTGGCCGAAACAAGAAAGAACCGGCTGGAACCCAAACTTGATGCACTCAGGCTGCATATCCGCGCCTTCACTGCAAATAGCGGCACGGCGACACCCCTGAGTGTCATGCTGGTCGATAAGATTGCCGCGCAGCTTTTTGGATACGCGACCGCCGGACCGAACCAGGACCATACAACCGGGACCGGTGATATCCCCTTGTATGATGTACTGGCACGAGGAATCACGTTGCGGCACGAACGGGAAAGACTGAATGACCAGCTCAATTCGCTGACTGACAGCGTGAGCAACTATCTGGCAAGCGCATCAACTGTCGTGCAGGAATACATTGCGCAGCTCGACACCATCGCCAACGAACGAACATTGAAGGCCCGTGACCACTTGCTGGTAACACAGATATCAAGCGCAGCAATCTTCCTGCTCATCGTGGGTTTCATCCTGCAAGCGGTCCGTAACCAGGTCGGACAGCTGACCAGACTAAAAATACAGGCAGAGAATGCCAGCCACGCGAAGAACCTGTTCATGCAACGTATGCAGCAGAGTGAAACCCGCCAGCGCACGATCATGGAGACCATGTTCGGCGCACTCATTACAACCGACGACGAAGGCAACATCGAGAGCTTCAATCCCGCCGCCGAACAGATGTTCGGCTACAAGGCACGGCAAGTCATTGGTAAAAATGCCCTTATGCTGGTACCGGAGCGCAAGCAGAACAAATACTTCGTCGCCTTTACGGAACTGATGAACAGCGGCGTCGATAACACCCTGCAGAAAGACATAAAGATCATCATGCGCCGCATGGATAACAGCGAATTCCCGGTATCGCTGGCCGTCAGTAACATGTTTATCGACGGCAGACAGATGTATACCGGCATCATCATGGACATTACGGATCGCTGCGAGGCCGAGGAAAAAATCCTGGAAGCCAAGGAAAAAGCCGAGTCCAGCGACCGCGCCAAGAGTGAATTCCTGGCAACCATGAGCCACGAAATCCGCACACCGATGAATGGCATTCTGGGCATGTCGGAATTACTGCTGGAAAGCCGGATGAACAGCCGTCAATACCAGCTTGCTTCACGCATACAGCAATCCGGCAGGTTGCTTCTGCGCCTGATCAACGACGTCCTCGACCTGTCTCGCATAGAGGCAAACCGGTTGCAGCTTAATCCGGAACCCTTTGATGTCCACGAATTGATCATGGAAACCAGCCTGCTGTTTCATGAGCAGGCGACCCGGAAAGGACTGGCCTTGCATTGCAACATTGCGCCTGGCATTCATAACACATGGATTGGCGATACCACACGTTTGCGCCAGATCATCAACAACCTCATGGCAAATGCAATCAAGTTCACGCACACGGGTAGCGTCACGCTCTCTGTGGAGGCGGCCGATACCACCCAGCAGGACGCCAGCCTGCGGTTCTCGGTCAGGGACACCGGCATCGGCATCAGCAAGGATGCGCAGGAACATATCTTCGACTCGTTTTCCCAGGCCGACGGGTCCACCACGCGTCGCTATGGCGGCAGTGGCCTGGGACTGACCATTTGCAGAAAACTGGTACAACAGATGGAAGGCGCGATTGGCGTAATCAGTGACAACGAGGCAGGTTCGGAATTCTGGTTCAGTATCCGCCTGCCTCGCACCGTGGCTACCGCAATAGAGTCCAGCCCCCCCGGGTTCGACTGGCATCGCGCCGCACCCCTTGACGCGCATGTACTCCTGGTGGAGGACAACACGATCAACCGGGAAGTGGCAACCTATATGCTGGAGTCGATGAGCTGCAAGGTTAGCGTGGCGGCCGATGGCGCCAGCGCCCTGGCACTGCTGGATAACAACGATTTTGACCTGATCCTGATGGATTGCCAGATGCCGGTCATGGATGGCTACCGGGCAACCAGTGAAATACGGTCGCGTGAGGCGGAACATCCGGGGCGGCACATTCCGATTGTCGCCCTGACCGCCAATGCCATGAGCGATGCACGTGACAACTGCCTCGCGGCTGGCATGGACGATTACCTCTGCAAGCCGCTGACAATGGAGGCGTTGTACACCATGCTTGCCGGCCAGTTGCCACGCCGCCGTGCGGACCGCGACGGCAATTCCATGCAAGCAGCACCTCCCGCCACACCTGTCGAGCCGGAGGGCCTGACATTCAACCCGGCGTGCCTGGTGGAGTTTCGCAACATGGACAACGGGGAGCGCCTGATGGAACGCATCATCGACCTGTACCTGCAAACAGCCCCGCAACACATGCAGGAATTGCGCAGCGCCGCACAACGTGGCGATGCACCGGGACTAAGCCGTACCGCGCACAAGTTCAAGTCCAGTTCTGCGCAACTGGGCGCCGCGGCACTGGCCGGTCTGTGCGACCGGCTGGACAGGCTGGGCCGCGGAGGCTCGATGCTTGGCGCCGGTGAAATCGTAGATCTGATGGAACAGGAATACGGCCGCGTGAATGTAATATTACAGCAGGAACACGAAAAAATTTCCGGCACCAAACATGCCGCCCTTGAAATCGCCCACTGATTACAGTATGAACATTGACTGTAGTCATGCCTATCAGCACCGAAAGGATTCAAATTCCGTGTACAGACACAAACACCATAATAATGACATCCGGCCCTCAGGCATGCCGCAGGCCACCCATGAAGCGTGAACACCCACTGTCAGAAATACTGCTGGTGGACGATGACCCGGTGATCCGGCTCGCCATCGGCGAGGGCATCAGGAACGAACGCTTCAGGATCAACACAGCCAGGGACGGCAAGGAGGCCATAGCAGCCTGCGAAAAGCTGCGTTTTGACCTGGCCATCATCGACCAGGAACTCCCGGACACCTCGGGACTGGAACTGGCAAAACGCCTGAAATTCGAATTCGGCATACCGTTCATCTTTCTGACCGCGTCAGACGATTTCCAGACCGTATCCGCGGCTTCCCAGCTGGGCGCCCTTGGCTACCTGGTCAAGCCTCTCACACCGAGCCAGGTCAGCGCCGAAATCGAGGCATCCCTGTCCCGGTCCCGGGAAATCTACAACCTCGGTCGCGCCGTCCATGTATCAGGCATCGTCAGCGTCGCACTCGGCCTGGTGATGCATAGCCAGGGAATTTGCAGGGATGATGCGCTGGCACTCCTGCACGGCATCTGCCGCCCGCGCAACCAGTCACTCAAGCAACTGAGCGAGCAGATCGTCGATGCTTATGAAGAATATGTTCAGACGCGCCTGGCCACAGGAATGGAGCCGGAACTGACAGCATTACTGAAACTGCCTTGACGCCGTTTACAAACAGTTAAAGAGCAATCTGAAATACATATTTCGGAAGCAGAAAAAACTTCTTGTATTGTCGTACAATTTTCATATACTTCCGTTCAAGTTGTCACCATCGTACCTACGGGTCCTAAATCTGCCCAGAGTGACAACCGCACGCGGCCTTCAGTCGCGCGCCAGCCAAGACACCGATTTTTTCAATACCACGTACGCATGCCTTTATGCATGCACAGCAGGGATTGCTGCGCGTACATTCTGGTATTGAATGTTCAAGTAATGGGGGGGATGGAGTACAGCAGGACCAGTCCCGCGTAACCGGCAATCCGATTAAAAAATATCAGCCGGGACCGGGATCAGGAGCAAGTGCGCAGTACAGGTTGGGTATATCGGTTTATCAGGGAAGTAGTACGACAGGGACGTCACCTTTTACAACCGGATTGATACCTCAATCCCGTGACCGCACCAGGTCGAGGACACTGAACGAGCAATCAAGCTTGCCAGGAAGTTGTATGACAGGGATGTCACCTTAATACAACTACTTGATAGTTCGTCCAGTCTCGTACTCGAACTGGAGTCCGGCACGGGGCGAGCCTGTCAATAAGGGGGAGGCACCACGGCAGGGACGCCACCATTAATGCCTTGTCCCGCGCCCGGTCAGGCCAGCTGGTCGACGCCCGCGGCCTCCGTATCAACGTCCGCTCCCCCGGCATTCAGGCCGGCGAGCTCGCGGTACAGACCCACGAACGTTTCACGAATCATGTCGCGGTTTTCCGCCGACAGGAATGATCGCATTCCGCCCAGCGCCGTAAAATCGGATCTCAGACCCTGCATGAACGAATTGAAAACCTGGCCAAGGTTTTCGACCAGGGACCCGCTCCCGCTCTCCTCGTCCGTCGCCTCACCTGCAACCAAATCTCCCCCGTCGGCAGGTACGGCGTTGATTTCGATCGACAGCTCATTTTCGGCAACCGGCGTGTCGTCTGCGGAGCCGCTACGCACCACATCGGCAAGGTCCTCGAAGGCGGCACGGAATCCGGCCATCGCGCTGCGACGCCCGATCTCGCCACTCTCAAAACGATCAACCACATCCTGAACCGCGGCAGTAAAATTTTCCTGCGCGGCATCCAGGCCATCCAGCTGCCCTGCGGCCCCGATCACTTCGGCTACCTTTGTCGTCAGGTCGGCTACGGCCTCACCGACTTGCTCGCTGGCAACCTCCCGGCGCGCGGCGCGCATCTGTTCATGTATAGCGTGGCCCATGCCCATGCCGTAACGACCAAAGCCGAACCCGTGGCCGCGATGCCCGTGATGCTTGTCGTGTCCGTGATGATCGTGTCTTTCGGCGCGGGTTACGGATTCGTCATCGGCATTGGCCTTGACGGTGGGCTCCGCCGCGACCGCTTCACTATTCAAGCGATGTACGTGGCGCCCCTTTGCGGCTGGCAGGTCCATGACGGCACCGGCATACGGATGATTCCCGACTGAAGATATACTCATATTCTTGCCCCACTATTCCATGTATGGACAGACCACGACGCGGCCTCGTGCCTGCTGCATCGGCCACCAGCGTGGATTCTTGAAACGGGGATGGATTGCCTTGCCGGAACGTCCGGGATCCCGGATAGCGGCGCATCCGGCAGGCTAGCGGATGAAGTTGAACAGATTCAGTTCCTGCACCTTCGAGAACACCTGCTGGGAGGCCTGAAAAGCCAGCAGCTCGCGGTTGAAACGCGACACCGCCTCGGTGTAATCCAGGTCGACCAGGTCCGAGCGTTCACGGTCGAGAACCAGGCCGAAGGACTGGTTGATGTCGCGCTGGTCATCGACGATGCGCAGCCGGCTGCCCACGTCTGCACGAACAGCCAGCAGCTGGTCCATGGCGGCGTCGATATCGGTCAGGCTGTCAGAACCCGGCGTGCCGGCGGCCAGCGCATTGGCAAAATCATTCGCGATATCAAAAATACTGCCGACACCACCGGCCACACGATTGACACCCAGGAACACATCCGCGCCATTATCGGCGACGGCAAGCTGGCGGTCTGCGGCGATCTGCAGTTGCTGCCGTCCCTGGTCACCGCTATAGACGACGGTGCCGGTTCCGCTATCAGTGAAGGGCTCCGAATTGACCTGAAAACCGGCAAACAGGTACTCGCCATTGACATTCCGGGTATTGGCCGTCGCTACAAGGCCGTCGAGCAGCGAACGCGCCTCGACCTCGATGGCCTGCAGATCGCCAGGACCAAGCGTGGCATTCATTGCGCTCACCGCCAGTTCACGCAGGCGTTGCAGAACGTTGACGCCCGTGGCAAGCGCGCCCTCCTCGAGCTCCAGGCGACCCTGTGCCGTATTGATGTTCTCGATGTGCTGCTGATTCTGCGTCTGGTAATCAAGCAGCTGCAGGTTGCGCAGGCTGGCGGCCGGATCGTCGGCCGGGGATACCAGACGCTTGCCGGTCGATAATTGCAGCTCGGTATGCGCAAGGCGTGTCTGCTGGTTCTGCATGGCCGTCACGCGCTGCTGAAACAGTTGTGCTGTCGAGATTCGCATATTAGTTCCTCACCGCGCTTATCAGCGTATCGAATATCGTGCCTGCCACCGAGATAATCTGGGCGGCTGCCTGATAGGCCTGCTGGAAACGCAGCAGGTTGGCTGCTTCTTCATCCAGATTGACGCCGGATTCCGACGCCCAGGCCGCCTGGCTTTGCTCCATCACCCGCATTTGCACGTCGCTGCCGACCTGCGCCTGCCGCGTGCGCGTGCCGACCTCGGCGACCATTTCGCCGTAGGCATCATTGAATCCGGCACTGCCACCGTTCATCACCTGCGCAGTCTGCAGGTCAGCCATCAACAGCGCGTTGCGATTGTCTCCGACCCCGCCGCTGTTAAAGGCGATACTGAATTCATCACCACTTGCCGGATTACCTGTCAGTCG
>DATKZN010000045.1:0-15231 GCA_035527955.1 Gammaproteobacteria bacterium
ATGGGCGGTAACAGACTATTAATCTTAATGATAATGATTTGCATTATGACTTTTATTATGTAGAATGAGCGCAGGTTGCCATTCAATACAGGAGTCTCGTCGTCATGAAGTACCTCGCCTTGCCCCTCGCCCTGCTCATCACCGCATTCGGTTTACCGGCGGCCGGCTATGCCGACACGC
The DNA here is from genome assembly GCA_035527955.1 of Gammaproteobacteria bacterium. Classification (GTDB taxonomy): domain Bacteria; phylum Pseudomonadota; class Gammaproteobacteria; order UBA9214; family UBA9214; genus UBA9214. The sequence goes on from DATKZN010000045.1 coordinate 181, forward strand.
CCATGCCGAGTGCCGAGGAAATGTGGAAAATCATCCAGAACCAGCAGCAGGAAATCGAGGCACTGAAGCGTCAGCAACAGACCACGGAGCAGAAGGCCGCGGCCGCCGACGAGAAGGCCGAGGCCGCGGTGGTTGCCGTGGAAAGCGGCACGGCTGGCAGTTCCGCCGGTAGCAGCTGGGCGGACCGCACCCAGATCGGCGGTTACGGTGAACTGCACTACAACAACATCGATGCCAGCAACCCGGCCAATGACAACAAGGAAATCGATTTTCACCGTTTCGTGCTCTATGCCGGTCATCAATTCACTGACGATATCCGCTTCTTTTCGGAATTCGAGATCGAGCACAGCATCGCGGGCGAGGGACAAAACGGTGAAGTGGAGGTCGAACAGGCCTACCTCGAGTTCGATTTGCGGGACAACCTGCAGGCCCGGGGCGGTGTGTTCCTGCTGCCAGTCGGCATCCTCAATGAAACCCACGAACCCAATACCTTCTACGGCGTGGAGCGCAACGACGTGGAAAGCATCATCATCCCCGCCACCTGGTGGGCCGGTGGTGCCGGCATCAGCGGCCGACACGCCAGCGGCATCAGCTGGGACCTGGCCGTCCACGAGGGACTGATGATGGACACCACGACATTCCGCGTACGCGATGGCCGGCAGAAGACCAGCGAGGCGAGCGCAGAGGACCTCGCCTGGAGCGGGCGCCTGCGCTACACCGGCATCCCGGGCCTGGAACTCGCCGCCAGCGCGAACTACCAGACCGATGCCTCGCAGCTCGGTGGTGACGGCCTGGACTCCGGCCTGCTGCTCGAGACCCACCTCGTCTACACGAAGGGACCGTTCGGTCTGCGCGCACTGTACGCACAGTGGGACTTCGACGGTACGGTGGTAGCGGCCGCGGATGCCGACAAGCAGACCGGCTGGTACATCGAACCCAGCTTCAAGGTCCGCAACGATGTTGGACTGTACACCCGCTATGAGGACATCGAGGCCGCCCGCAGCCAGGACCGGTTCAACCAGTGGGAAGTCGGCGTTAACTACTGGCCGCATGAAGACGTGGTGCTCAAGGCGGACTACCGCAGCCGTGACCATGACCTGACTGCGGAGGCCGGCCGTGATTTCGATGCCTTCGACCTGGGTATCGGCTACCAGTTCTGACCGGTCGGCCAGTCACCCTCCGGATGATCAGCGTCTGCTATCCTTGCGGCCCGCCATGTTCAGACTGCTCGCGATCCTGGTATTCCTGGCACCCGTCGGCCCGCTGCTGGCCGGTGATGTTTACCAGTCCCAGCAGGACTTCCTCCAGGAGGTCTTTGCCGGCGCCCCGCCGCCAGCCAGCGTGCTCTGGCTCAGGGACGCGATACGGGCCGCCAGCACGGACATCCTCGGCCATCCCTACCCCGGACTGCGCATCCGCTATTGGCTGCAGGATGAACGCAGCGCCTGGATACTCGAGGAAGTCGGCAAGGAAAAGCCCATTACCGTCGGGCTGGTGGTCAATGCGCAGGGCATCGAGCGGGTGCGGGTCCTCGCCTTCCGCGAGAGTCGCGGCTGGGAGGTGCGCTACCCGTTCTTCACCGACCAGTTCAGGGGTATCGGGCTGACCGATGGCCATGGACTCGACAAACCCATCGACGGCATTTCAGGTGCAACCCTCTCGGTACGCGCCCTGGAGAAACTGGCACGCCTCGCTCTCTATCTGCACAGTCAGGCAACTGCCCGCCATGACCCGCCAGCCGCGCACTAAACCGCGCACGAAGCTGCTGCGGTCGCTGTATATCTGGCACCGCTATATCGGACTGGCCGCCGCACTGTTCGTCGTCGTGCTTGCCGCGACCGGGCTGCTGCTCAATCACACCGAGGAACTCGGTCTGGATTCCATCAAGGTCTCCTCGCCCGCCCTGCTCGACTGGTACGGCGTGCATGCGCCGGACAATGTCATCAGCTACCGGGCCGGCCCGCTCACCGTGACTGATGCGGCAGGCAGGATCTACCTGGGCCAGGGTGTCCTGCCCAACGTGGAAGGGCCGCTTGCGGGTGCCGTCGAATACGCCGGCCTCGTGGTCGTTGCCACCGGCAAGCAGTTGCTGTTACTGACCCCGACGGGCGAACTCGTGGAACGGCTGGACAATGCCAGCGGCGTACCGGCGGACATCCTCGCCATCGGCGTGGCCGGCCGCGGCGCGCTTGCCGTGCGCACCGCGCACGGCAGCTACGGGACTGACGAGAATTTTCTCGACTGGACCGCGCTGGACGATGTTGCAGCAGACTGGGCCACATCGACGCGGCTGACGGAACAGCAGCGGCTGGCGCTGAACCGTGCCTGGCGGGGCGACGGGCTGCCGCTGGAACGCATCATGCTGGACATGCACAGCGGCCGTATCCTCGGCACCGCGGGCGTCTATGTAATGGATGGCGCCGCCATCCTGTTCCTGCTGCTGGCAGCCAGCGGCGTGTGGTTGTGGATCAAACGGATTACCAGCGCCCGTGCGCATCAGCAAAAAATGCAGCAGCGCGGCGGCAGTCTCAGCGACGACTGAACATTGCCGTAGTCCACGGGATGAGGGCCACGTGACCGGCCGGGGATTTACCCGGCTGAACGTGCCCGGTCAGCGCAGCCGGCGAGTGCGCAACCGCCACAGCAGGAGCATGAAGGCCAGCAGCAACCAGAGTTCGCCAGCCTGCGCAACACCGGCATCCGGATTGCGCAGGCTGCAGGTAAATCCCCGGCTGCCTGAATCAGCGCGACTGAAAAGCGCAGAGAATATTTCCGGGTTGCCGGTCGTGTTGTCGGTCCACACAACGCGATTGCTGCGTGGCGCAAGCCGCGCCTGCGGGTTGCAGGTGAGCGCCGCCCCTGTATCGGTCAGCGTTTCCGTCGTGATGAGCTTGCCGTCGTACGTCACGTGGGCATTGAAAATGGTGTAATCCGGAGCAGCCTGAATCTGACAGTTCGTATTATCGAAATCCATGTAGATGGCATGCACGCGCCGGTCGGAGCCTATGCGTGAAAACACCCGCCAGGAATTCTGCGCCGGCGTGGCGGTAATCGCGGTTTCATGCAGCCTGATCACAGCAAGATCAGCGCCTAAGCCAGGCTGATTGTGCAACGACGGATCCAGCGCGGTGAGATACACCTGTTCGTCGCCGTTGCCCACCAGCGTGGTCGCCTGTTTGTACACCACGTAGACCCGGTCATCCGCCAGGTCGACGCTGACGGTGGCATTGCCGGCAGGCAGGCCGTCGTCCGCTGTCAACCGGGTGGGCGCAATCAGCACAGTGACGGCACCGGTAACTGCATCGATATCGAACATCGTGTAGTAGATCTCGTCCGCCGGCGTGAGTATGCCGGGCTGTGTGTACACCACGTGCACGTGGCCGGCCGAGTCGATGGCGATATCGGGCAGGTCGTTTCCCGTGCCAGCTGCTTGTGACACCGACACCGGCCCGCCCGGCATCAGGTTCCCGTCGGGATCGACCTGCACATATTGCACTGGACCACCGGCGCCACTCTCCCACACCACGTGCAGGTTCCCGCTGCCGTCGATGGCCATGGCCGGATTGAGTGCGGGCCGGCCGTCTGCCGGGTTGGAGATGCGCACCTCATCAAGATTATTAGCGAGGGTCTGCTTGATGGTCGTCAGAACGGCCGGTGTCGCTGGATCGAGATCATCCAGTAACGGCTCCAGCCGCATGAACCAGACTTCCTGGTCAGCCTGATCCTGCCAGACCACGAACAGGCGGTTGCTGGCATCGATGGCCGTCACCGGATGTGTGTTGGCACTGCCACTGCTGTCATTGATCTGGATGTCCGTAATCAGTTCGGTACCGGCCGAATTGAACAGCTTGAACAGGATGGCGCCGTTGTCCACAACGGCGTCATGCCAGACCAGGTGCAGGTAGCCGGTGGTTCCGACACGGTAGTCGGGCAAATCCGCCTGGTTCAATGGATTGTCAGTCAGCTGGGTCGCGGCCAGCGCGAACGGCTGAACCAGCATGGCCAGCACTATCAGCAGGCAGGAAATGACATGTCTCACGCAAACGTCTCCTTGGTCGGTTGCAGCGCGTAGTGCGTGCCGCTATTTATCGAGGCGGGTGAACTTGGCACCTTCGAGCGTCAGGTTGTACATGAGCCCCTTGTTGCTGAACACGAAGCCGACCACGGGGTCCTTGATATCCACGCTATTGATATCTTCGCCCACGCCCCACTCGATCAGCGCCACCGAGCCATCGACACCGGCCTTCCAGCCGTCGCTCTTGCGGAAGTCGGCCAGCGCCTGGCTGGTCATGAACACGATCACAATCGATTTCGACTGTGCGCCGATCTGGAAACCGATCGAGGCCGCCGCCGTGTTGTAGTAGTCAACAGTCTTGCCGCCGACCCGCAATGCGCCCTCGCCGTATTCGCCACCGATACCGAAACCTGCCTTGATGACACTGGGAAACACCAGCACCCCGCTTGCCCGGCTGAGGAACTTGCTGCCGCCCTTGACCTCGCTGCGGAACTGCTTGAGCGTTTCCTGCACGCCGATATCGATCTCGGCCGCGGATTTGGCAAGCGCCTGGCCGGCGGACGCCAGCCCGGACAGCAGCAGGGCAAGCACACAGATACGTATCATCATAGACCTGCCAGTGCGGTAATCCATCGTGTTTCTCCTCTTGATCAATATCGTGATCCCCGCAGGGAATAGTGTGTTAAGGCCGGATTCAATCATCAATCACAATGCTGGTGCCCGGTGTCGGAGGCAGCTGCGGCATTGGCTGCTGCGGGAACGGCCCGCTCAATGCACCGAGGAATGCGACAATATCGGCGGTTTCGGCTTCGCCCAGGTCGCGATTGAGCTGGGTCTTCGCCATCACGCGTACGGCATCACTCAGCGTCTTCACCGTACCGTTGTGGAAGTACGGCGCCGTCAGCGCGATATTGCGCAGCGTCGGCACCTTCCACATGTCACGATCCGCTTCCTTGCCGGTAACTGCAAAGCGGCCACCGTCTGCGGTGAAGGTGTACTTCTTCACATAGTCGTTGTCAGTGAAGGTCGGGAACTTCATGAAGAAGCCGGTACCCGGCGCCATGGCCGGACCGTTGAATGCGGCGCCGGAATGGCAGGAGGTGCAGCCTGCTTCGGCAAACGTCTGCATGCCGCGCACCTGCTGTTCGGTCATGGCCTGCTTGTCGCCCTTGACGTAGAGATCATAAGCGCTGTCCGGCGTGATCAGGGTGCGCTCGTAGGCCGCGACCGCCTTCGCCGCATTGTCCACCGTCATCGGGTCCTTGCTGCCCGGGAAGGCCTTTTCGAAATACGGCCGGTAGCCGGCGATTTCGCGTACCCGGTTCATCGCCTCTTCCACCTCGGTCATACCCATTTCGACCGGGTTGACCACCGGTCCCTTGGCCTGGTCCTCCAGCGTGGCGGCGCGGCCATCCCAGAACTGGGAGGATGCGAAGGCGGAGTTCCACACCGTCGGCGAGCTGCGCCCGCCGGTCTTGCCGTGCACACCCATCGACACGGCACGGTTGTCTTCACCACCCAGCATCACGTTGTGACAGGAATTGCAGGACACCGTCCCGGTCGAGGAAAAGCGCGGGTCGAGGAAAAGCATGCGGCCGAGCGCGACCTTCTCGGGTGTCGTGGGATTATCTGCCGGCGCGGGGGCCTGTGCCGGCAATGCCTGCCAGTCCGCCGCCAGTGCCAGCGTTGAAGAAATGCCAAGAATTGCAACCAGGATCCCTTGCCTGTACCACTGCATAAGGTACTCCATCATTCAGTAGAGAATCGAACAGACAGCATCAGGCGGCAGATTCTAGCGGAAACGGCAGGGCATCGACAGGGTGCTGGGACAATTGCCGAAACCGGTCCGCCTGCGGGCCGCTGGCCGCTTGTGCCCACATGCACAGCCACCTGGCAAGCAGCCGCGATGCTAATGCGGCTTTCCGTTTTGTTTCGTGTACTTGCGAAGCCTGCCCGACGGGATATCGGGTGCTGGTGCGGCGTCGTGTCGCATGCCGCGGCTCGCCGGCACCCGTCTCCGGAGCGCGGATCGCTTGACCGGACCGTGCGCGGGCGCTGCGAGTAATGTAACAGTGGCCGCCACGCCGCGCGGGCTTCGGACGTTTCGCTACAGGACCTAGTTGCCGGCGCGCACCAGTCCACCCAGGCCGCCCTGCTCCAGCACGCTGTTGTACATTTCGCGTATGGCGCGGGGCTCCTCGAGCACCAGCGCCTGCTCCAGCAGCTCGACAGCCTCGCTCTGCGCGAAACTGCGGATCACCCACTTCACGCGCTGCAGGTTGCTGGCGCTCATGCTGAGGCTGTTGACCTTCAGGCCGAGCAAGGCCAGCACTGAGGCCGGATCGCCCGCCATCTCGCCGCACACGCTCACCGGCTTGCCCAGCTTGTGGGCATCGGTCACCACCTGCTGGATGGCGCGGAGCACTGCCGGATGCAGGGACTGGTAAAGACCTGCCACGCGTGAGTTGTTGCGATCGACCGCCAGCAGGTACTGGGTCAGGTCATTGGTACCGATCGAGAAGAAATCCACCCGCCGCGCCATCGCCGCTACCTGGTAGACCGCGGACGGCACCTCGACCATGATGCCGATGGGCGGCCGCACTACCGGCATGCCGTCCTCGAGCAGTTCGCCGTGCGCCTGGTTGATCAGCGTCAGCGCGACATCGACCTCACTGACCGACGACACCATCGGCAGCATGATGGTCAGGTTATTGAGATGAATACTGGCTCGCATCATGGCGCGGATCTGGGTGAGAAAGATTTCCGGATGATCGAGGGAGATGCGGATGCCGCGCCAGCCCAGGAACGGGTTGTCCTCGTGCACCGGGAAATATGGCAGCATCTTGTCCCCGCCGACATCGAGCGTACGCAGGGTCACCGGCCGCGGTGCGAACGCCTCCAGCGCCGTGCGGTAGATGCGCAGCTGCTCGTCCTCCGAGGGGAAGCGGTCCTGCAACAGGAACGGCACCTCGGTACGGTACAATCCGACCCCGTCACCGTCGCCGTGCACCTCCTGCCCGATACCCGAGACCAGGCCGATATTCAGGTACAGCGGCACGGCTATGTTATCGGGCGTGATCGAGGGCTGGCCGACGACCTTCTTCAGCGTTTCGGTGAGCTCCGTCTCCTGCGACTGCAGCAGCAGGAACTCCTCGCGCACCAGCGGGGTGGGATTGATAAACACGTCGCCGCGGTAACCGTCGGCGATGATGGTCTGGCCTTCCAGGCGCCCGACCGGCATGTCCTCGATGCCCATCACTGCCGGGATGCTGAGTGCCTGTGCCAGGATCGCCACGTGCGAGGAACTGGAGCCGCTGGCACTGACAATACCGGCCAGGTTCTCCAGCGGGATCTCCGCCAGCTGCGCGGCACTGATATCCTCGCCGACCAGCACCGTGCGAGGATAGATCTCGATACCCGCCGGCGGGCCGCTCTGCATGTGGGTCAGGATGCGGCGACCCAGATCGCGGATATCGCTCGCACGCTCGCGCAGATAGCTGTCCTCCATGGATTCGAACACGCTCACATGCTGCGACACCGTCTCGCGCAGGGCGCCGGGCGCCCAGTTGCCCGCACGGATGCGTTCGATGGTTTCCGCCACCAGGCTGTCGCCACCCAGCATCAGCAGCAGCGCGTCGAACAGCGCCAGCTCTTCCGGCGGCAACACGGCGGACATGCGGTTGGCATAGGCACGCAGGTCATCCCGGACGGCGTCGACAGCCGACTGGAAGTTGGCCACCTCCACTTCCGGGTCCGCCGCCACGCGATCCGGTATGGCGTCCAGGTTGGACGGGGGATAGACCACCATGGCCTGGCCGATGGCGACACCGGGCGATCCCGGCAGGCCACGCAGGGCGGCCGAAACCTTCTCGGTACGGGCCAGTGCGCTGGTGATCTCGCCGCTGGCGCCGGCATGGGTGATGGCGCCGGCCAGCTGCGCCGCCAGCGTAACCAGGAAGGCCTCCTCCTCGTCTTCGAAGCGGCGCACCTTGCGCTGGCGCACGACCAGCACACCGAGCACCTTGCCGTGCTGGATGATGGGCACGCCGAGAAAACCGTGGTAGGGATCCTCGCCGGTCTCGGCGACGAACATGTAGCGCGGGTGACTGGGCGCATCCTCGATGTTCACCGGCTCCTCGCGCTCGCACACCATGCCGACCAGGCCCTCGCCGTAACGCAGGCGCACCTTGCCCACGGCGTCCTGGCGCAGACCCTCGGTCGCACGCAGCACGAACTCGCGACGCTCGGTATCGCGCAGGTACACCGAGGCGACGTCGACATTCACCGAAGTACGCACCCTTTGCACAATGATCTTCAGCGCCTGCTCAAGATCGGGTGCGGTGTTGACCTCCTGGATGATGCGTCTGAGTGTTTCCAGCATGGGCGGGGGTCCGGTATGCACGGGGGATCAGGTTGTTGCCGTACAGGAAAGCCTGTACACGAACGGCGCGGGTGGCGTCACTGGCCGGTATCGCAGTTCGACGGGGAGTTCGGCATGCCATCGGGAAACAGCAGCGGCGCCAGTTCGTTCAGCGCCTGCCGGTAGACCTTGCGCTTGAAGGCAACGACCTCGTCGAGGGGCTGCCAGTAGTCGACCCAGCGCCAGCGATCGAACTCCGGCCGCGCGCACCGGTCCAGGCAGACGGCACGGTCCGCGCACAGCTTGCGCAACAGGAACCAGACCTGTTTCTGCCCGATGCACAGCGGCCGGCTGGAATGGCGGATGTACTGGCGCGGCAGGCGATAGCGCAACCAGCCGCGTGTGACGCCGATGACCTCGACGTCGTCCGGCTCCAGCCCGATCTCCTCGCCCAGCTCGCGGTACATGGCCTCGGCCGGCGTCTCGTCCGAACGCATCCCGCCCTGCGGGAACTGCCAGGCGTCCTGCCCCGCGCGGCGCGCCCAAAGCAGCCGCCCGTCACCGTTGGACAGGATTATCCCCACGTTCGGTCTGAAACCATCTGGATCAATCACTTATTGAACCTTGCTCGAAAGCATGAATAGTAATGATTCTCCCATAGGCGGCTTTTTCTGGCAAATGGGGGCAGCGGCAGCACGCATGAAAGCAACACCCGTTCGTGTATCCTTGGCGGCCTTCGGCAACAGGAGCAGGTACGGTGGGCATTGCATTGTTCGACCTCGACAACACGCTGATCGCGGGTGACAGCGATTACCTGTGGGGTTGTTTCCTGGTCGAACAGGGCATCGTGGACGGCCCGCGCTACGAACAGGCAAACCGGCGCTTCTACGATCAGTACAAGGTCGGCGAACTGGACATCCACGAATTCCTGGCCTTCCAGCTGCGGCCGCTTGCCGAGCATGACCTGACGCTGCTGCAGCGCTGGCGCATGCAGTATGTCGAGGAAATGATCGTACCCATCCTGTTGCCGAAAGCCCGGCAACTGATCGAACGTCACCGCGAGCAGGGTGACACCCTGGCGGTGATCACCGCCACCAACAGTTTCATCACCCGCCCCATTGTCGACCTGTACGGTATCGAGCACCTGCTCGCAACCGAGCCCGAGCAGGTTGCCGGCCGCTATACCGGCGGCGTCGCCGGCATCCCCTGTTTTCAGGACGGCAAGGTCACGGTGCTTGAAGGCTGGCTCGCCGGCAGGCAGCAATCTCTCGAGGACAGCTCTTTCTACAGCGACTCGCACAACGACCTGCCGCTGCTAAGCCGCGTGACCAGGCCGATCGCGGTGGATCCGGACGAAATACTGGAGGCGCACGCGCGGCAGCTGAACTGGCCGGTGATCAGCCTGCGATGACGTTCGTTACGTCACCGGGCAGCGGGACTTCAGCGGGACGCTGCGCCTGATGCACGGACCGCGGCTGCTGATCCTGCTCCTGCTGCTGGCCGTGTGCAGCGCGGCAATCAGCCTGTTGACCGGCAGTGTCGAGAGTGACTGGCGCGACCTGCTGGCCGCACTGGCCGGAGACTACGATAACACCACGACTGCGGTGATCCTGGAACTGCGCTGGCCGCGTACCGCGGCCGCTTTCACCACCGGCGCGTTACTGGCCACGGCCGGCGCGCTGATGCAGGTGCTACTGCGCAATCCGCTGGCCGATCCCTACGTGCTCGGGGTGTCGGGCGGCGCGGCAACCGGCGCACTGCTCGCCATGCTGTTCGGCATGGGCACGCTGTGGCTGCACGGCGCGGCATTCGGCGGCGCACTGCTGTCCATGCTGCTGGTGTTCGTGCTGGCGCATGGCAGCGGTAGCTGGAGCAGTCAGCGCCTGCTGCTCACCGGTGTCGTGGTGGCCGCCGGCTGGGGCGCGCTGATCGGCTTCCTGCTGGCGGTGAGTCCCGACCAGGGCCTGCGCAGCATGCTGTTCTGGCTGATGGGCGACCTGTCGTTCGCCGCCATGCCCTACACCGGCGCCGGTGTACTGCTGTGCGGACTGGTGCTGGCCATCGCGCTCGGACGCCCGCTCAACATCCTCACCCACGGAGAACGCACCGCTAGCGCGCTGGGTGTCACGGTGCCGGCGCTGCGGCGCCTCATCTATGTGCTGGCCTCGCTGCTGACCGCCACCGCCGTGACCCTGGCCGGTAACATCGGCTTCGTCGGCCTGATCGTGCCGCATATGCTGCGCCTGATCGGGCTGCGCGATCACCGCTTTCTGCTACCGGCGGCTGCATTGCTGGGCGGCTGTCTGCTGATCGTGGCCGACACGCTGGCGCGCAGCCTGCTAGCACCCCGCCAGCTGCCGGTCGGCATCCTCACCGCGCTGATCGGCGTGCCGCTGTTCCTGGCCCTGCTGCGGCGTGGCCGGGACCAGGACACCGCACTGGACTGACCTGGCATGGCATTGCTGCAGACAAACGACCTGGATGTTTCCATCGCCGGCCTGCCGGTCTGCCGCAGACTCGGCCTGCGCATCGAGCCCGGCGAGTGCTGGTGCATCCTCGGCCGCAACGGCGCTGGCAAAACCACACTGCTGCACACGCTGGCCGGCCTGCACGCGCCGGACAGCGGCGCTATCGCATTGCAGGGCAAGCCACTCGCAACCTTGCCGCGCAAGACCATTGCCCGGCACATCGGCGTGCTGTTCCAGGATCACCACGACGCCTTCCCGGCCACGGTGCTGGAAACGGTGCTGACCGGTCGGCACCCGTGGCTGGGGGCCCTGCAATGGGAGTCGGCGGCCGACCACGCCGTGGCACGCGAGGCACTGGCCGCCGTCGACCTGGCGGCGCTGGAGGCACGCAACGTTGGCACCCTGTCCGGCGGCGAGCGCCGCCGCCTCGGCATCGCCACGCTGCTGACCCAGCAAGCACAACTGCTGCTGCTGGACGAACCGGCCAATCATCTCGACATCCACCAGCAGGTGCGCATGCTCGACCTGCTCCGGCAACAGTCTGTGCACGGCGACCGCGCACTGTGCATCGTCATGCACGATCTCAATCTTGCCACGCGCTACTGCAACCGCTTCCTGCTGCTGTTCGGCGACGGCACCTTCCTGCAGGGCGACCGGGATGCCGTGATGACGGAGACCAGCCTGGAACGGCTCTACCGGCATCCGCTGCGCCGTATCGATACTGCCGGCGGACCGGTGTGGATACCGGCATGACGGCAGATCGCCTTGACACCCTCACGCCCGCGGACGTACAGTCCGCTGTGCATTGTTGCAGGTGTTCCGCGAACGTTCGTTCACGGGATGAAACGGGAAGCCGGTGCGTCATCTTCATGACCAGTCCGGCGCTGCCCCCGCAACGGTAAGCGAGTCAAGGCGAATCAAAACACCACTGCGCACGCGCGGGAAGGTGGTTCGCCGGGGAAACCCGCTCGCAAGCCCGGAGACCGGCCTGCAACCAACTTGTTCGTGTCGCGGAGGGCGATACCGGCAGACCGATACCCCGGCCTGTTGTATTTCTCCATGACACCCTACTGCGCGGGTGGGCGCACTGGAGAAACCATGAATCCCCGCTACCGAATCCTGTCCGGGCTTGTTGCCGGTTGTATCGTTTCCGCCGCGCCTGCGCATGCCGGCACCGCGCCGGCGCCGATCGTCGTGACCGCAACGCGCTTCGCCCAGACCGCGGATGAAACGCTATCGTCGGTCACGGTAATCACCCGTGCGCAAATCGAGCGCACCCAGGCGGCAACACTTGCCGAACTGCTGCAGGGTATGGCCGGAATCGACACGGTCAGCCAGGGCACCGGCGGCAACCTGACATCGCTGTACCTGCGCGGCACCAATCCCGGGCACGTCACCGTGCTGGTCGACGGCATCCGCATGGGATCCGTCACCGCGGGCACCGTGGCCTGGGAATTCCTCCCGCTCGCACAGGTGGAGCGGATAGAAATAGCGCGCGGACCGCACTCCGCACTGTACGGGTCGGAGGCCATTGGCGGCGTCATCCAGATCTTCACACGCCGCGGCGAAGGGCCGTTTCGCCATGGCGCCAGCATCAGCGGCGGCCGCTACAACACCGGCGAGGTGGCCGCGGACCTGAGCGGCGCCAGCAACAGGCACTGGGTTTCCGCGCGGCTCGCACACAAGCGAACCAACGGCTTCGATGCACGCCAGCCGACTGTCGAATTCGGCACCCCGCTGGATGAGCCTGACAGGGACGGCAACGACAACACGTCCGCCAGCCTGCGACTCGGCCACCGGTTTAGCGGCGGCAGCGAGATAGAGTTCCACGGCATGCATGCGGCGGGCAATACCGAGTACGACGGAAACTTTTCCAACGAGGACGATTTCGTTCAGCAGGCCATCGGGCTCACGCTGCGGACAACGCCACTGGATGGCTGGGACCTGACGACATCCGCCGGTCGCAGCCTCGACGAGCGGGACAGTTACCTTACCGGCAGCCCCGGAACGCAATCGACGTTCAACACGGAGCGACGCACCTTCTCCCTGCAAAATGATTTCTTCCTGACGGACGACGATGTTGTCTCGGCTGGCTTTGATTTTCACGATGATCGTGTCGACAGCACCACTGCATACAATGAAAGCTCCCGCAAGACAAAGGCACTGTTCGTTCAGTACCGCGGCGAGACGGGCAAGCACTCCCTGCTGGCCCGCGTGCGTCCGCTCGACGACGAACAGTTCGGCAACCACACCACCGGCAATATCGCCTGGGGTTACCAGCCCGGGACGGCAACCCGGTTAACGGCTTCCTATGGAACGGCCTTCAAGGCTCCCACCTTCAACGACCTGTACTTCCCCGGTTTCAGCAATCCGAACCTGCGACCCGAAGAGTCCGACACGCTGGAAGTCGGCATATCCGGGCAGGCAGGAACGGCAGACTGGGATGTGCGGGCATTCCGTACCCGCATCGACGATCTGATCGTATTCGACCTGTCGACCTCGCTTCCGGGCAACGTCAGCAAGGCCGTCATCGACGGCCTCGAGACCACGGTATCCGCTACCGTGCTTGGCTGGGAGAGCAGCGCCGCGCTTACCCTCCTCGACCCGCAGGATGACGCGACCGGCAACAGGCTGCCAAGACGTGCGAAACGCAGCCTGCGCATCGATGTGGATCGCCAGTTTGACAGGATCGGTGCGGGCGCGACGCTGATTGCACAGAGTGACCGCTTCGACGACAGCGGCAACACCGTACCGGTAGCGGGCTTCGGCATATTCAACCTTCGCGCATCCTGGAAACTGGACCGCCACCTGACATTGCAGGGTCGCGTTGATAACGTCCTGGACAAGGACTACCAGACTGTCGCCACCTACAATACCGCCGGACGCAGCCTGTCCATCACGCTGCGCCACGACTCGGGCCAATAGTCGATGAAACGTTTTTTACTGATATCGCTGTTTCTGCACGCACTGCTGCTCAGTGCCTGGCCCACACTGTGGCCACAGTATCTGCCGGCCGTGTCGGCACCGGCCCTGTCGCTGCAGCTCAGGGCGCCGGGCACGCAGGCCGCGCCCGACGCCAGGCAGCCCGGGGACCGGTCGCTGCCCGCCCGAAAGCTATCGCCACCCGCAACCCGGAGCCCGCAGGCACGCAGCAAGCTGCATGAAGCGGTCCCGGCGCTTCTGCCAGCAGACACCGCCGAAGCGCCGCAACAACCGGCGCAGACGGCTGATACAAGGACTGCAGAAATCAGCAACAGCGACAGTGAAACCGCACAGAACAATGTACGCGCGGCGGTGCACTCGGCACTGCAGGCGAATTTCAGCTATCCGCACCGTGCACGCCTCAGAGGCTGGGAAGGCACGGTGGTCATCACCTTGCGTATCCTGCCGGACGGCGCCGTTACCGATGCACGCATCTCGAACAGTTCCGGCATACGCGTGCTGGATGATGCCGCCCTGCGTTCGATCAGGGCCGTGCACATTCCCGAGGCCATTGCGTGGATCGATGGCCGGACGATGGACATCATCATACCGGTCGAATACCGGCTGACGGACAGCTGACATGGGTAACCGCCTGACCCGAATCTACACCCGCACCGGCGACGACGGTTCGACCGGGCTGGGCGACGGCACGCGCGTGGCCAAGGATGACCCGCGCATCGAGGCCATCGGTGACGTCGATGAACTGAACTGCGCCATCGGCCTGCTGCTGTGCGAGCCCCTGCCGGAAGACATCCGGAGCTGCCTGCTGGATATCCAGCATCGCCTGTTCGACCTCGGCGGTGAACTCAGCATGCCCGGCACCGCCATGGTCAGCGACGCGCGGGTCGATGCACTCGAAGTCATACTCGACCGGCTCAATGCCGAATTGCCGCCGCTGAAGGATTTCATCCTGCCCGGCGGCAGCCTGGCCGCGGCGCGCTGCCACGTGGCACGCGCGGTCTGCCGGCGTACAGAGCGGCACGTTCGCACGCTGTCTGCAACAGCGCAGCTCAATCCCGCCGGCACACGCTATCTGAACCGGCTCTCCGACCTGCTGTTCGTCATGGCACGCTTCCTGAACAAACAGGCTGGCGAACCGGATGTGCTGTGGCAGCACGAACGGGAGTAGGCACCAGTCTGCAACACACTGCCTCGCGCAGAGACGCGGAGGCGCAGAGCAAGAAAAGCCACAGAGGGCACCGGGCACACAGAGGGTTGATCTGTGA
>DATKZN010000046.1:0-2206 GCA_035527955.1 Gammaproteobacteria bacterium
CCCGTGAAAGTCCTGCCTTGGCCGCTGCGGTTATCAAGGCAACTTCTGTTGGATCTCCCTCGATGCCCCACTGTTTTCCCTTGTTGATTAAACTTGAATCGTTGCATAACAGGCCGGCCTTCAGACACTCCACAAGGACAGGATGCGCTTCTGGATCGATTGCGGATTCATCAATGCAAACCTCTCCCTGCGGTGCATAACCCACGCCCGTGAACTCGTAGCAGTTACCGCCGGCACAGACCAGCTGCACCGTCATCTGGTTCTGGGTCAGGGTGCCGGTCTTGTCGGAACAGATGACGGTCGTACTGCCCAGGGTTTCAACAGCTGGCATCCTGCGGATAATCGCGTGACGCCGCGCCATCTTGCTCACGCCGATAGCCAGCATGATAGTCATCGCCGCTGGAAGGCCCTCCGGTATCGCACCAACGGCCAGCGCCACTGCCGCCATGAAGTTTTCGAGCAGGGGTGTCCCGTGGTACCAGCCAGCCAGCAGGGTCAAGCCGGCAAGGCCCAGAATGACCCACAGCAAAATTCCGCTGAAGTGTGTAATTTTCCTGGTCAGGGGGGTTGCCAGGGTATCTGCACTGGCGATCAGCGCGTTGATCTGTCCAATCTCGGTGCCGTCACCCGTGGCAACCGCAATTCCTGCGCCGGTGCCGTAGGTCACCAGGGTGGACGAATAAGCGATGTTGCTGCGGTCGGCAAGCAGCGTTTGCTGCGCCAGATGTTCCGGCTGCTTCTGCACCGGCACGGACTCGCCAGTCAACGCCGACTCATCGATCTGCAGTTCCCGGGTACGCAGCAGGCGCAGGTCCGCGGGCACCTTGTCTCCGGATTGCAGCAACACAAGATCCCCGGGGACCAGTTCAGTGGCGGCGATTTTTTCTTTTTTCCCCGCCCTGACAACGGTCGCCATGCCCTCCATGGCATGTGCCAGCGCCTCGATGGCCTTTATTGCCTTTGATTCCTGGATGAAACCGATAATGGCATTGACCAGCACGACAGCGAAGATGACACCGCTATCAACCCATTCCTGCAGTGCGAAAGTGACGGCCGCCGCGCCCAGCAGGATATAAACAAGCGGCTGATTAAACTGCAGCAGAAATAATAGCAGCGGACTTTTGCCTTTCTTCAGGGTGAGGCGATTCGGCCCAAAATGCGTCTGCCGGTGCGCCACCTCGAAGATATCGAGTCCCTTGGCAGCATCCGACTCCAGCAGTGTGGCGATCTCATCGCATGGCAGATGATGCCAATGTCTTGAAAGCAAGGTATCCATGTTGACGTTTCTATTAGTCACGGGCCTGTTTCAAACTAAATATACAACACGAACGCAGGCGGTCCGATAAAAGGTCTACCTTCTCGGCCATGAAGGACCTGTGTGACGGTCGCCCCCACCAATATGCCTACAGCCATGAAGGCGACAATCAGCGGCTGCCGAAATGCACACCGATAGCGCTAACGACGACGACCACCAACAGCATCGACGCCATTTCGGCAAAGACTCGCTATATATGGAGGTCATTATTCAGCAGCTTTCTCTGCGGATTTATGCATGATCTACCCTAGGTTCCGCTTGACTGGGCAAGGAACGTGGCGCGAATCTTAATATCGATCACCCCTTCGATTTCCGCCACCTTGTGTTTCAGGAACACCGGATCACTCAGTCCGAAAAAACCGCCCTGGATAGATACAACGCCGTTGTCAACCGCGACCACCACGCCGGCTCCATGGAAGCGCTCGTCAGTTTTCACGATCTCCTTGATCTTATGTTCGATTGCCGCATCCGCCACCGGCACCTTCGGCACCACCCGTATTTCGTTGTCCACCTCGAACACGCCCAGCGTAGTCCAGGCAATACGGTCACTGATCAGCTTCTGCTCGTAGAGCCTAACCTGCCCTGTGAGTACAACCAGCCGTTCTTCCACGTGTACCTCGATCAGGGTGTCGCGCAGTATCGCAGACCCTGCGATCTGCGCCTCGATCTCTCGCTGTATAACATCATCGTTCCGGGCCAGCGCCGGGGATACCTGAAACAGGGCCAGTATCAGCAACAAAACAGGCCCACCAGTACGCATCATTGACTCGCTCATCACTTGAACCTCTGCTGTATGGCTCGATATTCCCGAATTCTCATAGGCTGATAATGCTCTGCCTCATCAATCCGCACCCTGACGGGAAGATACCCGGTGGGAAACCGGGTGACCTC
>DATKZN010000047.1:0-5287 GCA_035527955.1 Gammaproteobacteria bacterium
TTCTATCTATATCGTGGGGTACGCATCGTCGGCACGCTGCGCCAGACACTGGCGGCTGCACTCACCGGCCTGTCCCTGTCGCACACCATCGCTCGTGCGATCTGGCTTGGACTGTTTACGCGCTCCATACCCTTCATGCGCACGCCGAAACTGGAACAGACCAGTGCACTCTGGCGTGCACTGGTATCGGCGCGCGAGGAAACACTGTTTGCAGTTGCCCTGTGGATTGCGGCAGCGGCTATCGCCTGGAAAAGCGGGACAGGCATGCTCGACCTGCTGCTCTGGATCATCGTGCTGCTGGTGCAGTCGGTGCCCTACTTCGCCAGCCTGCTGGTGTCGGTAATCAGCGCCTTCCCGCGCCTGCCTGCGCGGCTGATGTGCGGCGGGGCATGTGACGAAAATACCGCCGAGGTTGTTGGTGCCGGGACCTGACGCGACGCTCTTAGAATTTTACGAACACGCCTGCATAGGGACCACTGAATTCGATTTCGGCCCTGTATGAATTGAAATCGTCGAGGCCGAGTTTAAGATGCCGGTAGCCGAAATCGGCGCTGGCTTTCCATGGCGTGGTGTAGCTGGCTTGCAGCGTCACATCGTACAGGCGATTACCCTGGTAGCCGATAAAGGAACCGTTAGCGCCGAGTGACAGGCCGGTTAGCGGCAGGTCGACACCGAGTCCGGCATATAGCAGCGGCATCCACCCCGTCACATCCGCGGTTTCCATTCCTTCGCCACCGCCAGGCAGCATGCTGCTTTCGATGTATCTTGCGTTCACTCCTACGTCGATGCTGGTAGCGGTATCGAGGATACTGTAGTAGAAAATGACGTCGCTCTGCCGGTATTGCACATTGCTGTCGACATCCCCGCCTACAGTGAAGCTGCCGCCGGAATCATAGGTACGTGACAGGCGACCGCTTGCGTTTCCATCGATACTGCGCTTGCTGACCATGGCGTGCGGGATAAGTGGCAGCGAATGCTCCAGCCGCAGGTAGTGGTTGCCGGATTTGCCGCGCTCATACCCGAGATCTCGGTTCAGCTCGATGCCGCTGGCCAGGTCGTCGCCGGGATCGCGCACCAGGCCATTGGCATCGTCCGCTCTGATCACGTCCGGCAGCAGCAATATGGCGATTATCGTTACGAATTTCACGCGCACTTCGTATCTCCGTCAAGCTGACAGCTTGCGACACTAGCACGCTACGTCAGGCAATAACCGGACGTGGTTCACGCTCGGGCACGGCTCAGGATGCGGCCTCCAGGACGCATGCCAGTGTCGCGAATTTGCTACACTGGGCATATGTCTGCCTATTTACAGGAGGAGTCTAGCCATGCACAAACGTATTCTGATAGCCCTGCTCGCCTTGCCGTTGCTGCTCTCGGGCCCGGAAAAATCCCATGCAGTCGACGGGGATGACCTGGCCAGGGTGGTCTACCATGCCGATTTCGCCGATCCCCGCCGCTTCAGCGCCATGCTGACCAGCATCAACAATATGGTCACGTATTACCAGAACGAACTGATCGAATACGATGTACGCATCGTGTTCGTTGCCCACGGCATCCGTTTCCTGACTGATGACAAGCTTGCCGATACGCCGTTTGCGGCTGACGCGGCACTGGAGGAACGGCGTGACAACATCAAGGGCCGCCTCGTATCACTGAACAGTGTGCAGGGGGTAAAACTGGAGCTGTGCGACATCACCCGCAGCGGCATCGGTCTGCCTGCAGACAAGCTGTACAAAAACGTGGTGCCGGTTCCCTCCGGCGTGGTGCGTATTGCCGAACTGCAACACGAAGGTTTTGCCTATATCAAGATCGAGTGAGCAACAGGCCGCCCAGCACAGCCGGGCGGCATATTGCCTTCACTCGGCATGTGAGAATCGTGCAGCGAAACGCCAGGATTCCTCCGCTGCGTTGATCAGCGTGGTGTCGGGCCCCAGTAGTTTCCGGCGCAGGCGTGGCACCCGCACACCCGGCCAGCCATGGCCGCTGCCACTCAGGCGAAGGTGTTCCACAGCACCCCCGGCCTGGCAGCCGGTATAAACGAGTCGCGTCACCGTTTGCCCGGCATCAGGACCTCTGCCCTCGCTGACCGCCTGCGTCAGCGGTTGCGGCTGGCAACCATTGAATTGCGCCCAGCGTGCCAGACTCTGGCTGACCGGCTGGTGCTCGACGCGGTGGTCGGTGCCCGGGAAGTTCGGACCCAGTCCGCCGTCGTAGAGTGCACGCGGATCGTCCACACTGTGGATGTGCAAAACGGCGACCGGTCGTGCCGGACTGAAGTGTGCCAGGTCCATGGCACCGCCAACCGGGATAATGGCACTGACACGCCCGGCCTGTTCGCTGGCGAAGCGGTAGGACATCATGGCGCCGTTCGAGTGACCGGTCACATAGATGCGCGCCCGGTCGATGGATGTGCGTGTGGCCAGATCGTCGAGAACGGCAAGCAGAAATCCACTGTCGTCCACGCCATGCTCGCGGGCCCAGCCGCAGCAGTGATCGCCGGCGTTCCAGGTCAGCAGGCGCCCCTTGAGGGGGCCAGTGCCATCGGGATAGACCGCCACAAACCGTTCCCGCTCTGCCACCGGATCGAGTGCATTTTCGCGCTGGAATTGCCGGCCGCTGCCGCCACCGCCGTGCAGGGCCAGCATGACCGGCAGCGGCTGGCCGCGCCGGTGCGGCGGGACATGCACATGGTAGCGGCGCTGCAGCTCGCCATGTTGCAACGTGATGGTGTGATCGCCCGCTGTCAGCGGTTGCGGAACCGCCCCCGACAGGCCGCCGCCATGGCCGGCCGCCATGCAGCCAGCGAGGCAGAACAGGCAGAAGCACAGCACAATACCCGGGCTATGGCTCCAGGCGGCGATGCGGTCCTTCCTGACCGTTGGCACGGTTTACTCGGCGCTGAAACCGAACCCCCGGTCATGCACGTACACCAGCTTGCAGTCTTCCAGGTACTTTGCGTCATGGATCCTGCCGGCCCTGATGTAGCCCGTGTCACCCTGTCCGAGCAGCAGTGGCTCACCATCTGCAGCCAGCGAGTCACCCTTGCGAATGAAGAACTGGATGGCCATCCTGCCCTCCACCACCACGGTCATGTCGTCACCAGGATGTGAATGTGGCGGTTCCGCGCTACCGGCCTCCCAGCGCTCCAGCATGACTTCCACGCCGTCCGGATTGCCGGGGTGCGTGGTCCTGACCGTGAAGCCGGCCGGGGTATCGGGCACACTGACATGGTTTTTCCAGATGGCGCTGGTTTCCGAGGTGACGGTCGTGCCCTTGCCCATGCTGTCCCGGGACATATTGATCTCCTGTGGGTCTGAATGAAGGTGCTGAAGCTAATCCGATTTTTACGATAGTGCAAGTTGCACGGCTGCCAAGCTGTTAATCTCCTGTTAAGTTTCCGCAGGTACGCTAATCGATTACGCTTTGTTATGGAATTGCCCTCCGGGGCCGGGGCCGCATGGAACACTGGACTGAATACACCCGCTTCACGACCGCACTGCTGGTCATTCTCGACCCCTTTATCGCTATCCCACTGTTCCTCTCGCTGACCCAGGGACAGGACAGCCGACAGCGCATGCGCATCGCCTTCATCACCAGCGTAAGCGTGGGGGCGGTACTGATAGCTGCGGCGGTATTCGGCGACAGCCTGCTTGCCTTCATGGGCACCAGCCTGTCCTCGTTTCGCGTGGGTGGCGGCATTGTACTGCTGCTGATGGCGCTGGCCATGCTGCGTGCCGAGTCCGACACCTTGCGCACCACGTATACCGATAAGAAGACCGCCGAGGAAATGTCCAGTATCGCGGTCGTGCCGCTGGCGATACCGATGCTGGCCGGCCCCGGCGCCATCAGTACCGTGATTATCCAGATGCAGCGTTCCGCCCTGCCCCTGCATCCGTTCGTCGTCATCAGCTGTATCCTGCTGGTCTGTGTCGTGCTGTGGGTGGTGCTGAGCCTGGCGATGCAGATCGGCACCACGCTGGGGCGGATCGGCATGAGCATCATCGACCGCCTGTTCGGGCTGCTGCTGGCGGCGATATCGATAGAGATTATCGCCAACGGCCTGCGCGGGCTGTTTCCGGTTCTCGAATAGGCTATGCGTATCGTTTTACTTTTGATGATTTCGCTGATCCTTGCAGGGGTCGCTCATGCACGGGCGGATGCCCCTGAAATGACAGACTATGATCTGCTTTCGCCGGTGTACCTGGAGGCAGCCGGAACGCGGATCGGCGAGATCATCATCGAAAACGAGGATATTTTCGATCTGGATGATCCCAGGGAAGACAAGGTGTTGTTTCGCGCCGCCAACCGGTTGCATATCCGCACCCAGCCGAAGATCATCCGCCGGCAACTGCTCTTCAAATCCGGCGATGTGTACTCGCAGCGGCTGATCGAGGAATCCGAACGCATCCTGCGCAGCAACCAGTACCTGGGAAACGCCCGGATCGTGCCGGTGCATTACGCGGACGGCAAGGTCGATATCCGTGTGCAAACCACCGATGTATGGACCCTGAAGCCCAGGCTCGACATAGGCCGCAGCGGTGGTACGAATTCCAGCACCATAGGCTTCGAGGAAACCAACCTGTTCGGTACGGGTATTTCACTCGGCCTGCTGCATAAATCGGATGTCGACCATAAATCCAACCTGGTCGAGTACGCGGACCGTGAACTGGGTGGCACACGCTACGGGCTGCTGGCCGCTTATTCCGACAATGATGATGGTAACAGCTATCACTTCGACCTCGGGCTGCCATTTTATGCGCTGGACAGCCGGAATTCCCATGGCCTGGCGATACTGAACAATGATCGCATCGACTCCCTCTATGACCGTGGCGACGCGCAGGCGGAGTTTCGTCACGAGGAAACCAGCTACCAGCTGCACGCCGGATTTTCACCCGGTCTCAGGTCCGGCTGGGTGACGCGCTACAGTGCCGGCGCCGGCTTCGATGAAGATCACTTCACTCCGGGCGGGGATGCCACCCTGCCCCGGGCAGGAGTATTGCCGGTGGACCGGAAATACGTCTATCCGTTTGTTGCGATGGAGATCGTCGAGGACGACTACGCAGTCGTCGTGAACCATGACCAGATCGGACGCGTTGAAGATTTAATGCGGGGTACCAAGCTCGGCATACGTCTGGGTTATGCCAGTACACCCTTTGGTTCGCTCGACAATGCCATGCTGCTGGACGCCAGTGCCAGCAAGGGCTTCGGTGAACCGGGCGTCAACAGCCTGTTTACCTCGGCAGACCTGTCGATGCGCTGGCAGGACGAACAGGCACAAATCCTGTTG
>DATKZN010000048.1:0-14323 GCA_035527955.1 Gammaproteobacteria bacterium
TTGGCTGGGGCGCATGGCGGGTACCTGTGGTTGATTGGCTGGCGCGCAGTATAGCGCGATCATGCCCCGGCCAGACGCACACTGCACCGGGACGATGTGCCGTCGTGCCGGCCGGTGCCGTGACCATGCCGGGCCGGACAGTAAATTGTTGATGTTGAATGGCTGTTTTCTTTGTATTATGTTGCTCCAGGTACGCGATGATCCTGTATGCGGATGGATCTGCGTCGCAGTTTCATGACCGGATCCGGCCGCGCTATAAAGGTTGCCGGGCGGATGGACGATGTATCGCCATGCGCGTACTGCTTCGGATCCCGCACGGATCGCTCACATGGAGATTCAGGACTATGCAACATTCATACAGGAAACTGGCCGGCCCAGCGCTCGCCGCCCTGCTAGCGATCACCCAGCTGGTGTACGTTCCCACGGCAGCCGCAGGCGCTTTCGTTGATGAGAACGGGCCGAGCGGCGGCGCGATGCTGGCCGATATGTTCATGATCCGGCCGACGATGCTGGTCGGTACCGTGGTCGGCGTGGCCACTTTTATCGTCTCGCTGCCGTTCACCGCGCTGGGCGGCAACGTGGGCGAGGCCGCCGATCAGCTGGTCATGCGGCCGGTGAAGTACACCTTCGTCAGACCGCTCGGCGATATCTAGCCCCTGGCAGTCCTGCCGTTCCGGAGGCCGCTGCGCCCGCAAGGGCTGCAGCGGCCTTGTCGTTTCCGGGGCGGGTACCAGGCCACTTTTCCATCCGCGCGCGAATGGCTTACCATTGCCGCCTCGTCAGTAACCGTTCCCCGGAGCCCGCATGATTCGCAGTATGACAGCCTTCGCGCGTTGCGAGGTCGACCTCCCGGCGGGCAACGTGTGCTGGGAACTGCGCTCGGTCAATCACCGCTACCTGGAGATCGGGTTGCGCCTGCCGGATGAGTTGCGGGCGATGGAAACGGCGGTGCGTGAACGGGTCAATGCCCGGTTGGGCCGCGGCAAGGTCGACTGCGTCTGCCGCTACAAACCGGCAGTCAGCGGCGACAACGCATTCGATATCGACCCGGGCAACCTGGAGCGCCTGCTGGATGCCTGCCGTTCCGTGGCCGGGCGCCTGACCGAGACGGCCGCGCTGAACCCGCTGGAGCTGCTGCGCTGGCCGGGCGTGGTGCGCGAGCAGGTCGTCGACAACACGCCGCTGATTACCGGGGCCATGGCATTGCTGGATACGAACCTCGACGAGCTGGTGAGCTGCCGGGAACGCGAGGGCGAGCAGATCAGGCGGTTGCTGCTGACGCGCTGCGATGCCATGGCCGCGCAGGTCGGTCACGTACGAGCCCTGGTGCCGGAGATCCGCAGCGGCCTGCGCAAGCGGCTGGAGCAGCGGCTGGCTGAACTGGAGGTGCCAGTGGAGCCGGGCCGGCTCGAGCAGGAACTGGTGTTGCAGGTGCAGAAGGTCGATGTGGACGAGGAGCTGGATCGCCTGGAAAGCCATATCGGTGAAGTGCGCCGGGTGCTGGATGGCGACGAGCCGGTCGGCCGGCGCCTGGATTTTCTGATGCAGGAACTCAACCGCGAGGCCAACACCCTGGGTTCGAAATCGGTGGTCGTGGCGACCACCAGCGTCTCGGTCGAGCTCAAGGTGTTGATCGAGCAGATGCGTGAACAGGTCCAGAACGTCGAATAACCGGCATGAAACAACCCACTGCCAGCGGTACCCTGTACATCATTTCCGCGCCTTCCGGCGCCGGCAAGTCGAGCCTGGTCAAGGCCTTGCTGGAGTCTGCCGGGGCGGGCCTGGCGCTGTCGGTGTCGCACACCACGCGCGCGTCGCGCCCGGGCGAGGTGGATGGCCGCGAGTATCACTTCACCGGCGTCGAGCGTTTCCAGGCCATGGTCGCGGCGGGGGATTTTCTCGAGCACGCGCAGGTATTCGACAATTTCTACGGCACCTCGCGCAGCGCGGTCGAATCGCAGCTGGCCGCCGGCCTGGACGTCATCCTGGAGATCGACTGGCAGGGTGCACGCACGGTCCGGTCGCAGCTGCCGGCGGCGGTCGGTATCTTCATCCTGCCGCCGTCACGCGCGGCGCTGGCCGAGCGGCTGGCCGCGCGCGGCCAGGATGATGCGCAGGTGATTGCGCGGCGCATGCGCGATGCGGTCAGCGAAATGTCGCACTACGACGAATACGACTACCTCATCATTAATGACGTTTTCGACCAGGCGCACGATGAACTGGCCGCGATTATCCGAGCCCGCCGCCTGCGGCTGGCGCCCCAGGCGCAGTGCCATGCCGGGCTGCTGGCGTCCCTGCTGGCAGCGGATGCCTGATTCGGTTAAACTCGCACGCCCATTCAGCCGCGGTCAGGCGGAAACCCGGAGAGCAACATGGCACGTGTAACGGTAGAAGACTGTCTCGACAAGGTGGATAACCGCTTCCAGCTGGTGCTGCTGGCGACCAAGCGTGCCCGCCAGCTGGCCAACGGCGTCATGCCGCTGGTGCCGTGGGAAAACGACAAGCCGACTATCGTGGCGCTGCGCGAGATCGCCGAGGGCCTGATCGGACCGTCGTTTCTGGATGAAAAGCCGGAATCGGTATTCGAGGAGGAACTCGATGCCGCCGACCTGGAAATCCTGGCCGAGGCCACCGCGACTCCCGAGGTCGTACCCCAGGCCGAACCGCCCGTCGAAGACGCGGAGCTTTAGCCCCCAGACCCGGACGGACTGTCTGTTCGGGGCCATCTTCCCGCATCCCGGTTACTCGTCCCCTGCTCGCGGCAGCGGCGCTATGTGCCTGTGTGTGCATTGGCGTTATAGTTGCCTGAACACAACTCTCGCGGGCGCCGCAGGCGCTGCCCGCCGGTAACCCTATGGCATACAGAGCGGAAATCCTCACCGACCCGGCCTCGCGCTTTCTGATCAGTGACTTGTGCAAGATGCTGGAGTCCTACCTGGAGCCGACGCAGGTCCAGGAGGTGTACCGCGCCTATCTGTTCGGTGCCGAGGCCCACGACGGCCAGACCCGCCTGTCCGGCGAGCCCTACATCTATCACCCTATTGCCGCGGCGCGCATCCTCGCCGAGCTGCGTCTCGATCACAAGTCCATCATCGCCGCCATCCTGCACGACGTGATCGAGGACACGCCCACCGTCAAGGAACAGATCGCCTCCGAATTCGGCAGTGACGTTGCGGAACTGGTGGACGGCGTGAGCAAGCTCACCCAGATCGAGTTCGAGAGCTCGGCCGAGGCGCAGGCGGAAAACTTCCGCAAGATGATCCTGGCCATGGTGCGCGATATCCGCGTCATCCTGGTGAAGCTGGCCGACCGCCTGCACAACATGCGCACGCTGGGCGTCATGCGCCCGGACAAGCGCCGGCGAATCGCGCGCGAGACGCTGGACATCTACGCGCCGATCGCCAACCGGCTAGGCATCAACGCGCTGCGCGTGGAACTGGAGGACCTGGGTTTCGCGGCGCTCTACCCGTTGCGCTACAAGGTGCTGGAGAAAGCGGTGCGCGCGGCGCGCGGCCATCGCAAGGAGGTGCTTTACAAGATCGAGACCGCGATCAAGCGGCGCATGCAGCAGGAGCATCTGGAGGGCCGCATCCTGAGCCGCGAAAAACACCTCTACAGCCTGTACAAGAAGATCCGCGACAAGACGCTGTCATTCGAGGAAACCTACGACGTGTATGCGTTCCGCATCGTGGTCGACAATGTGGACACCTGCTATCGTGCACTCGGCGTCATGCACAACCTGTACAAGCCGGTGCCGGGCAAGTTCAAGGATTACATCGCCATCCCCAAGGCGAATGGCTACCAGTCACTGCACACCATCCTGTTCGGTCCCTACGGCATCCCTATCGAGGTACAGATCCGCACCGAGGACATGGACAAGGTGGCGGAAAGCGGCGTGGCGGCGCACTGGGTGTACAAGTCCAGCGACCAGAACCTCGACCAGATGCATGCCGGTGCGCGCGAGTGGCTGCGCGAGCTGCTGGAGATGCAGAAGCACGCCGGCAATTCTCTGGAGTTCCTGGAGAACGTCAAGCTCGACCTGTTCCCGGACGCCATCTACGTGTTCACGCCCACCGGCGAGATCATGAAACTGCAGCACGGCGCGACTGTGGTCGATTTCGCCTACGCCGTGCATACCGACATCGGCAATACCTGTATCGCCGCACGGGTGGACCGCCAGGATGTGCCGTTGCGCACCACCCTGCGCAGCGGCCAGACGGTGCAGATCATCACCGCCCCTGGCGCGCGCCCCAGCCCGGCCTGGCTCAGTTTCGTGGTCTCCGCCAAGGCGCGCTCCAGCATCCGCCATCACCAGAAAAACCTGAAACGCGAGGATGCGATAAGCCTCGGCCGGCGCATGCTGGATCGCGCGCTGGGCGTGTTCGGTTCTTCCGCCGCACAGGTGTCGGACGAGCGCCTACAGGCGCTGTTGAAGGAATATCACCTCACTACGCAGGAAGATCTGCTGGTCGACATCGGCATGGGCAGGCGACCCTCGGTGCTGGTGGCGCGTGCCCTGCTGCCCGTCGACGAGCACGGCGGTGTGGCGGGTGGCGAGAGTGCCTCGATGCTGCCGCTGGTGATCCGCGGCACCGAGGGCATGGTGACGCGATTTTCGAAATGCTGCCGGCCGATCCCCGGCGACCCGGTAATGGGTGTGATCACCAGCGGGCGCGGCATGATGATCCACACCCAGAACTGCCGCAACATCACCGAGCGCAAGTATCCGCCCGAAAGCTTGCTCGAGGTGCAGTGGGAACCGGGCCTCAACGAGGAATTCCCGGTCGATGTCAGCATCGAGATCGCCGACCGGCGCGGCATGCTGGCGACGGTGGCCAAGGCGATCGGCGATGCCGATTCCAACATCGAGAACGTCGGCATCGAGGAGGGCGACGGCCTGACCAATATCCTCAAGTTCCGGCTCACGGTGCGCAACCGCCAGCACCTCGCCAGCGTCATGCGCCAGGTGCGCAATATCCCGTCGGTGACGCGTATCACCCGCTCGCGCAGCTGAGTCGGGCTGAAAAGTCATCTCGCGCAGAGACGCAGAGGGCGCAGAAAAATACAATTCACTTGCCACAGAGGGCGGAGAGAACACAGAGACAATAATGACTGTTCTGAGGCAAGAACAGGACCTGTAGGAGCGGACGGCGTCCGCGATCTTGTTTACGAATACACTGCCTCGGGCAAATACGCACGGGTACTATGAATTGGCGTGTAGGGTGCGCTGTGCGCGCCGGCAATTTCGGACAAGCTAATGATGCGCGCATCGCACCCTGCATACTTAGCAGAATCGTGAATCAATAAACAAGGAAACCACCATGACCCGCACCATCATTCAGACCGACCAGGCGCCGCAGGCCATCGGCACCTATTCCCAGGCCGTGAAATGCGGCAACACCGTCTACCTGTCCGGCCAGATCCCGCTCGACCCCGCCACCATGCAACTGGTCGAAGGCGGCATGGACGCGCAGATCCGGCGCGTGTTCGATAACCTCGCCGCTGTGGCCGCGGCTGCCGGCGGCTCACTCAGGGATGTTGCCAAGCTCAACGTGTTCCTGCCCGACCTCGGCCACTTCACCCTGGTGAACGAGATCATGGCTGAGTACTTCAGCGAACCCTATCCGGCCCGTGCCGCCGTTGGTGTAGCCGCCCTGCCGAAGGGCGCACAGGTGGAGATGGATGCGGTGCTGGAACTGGATACTTTTGACGAGAACGACTATCTGGATCAGTAAAACTGCAATGCCTCGCGCCTGACTACAGGCATGTAGGAGGTAGAGCAATGCACGGAGCAATTGCCGAAAGACACAAAGGCGCCAAGAAAAGAACCTCGCGCAGAGACGCAGAGGGCGCAGAGAAATAAGACTTTCTCCTGGTTTGCATTATGCTCAAAAGCTGGTTGGCGGTTTTTCTCGCGCTAAGTATTTACAGAGTTTTCTTCTTTTCTCGTTGTATTGGTGATTCTTAGTTGCAATATGCGGCCATGAAATATTTTTTGAAAATTAACGCTATGGGGATGCATCCGGAGCTATCTGTTGATAGAGAAGAATATCAGTCATTAAGAACGGCACATACAATGCTTTCGGAAGCATTAGCTATGGAAGAAAAATATGAAATATTGATTTCTAACCACCTCGATATAGAAAAGGAATTGCTGAGCCATGCGGTGCAGTTAATGCTTTGTAAGCCTCAAGATTATGATGATATTTTCCAGGTTAGGATCGATTTAAACAGGAAAATGGTGAATCTGCTCACTGCAGCAAGGTTATACGTAGATCAACTACACCAACACGTAATAGCGATTCTTGCGCATGACATAGAGATAAAGCAGAAAGTAAAATCGCTATTTGCGAGGGAATACGATAATTTTCCCGAATATCGATTTATGGAGGATCTTAGGAATTATGTGCAGCATAGCGGGATGCCAGTTCACCGTAAGCAATTCAGAGAATTCGTAAATGATGCGGGAGGTGTAAGGCAGGTCGTTTATGCCATGGAAATGAGTGCACAGAAAGAATATTTGCAGCAGGATGACAAGTTTAAAAAGAAAATACTTGAAGAAATGCCAGATGAAGTGGATTTGAAAGATTGCACGAGGGTTTACGTTGAATGCATTAGCAGAGTGCACAGTTCACTCAGAGATATGGCTGAAGAGTTTTTAAATGATGCTGGATTGTCTATAGACCGGAAAATTCGCTCATATATGGTTATCTCAGAAGAGAAGTGGATTGAGCTTCGCGCATTCGCGGTAAATGATGATGAAGTTGTTGATAGTTTCCCTCTTATGCTGGATTGGGAAAACGTCCGGTTGGGGCTTATCAGGCGCAATGAACAACTAGTAAATCTGAGAAATAGATACGTGACGGGGCAAATTGCAGCGAAGCACGGTTAATTAATGGCTATTAATGATTTGTACTGCATGGACTTACGTTGCAATTGCTATAGTCATATATGTTCTGTGTTCTCTGTAAATTTCTATTGGTTTTCTCTGCGTCTCTGCGCGAGGAAATAATCCAAATTGAACACCGTCCCTGAATCATCAGACCACCTCGCTACCCTGCCGGTCACGGTACTCAAAGGCGTGGGCCCGCGGCTGGCGGAGCGACTGCAGCGGCTGAGCATCCGCACGGTGCAGGACGTGCTGTTTCACCTGCCGCTGCGCTACGAGGACCGCACGCGCATCGTGCCGATGGGGGCAGTGCGGCTGGGTGAGCACGTGGTGGTGCAGGGTGAGGTCGATCTTGCCGAGGTGAAGTTCGGCAAGCGGCGTTCACTGCTGGTTCGGATCAGTGACGGCACCGGTTCGCTGACGCTGCGCTTCTTTCATTTCAACGCGCAGCAGCAGGCAAACTTCGCGCGCGGGCGGCTGGTGCGCTGCTTCGGCGAGGTGCGCAACGGTGCGGTGACGGCGGAGCTTGTGCATCCGGAGTACCAGTTCGTCACGGCGCACGACACGCCTGAAAACACGGAGCATCTTACGCCGGTGTACCCGGCCACCGAGGGCGTGCACCAGCTGACCCTGCGCGCCATCACCGAGCAGGCGCTGCAGTACCTGAATGGCAGGGCCGGCCACGAGCTGGTGGACTGGCTGCCGGTGGAACTGGTGAGCCATTTCAAAATGACTTCGCTACCGGCGGCGTTGCGCTACGTGCACCGGCCGCCGCCGGATGCGGACCTGGCCTTGATGGCCAGCGGCAGTCACCCGGCCCAGCAGCGACTGGCATTCGAGGAACTGCTGGCGCACCACCTGAGCCTGCGCCGCCTGCGGGAGCGCGCGCAGCGCGCGGCGGCACCGGCGCTATCCGGCGGCGATGCGCTGGCGCAACGCTTCCTCCAGGCGCTGCCATTCGAGCTGACTGCAGCGCAGTCACGCGTAATCGGAGAGATCCGAGCGGACCTCGCGGGGACACATCCCATGGCGCGACTGGTGCAGGGCGACGTTGGTTCCGGTAAAACCGTGGTCGCTGCCTGCGCGGCGCTGGCCGCGGTCGAGGCCGGTTACCAGGTGGCACTGATGGCGCCGACCGAACTGCTGGCAGAGCAGCACTTTCGCAGCTTCAGTGACTGGCTGGCGCCGCTGGGCGTCGAGGTGGCCTGGCATACCGGCAAGCTCAAGGGCAAGGCGCGTACCGCCACCCTGGGGTCAATCGCGGACGGCAGTGCGGCCGTGGCGATCGGCACACATGCGCTGTTCCAGGCCGAGGTCGAGTTCGCGCGGCTCGGCCTGGTGATTATCGACGAACAGCACCGCTTCGGCGTGCACCAGCGGCTGGCGCTGCGTGACAAGGGGCGCAGCGGTGAACAGCGCCCGCACCAGCTGGTAATGACCGCGACGCCGATCCCGCGCACGCTGGCCATGACGGTATATGCCGATCTCGATACCTCGATCATCGATGAGTTACCGCCGGGCCGCCAGCCGGTCAGGACGGTGGCGATCGCGCAGGAGCGCCGCGACGAGGTGATCCGCTCCGTGCGCAAGGCCTGCGCCGGGGGCCAGCAGGCCTACTGGGTGTGCACACTGATCGAGGAGTCCGAGGTGTTGCAGTGCCAGGCCGCGGAGAACACCGCCACGCTGCTGACGGAGGCGTTGCCGGAGTTGCAGGTCGCGCTGGTGCACGGACGCATGAAGCCGGTGGAGAAGGAGACGGTGATGAACGCCTTCAAGCAGGGCGCGGTCGACCTGCTGGTGGCGACCACCGTGATCGAGGTCGGCGTGGACGTGCCCAACGCCAGCCTGATGATTATCGAGAACCCGGAGCGGCTCGGGCTGGCGCAGTTGCACCAGTTGCGCGGGCGGGTTGGTCGCGGCACCCTGCATAGCAGCTGTGTGCTGCTCTACCAGGCGCCGCTGTCGGTGAATGCACGCGAGCGCCTGGCCGTGCTGCGCCAGACCAGCGACGGCTTCGAGATCGCGCGCCGCGACATGGAATTGCGTGGCCCGGGCGAGGTGCTCGGCACGCGCCAGACCGGGGAGATGCAGTTCCATATTGCCGACCTGCTGCGCGACGAGGCCTTGCTGGAGGCGGTGGAGGCGGCCGCCGGTGAGTTGCTGAAGCGTTGCCCGCAAAACGTCACGCCGCTGATCCGCCGCTGGCTGGGGCAGGCGGTTGATTTCGGTGAGGTTTGAGAACTGACTCGCGCCATCATTCCAGGGCGCCGGGGCATTCATGCGCGATATATTTACCTGCTATTCGTGCGATAATCGCGCGCCGGATAATCCTTGCCGTTCACCGCAGATCATACCCATGCCTCTCGAGAGCAACTGGCAGCCGCACAGGCAGCATCGATGCAAAGACATCCCGCCGGAACTGTGTGCCTGGCTGCTCGACACCGAATCGCTCACGCTGCGCCTGCAGCAGCTGTGCCCGGGCCGCTTCGAGGTGCGCGTCATTGCGCAGCAGCGCGGCCGGCCGGCACACAGCGAGGCGCGGGCGCTGGGCATGCGCAACGGCGGTCGCGCGCTGATCCGTCAGGTGCAGCTGCTGTGCGGTGGCCAGCCCTGGATATACGCGCGTACCGTGATCCCGGTGCGCTCGCTGCGCGGGCGGCTCAAGCGCCTGGCGCATCTCGGCACACGTCCGCTGGGCGGCGTGCTGTTCGCCGACCCGGGCATGCACCGCGGCATGGTGGAACTGGCCTGCATCCAGCCCGGGCAGGCGCTGTATACTGCCGCTACCGCGCACCTGGGTACGCGTCCGCCGGCTGTCTGGGGACGGCGCTCGGTGTTCACCATCACCCGCAAGCCGCTGCTGGTCAGCGAGGTGTTCCTGCCCGGGTTTCCGGCAGGCACCGCGGCACGGCGGATGTGGAAGAGCCGCTAGAGCGGACAACCGACGACACACGAGAGGACGATGAAAGGCCGGTTGCGAGACTACCTATCACTGATGCGGCTCGACAAGCCGATCGGTATCTTCCTGCTGCTGTGGCCGGCGCTGTGGGCGCTGCTGGTCGCGGCACAGGGCCGGCCCGACACCCTGATCGTGGTGGTGTTCGTGCTGGGTGTGGTGCTGATGCGCTCGGCCGGCTGCGTGATCAACGATTACGCCGACCGTGACTACGACCGCTACGTCTCGCGCACCAGTGACCGCCCGCTGACGTCCGGACGCATCTCGCCGCGCGCGGCGCTGGTGCTGTTCGCGGTGCTCTGCCTGCTGGCTCTCGGCCTGGTGCTGCTGCTCAATACCCTGACCCTCATACTGTCGCTGGGCGGCGTGCTGCTGGCTGTCATCTATCCCTTCATGAAACGCGTGACGCACCTGCCGCAGGTGGTGCTGGGCGCCGCCTTTGGCTGGGCCGTACCCATGGCCTTTGCCGCGCAGTCCGGCACGGTACCGCAGCTGGGCTGGCTGATGTTCACTGCCACAGTGCTGTGGGCGACGGTCTATGACACCATGTATGCCATGGTCGACCGCCAGGACGATATCGCGCTGGGTCTCAAGTCCACTGCCATCCTGTTCGGCGAGGCCGACCGCATGATCATCGGTATCCTGCAGGTCATGGTGCTGGTTTGCCTGGTCATGATCGGCTTTCAGGCCAAGCTGGGCCTGATCTACTACACCGGGGTCGCAGTTGGCGGTGCGCTGTTCGTCTACCAGCAGCGCCTCATCCGTTTCCGCGAGCGTGACGACTGTTTCCGCGCCTTCCTGAACAATAACTGGTTCGGTATGGCCGTGTTTCTCGGCATCCTGCTCGAGTACGTGGCCACCTGAGCGGCTAGCCCGCCTTTCTCACCGGGCGGCTATTGACGGGCAAAATGAATACAAATCATGAAAGTGATGCCCATTCAGTAACAAACAGTGTGTCATCGGGCGGTGCCTATCCCGGCCCTGGCTGGTTCTCGTGCACCCGGATTTGCTCTTCATTCAAGTGGTAGCTATGGCTACCACTTTCATTCCAGAGCGGCGTCCGGTCACACGAGCCCTGCGCCAGCTTCCGGGATCCCGGTGAGAAAGGCGGGCTAGTGCGCGGCACGCGCGATCACCCACACCTCCACCCGCTCCGCCCCGGCCTGTTTCAGCGCCCGAGCCAGTTCGCCGGCCGTGTGACCGGTGGTCATGACGTCATCGACGATGGCGACGTGCGCGGCCGGCGTGCCCTGGATGGCGAAGGCGTTGCGCAGGTTGAGGCGGCGTGCCGTGGGGCTGAGTAGCGATTGCGGTTGCGTCGCACGCCGGCGCACGCACAGCCGCCGCGCCACCGGCAGCGCCAGTCGGGCACCGAGCCGCGTGGCTAGCAACCCGGCCTGGTTGAAACCGCGTTCGCACAGACGGGTGCGGTGCAGTGGTATGGCCAGCAGCGATTCCGGCAACGGTTCCGTGCGGGACGCGATGCGTTCGGCCAGCAGTCCGGCCAGTAGCGGGGCGATGGCCAGCTCGCTGGCAAACTTCAGACGTTTCAACAGGTAATCGACCGGCGGCTGGTAGAGAAACAGGGCCGTGGTGGCATCGAAGGCGGGTGGCTTGCGCTGGCAGCGCCCGCAGCGAGCCGCCGTCATTCCGGGGTGCGCGCATTGCAGACAGCCGGTGGTATGCCAGGGCAGTTCCCGTTCGCAGGCCCTGCAGAGCCGGAAGGCCACCGCGGCCGGGTCGCCGCAGAGCCGGCAGCGTGGCGGGAAGATCAGGTTTTGCAGCCGTGTGGTCCAGTGGTAAACCGTCATAACGGGTTCCGGTTGACAGGGCGTCGGATCGGTTCCATAGTCGAGCCCCTTGTTTGTCTGCATCATGTTGAAATATATGAATAAGCCATCTACCTGTCTGTCGGAGAAATCCGTTTTCGCTGTCCGCAACGACTGGTCGCGTGCCGAGGTACGCGCGCTGTTCGAACAGCCGTTCAACGAGTTGCTGTTCCAGGCCCACAGTACCCATCGCGCGCATTTCGATCCCAACGCGGTGCAGGTCAGCACGCTGCTGAGCATCAAGACCGGCGGCTGTCCGGAGGATTGCAGCTACTGCCCGCAGAGCGTGCACCATGACACCGGCCTGGAGGCCGAGCGCCTGATGGACATCGAGGCAGTGGTGACGGCAGCACGGCGCGCGAAGGCAGCCGGTGCCACACGCTTCTGCATGGGCGCGGCATGGCGCAACCCGAAGGGCAGGAACTTCGAGCGCGTACTGGAGATGGTCGAGCGCGTGCGCGCCGAGGGTCTGGAGACCTGCGCGACACTGGGCATGCTGGACGGGGAACAGGCTGCCGCGCTGAAGCAGGCCGGGCTGGACTACTACAACCACAATCTCGACACCTCGCCGGAGTTCTACGGCGAGATCATCACCACCCGTACTTACGATGACCGGCTCGACACCCTGGCACATGTGCGCGAGGCCGGCATCAATGTCTGCTGCGGCGGTATCGTCGGGCTGGGCGAGGGGCGCGAGGACCGCGTGTCGATGCTGTGCGAACTGGCCAACCTGCCCGAGCATCCGGGCAGCGTGCCGATCAACCGGCTGGTGAAAGTTGAAGGCACGCCACTGGATGAACAGCCGGATATCGAGCCGCTGGAATTCGTGCGTACCCTGGCGGTGGCGCGCATCCTGATGCCGGCCTCCTACGTACGGCTGTCAGCGGGGCGCACGGACATGAGCGACGAGTTGCAGGCGCTGTGTTTCTTCGCCGGTGCCAACTCGATTTTCTACGGCGAGAAGCTGCTGACCACCGGCAACCCGGACACCGCCCGGGACGACGCCCTGTTCGCGAAACTGGGTCTGCACCCGGCGTAGCCGACTGGGTAAAAATATCTCCTTCCATAAAATATTGATGCTAACTACAATTTTAAAGTAAGAATATATAACAGATATATCAAAGGGTTGGTGTCAAGAAGGGGTGATTCTCTTTTTTTAAGCCAAGCTAAAAAATTTCTGCGACGAAACGGAAAAAAGGGACCTGACCTCTTTTTATATGAGAGACCTCGCCACCGCACTCATCCAGCGCAAACAGGACAACCTGTACCGCCAGCGCGAAACCGTTGACGGACCGCAGGGTGTGGAGCTCGACATCGCCGGCCGGCGCGTGCTGTCGTTCTGCAGCAATGACTACCTCGGCCTGGCGAACCACCCCGAGGTGGTGGCGGCCTTTCACCGAGGGCTGGACGACTATGGTGCCGGCAGCGGTGCTGCGCACCTGGTAAGCGGGCACGGCCGGGCCCATCACCGGCTGGAGGAGGCGCTGGCGGACTTTGTCGAGCGACCGCGTGCGCTGCTGTTCTCGACCGGCTACATGGCCAACCTCGGTGTCATGGCAGCCCTGCTGGGACATGGCGACCGCGTGTTTGAGGACCGCGCCAACCATGCCTCGTTGCTGGACGGTGCGCGTCTGAGCGGTGCCAGGCTGGTGCGTTACCGTCACGCCGACACCGGCGATCTTGCGGCGCGCCTGCAGTCAGCGCCGCCGGGCGAATATCTGGTGGCGACCGACGGCGTGTTCAGCATGGACGGTGACCTTGCGCCGCTCGCGGATCTGGCCGCGGCCAGTACGCGCCACGGCGCCTGGTTCATGGTCGATGACGCACACGGTCTCGGCGTGCTGGGCCGCAACGGGCGCGGTTCGGTGCAGGCCGCCGGGCTGGACAGTGCGCAGGTGCCGGTGCTGATGGGCACACTGGGCAAGGCCTGCGGCACCTTCGGCGCGTTCGTCGCCGGCAGCGGTGAACTGGTCGAGACGCTCATCCAGCAGGCGCGCACCTATATCTATACCACCGCGCCACCGCCGGCGCTGGCCTGTGCCACCCTGGCCGCGCTCGCGCGCGTGCGTGACGATGACTGGCGGCGCGAGCGGCTGCAGGCGCTGGTAGAGCGGTTTCGCGCGGGTGCCGGGCAGCTCGGCCTGCGGATGATGGCGTCGACCATGCCGATCCAGCCGCTGCTGGTGGGCGAGGCCGCGGACGCGCTGCGTCTGAGCGCGGCGCTGCGCGCGCGGGATATCCTGGTCACCGCGATCCGGCCGCCGACGGTGCCGGCGGGCACGGCGCGGCTGCGCATCACCTTTTCCGCGGCGCATACCGAGCAACAGGTGGACCGCCTGCTGGAGGCCCTGGAGCAGGTCTTTGCCACACGACTACAGGGAGAAGGTGAGACCGGGTACCGGTCGAGAGACTGGCCTGGGCCATGCGGGAGGTAGAGCACCAAAAGCAGGCGCCCCAGGCGACGCATGGAGCAGTTGCCGAGAGGGCACCGGAGACACAGAGGATAAAAGGTAAAAAAATCTCGCGCAGAGCCGCAGAGCCGCAGAGGTCAATAGGGCATTACATGGAAATAGAGACCAAGAGCAAAATGCTTGTATTCGGTAAGCAGCTACGAAAGGACGCAACACAATTATTCCCTCTGCGGCTCTG
>DATKZN010000049.1:0-56744 GCA_035527955.1 Gammaproteobacteria bacterium
TCTCTCCAGACCCAGCCGCTGGCGCAGGTGGGTCTTGCCCACCCGCGCCTGCAGGAGGCGCAGCAACGCCTCTTCGATATCGCCGTTCACCATCGCCCCATTGTCGAACGCGAACCGTTAATTTTCAATCTGTCAGGTACATCGCCGATGTAACATCAGACCGGGACGATTTGGTATCCTGACCAGACGCGCCAACCGGGCAGGCAATCCCGCAACCATACCCAGAACACTTACCGAGGAGTCGTCCATGAACCTGGAGAAAGTCGTATTCGCATTCTTCATTGTCCTGTCACTGACACTGAATTTCGGTTTTTTCATTGGCGACCTCGATGACCCGAACCACCACAACGTCTACGAACTGTATGCGGCGCTGGTCGTCAGCCTGATCGCCACCATCATGAAATTCGGCGATCGCGCCCATATCGGCGCCGTGCTGCTGGCCACCAGCCTGGTCGCCGACCTGCAGCTGATCGCCGCCACCATCGTCTGGACCATCTCGGAACATGGCACCGGCGCCGGCCTGACGCCCATGGTCATGTCCAGCATCGTCTCGCTGTCGGGCGGCGCGCTGCTCGCCAATATCACCTC
The DNA here is from genome assembly GCA_035527955.1 of Gammaproteobacteria bacterium. Lineage (GTDB taxonomy): Bacteria > Pseudomonadota > Gammaproteobacteria > UBA9214 > UBA9214 > UBA9214. Next base: position 589 of record DATKZN010000049.1, read on the forward strand.
GGTCGTCATCCTCGTCACCGAAACGGTCATGTTCCGCCGCTAGCCACCGGCCCCGCACATGCAGAACGTCATTTACCTGATGTTGCGTCGCATGCGCCTGCCGCTGATCGTGGTGATCCTGGCCTATACCATCTCGATCACCGGTCTGGTGCTGATACCCGGGGTCGATGACCAGGGCAATCCCTGGCGCATGACCCTGTTTCATGCCTTCTATTTCGTCAGCTATATGGGTACCACCATCGGCTTCGGCGAGGTGCCGTACCCGTTCACGGACTCGCAACGGCTGTGGACCAGCCTCGCGATGTACCTGACCGTCATCTCCTGGCTGTATGCGATCGGCTCGCTGTTCGCGGTGTTGCAGGACCCGGCGTTTAAGCGTGTGCTGGCCTATACCACCTTTACCCGCTCGGTGAGAAAGATCAAGGAGTCCTTTTACCTGGTCTGCGGACTGGGCGACGCCGGACAGCTGGTGGTGCGCGAACTGGCCGCGGATCACATCCGCGTCGTGGTCATCGATCGCAACGAAGACCGCGTGCAGTCCCTGCATCTGGAGAATTTCCCGGTTGATATCCCGGCGTTGTGTGCCGACGTGGCCGACTCCTCGTCGCTGCTGGCGGCCGGGCTGGACAAACCGGAATGCGCCGGGGTCATCGCCCTGACCGGCAACGATCACGTCAACCTGACCGTGGCCATCAGCAGCAAGCTGCTCGCCCCTGAGCAGCAGGTCATCTGCCGCTCCGATACCCATGACGAACAGGCCAACATGGCCTCTTTCGGCACCGATTACATCATCAATCCGTTCGATGCCTTTGCCGAACGTTTTGCCATGATGTTCCAGTCACCCAGCATGTTCCTGGTCTATGAATGGATGACCAGCATACAGGAGACGCCGCTGCGCGAGTTCGTCGCACCACCGCGCGGAACCTGGGTCGTGTGCGGCTTTGGCCGCTTCGGCAAGGCCGTGCAGAAGAGCCTGTCCTTCAAGGGTATCCGGACTGTCATCGTCGAGCTGGATATAAAGACCACCGCGGCGCCGGAAGGCACCATCGAGGGCCGCGGCACGGAGGCCATCACCCTTTACGAGGCCGGCATCGAGCACGCCGAGGGCGTTATTGCCGGCACCGATGACGATGCCAACAACCTGTCCATCATCATGACCGCGCGCGATATGAACAAAAACCTGTTCACCGTGGCGCGCCAGAACCTGAGTAACAATGACGGTATTTTTGCTGCCGCGAACATCGACCTGATCATGAAGTCCGGCACGATCATTGGTCGCCGCATCCTCGACCTGATCACCAACCCCTTGCTGACCAATTTTCTGCGTCTGGCCAGAACACAGAACGAGAAATGGGCAAACATACTGGTGAGTCGCGTCGCCGGCATCCTGACTGACCAGACACCGGAAACCTGGACACTGACGATCTCGGACCAGGGCGCGCCCGCATTGCATGAGGCCTTCCGCAAGGACCAGAAGGTCTCCTTGCGCCATCTCACCACGGACCCGCGCGAAGTCGCCCAGCGACTGCCCTGCGTGCCGCTGTACCTGGTGCGCGCCGACCAGAGCGAACTGTTGCTGCCGGAGGACGACACCCTTCTGCACGACGGTGACCGGCTGCTGTTCTGCGGGCGTCGTCACGCTGAAATCCACATGCTCTGGACTGCAAATAACCATCATGCACTCAATTTCATCTGTACCGGCCACGACCGCCCCAGCGGCGCCATATGGCGGCTGTTATCCGGCAATGGCGCAGACTGAACGGCACCACCGGCTGAATGGCATGTGAAATGCATGGTTAATGTCGTATCCCCTGAAAACCCGGCCTGCCGGCGGTTGCAGGATCACAAGGAGATCTCGACATGAAAACACTGGAACTTCAATTGATTACAGTAGGCATGGATGATGGCAAACAGGGTATCTTCGTTGGGCTCCCGCTGGTCACCGAACAGACGGCAGAGGACAACGGCCAGGTCGAAAACATCTGGTTTTCCAATGTGAAAGAAGTGCCTGGCAGCCTGACCATGCAGGAATTGATGCACCTGATTGGCAAACAGCTGTTCGACAAGCTGGCCACCCTGCAATAGACAATAAACGTCAGATTTACGACGTTTATTGTCTGGATTCCGTCACAAACTGGCGCCGGGCGGCAGGCATGCCGGTAGCGGAATAACCGCGCCCGCAGCATTACCCGACGGCGCGCAGATGACCCGGATATAACCAGGCTGTAACACGGCTGCGGGCAACCCTGTTCAGGCCGACGAACCTGCCCGGCCCGTGACATCGAGTCCAGTACAGACAATCGCCGGTTCCGGCAGCAGCGCGATACACACCCGCCAATGACCACAAACTTTATCGATTTAGGAACCCGTCATGCAGCCGCACAAACCGGCAGCGCGGAACCGGATGACGCAGTCCTGCAATAGCCGGAACTCTATATCAACCGCTTCCTGGAACACACGCGCGTCTACTATTGCATAAGGCGGGAGATGCCCGGCTCTATCGGGCAAGCGCCGACCCGATGGAACGCAACCTGTTCCAGCGGGTCGAGGTCGCGTTCCCGATTCTTGACGGGCAGGCCATAACGCGCATACTGGACGAACTGGCCATTTACCTGGCCGACAACACCCCGGCCTGGACGCTGCAGCCGGACGGCAGCTACCATCGACTGCAACCCGGCAATGACAATCCGACCAGTGCACAAACGACCTTGCTCGAGAAACTCGCCGACACCTGAACCCTTCGAGCGGTGCCGTCGCATCTGCCCGTCACCCCCGCGCCACCCGGCTGGCCGCTGAACCTGTGACGACACACACCCTGCTGTTGCTGCGACATGGCAAGTCCGACTGGCAGGCCGGGGCGGCGGACGATTTCACACGGCCGCTGGCCAGGCGCGGCACGCACAACAGCAAACGCATCGGGCAGTGGCTGGCCGAACGAGGCCTGCGGCCCGAAATAATCATCGCCTCACCGGCGGCGAGGACCCTGCGCACGGCAACCCTGGTCTGCAAGGCGCTGGACATCCCGCCGGAACAGATCGCGCGGGATGACCGTGTCTACCTGGCGAGCAGTCCGACACTGCTTGCCGTGCTCAGGCAGTTGCCACCCGGTAAGCACACGGCCATGCTGGTCGGACACAACCCGGGCCTCGAGGACCTGCTGGCCGACCTGCTGGGTGATAGCGTGCCGCGCCCGGAAGACGGCAAGCTGATGCCAACCGCGGCGCTGGCCCGGCTCGAGATCGATACTGACTGGCAGCGGCTCGGTAACGACCGGGCACGGCTGGTCGAACTGGTCCGGGCGCGCAGCCTGGATGATCGCTGACCCCCGCCCCGCGCCGGGATGCCCTGTCGCACATCGCGAATCCTGTATAATCCCGGCTGTTTGACGAACCATCGCGGACCCTGACATGGCACGAGTCAAGATCTACAGTACCGCCAGCTGCCCGTTTTGCGACAAGGCCAAGCAGTTACTGACCAAGTGGAACATCCCCTACGACGAGGCGATGATCGATTCGGACATGGCGGCCCGCCGCGAGTTTTCGGTCGCCACCAACGGTGCCCGCAGCGTGCCGCAGATTGTCATCGACGGTGCTTGCATCGGCGGTTTCACGGAGCTGACCGAGATGCACATGGATGACAAGCTCGATCACCTGGTCGAGAAATAACAGGCCGCCCTTCATCTGATGAAAGACCAGAAGATCTACCGCATTTCTTTTTACAACCAGGGCAGTATCTACGAACTGCACGCGCACAGCGTCCAGCAGGGCAGCATGTATGCCTTCGTCGAGGTCGAGGGCATCATCTTCGGCGAGCGCAGCTCGGTCGTGGTCGACCCTGTCGAGGAACGGCTGAAGTCGGAGTTCCAGGGCGTAAAGCGCACCTACATCCCGTTGCAGTCCGTGATACGTATCGACGAGGTCGAGCGCGAGGGCAGCAACAAGATCATCGAGGGTGCAACCACGGCCGGCACGGTCATGCCCTTCCCGCTGCACCCGCCGGGGCGCAAGCCGGAGACCTGAACCGCCCGCACCAGCCCGCCCCGCGCACTTGCCTTATTCAGTCAAGTATCGTCCAATAAGAGTCCAGAATGACAATCCGATCAGCGGAGAAGTGGCATGGACTATTCCAACATCATCACACCCAAACGCCTGACCAACATGCAGGAAATGGAAGTTCACGTCAGCGGACCCGATGGCGCCAACCGCCTGTTCATCCACAGCGGCATGGCCGAGGTCGAGCTCTGCGGCGGCCTGCCCCACCCGCGCTGGTCGCTGGAAATTGTCTGTTTCGACATCGGCCGGAAGTACGACGTCGATAATGGCGAAAAGGTCATCAATATCCTGGCCTCCGCCGCCCTGGCCGGCAATCGCACGGACGGCGTGGCCAGCTTCGCCGGCTGGCAGATCTTCGGCGCAGCCGGCGAACTGGACCACTCCGACGGCCGTGTGCGCATGAATATCGCCGCGGGCGCACGCGATACCCAGGCATTCCTGGAGCAGATCTGCTTCCATGTACACGTCCTGGCCAAGGTCAACGTATAGCCCCTGACCAGGCATCCAGGTCAATGCCCCAGACACGCGGCAGCACGAAATAGACGAACGCCGTAATCAGTATCACTCCCAGCAGGTTCAGCCAGAAACCCGCCTTTGCCATCTGCAGGATCGTCACGTAGCGACTGCTGAAGACGATGGCATTCGGTGGCGTGGCGACCGGCAGCATGAAGGCGAACGAGGCCGCCACCACCGCCGCCACCATCACCCCGAAGGGATGTACCTCAATGGCCGCCGCCAATGCACCCATGACGGGCAGCAGCAACGAGGCAGTAGCGGTGTTGGAGGTTACCTCGGTCAGGAAGATGACCAGCAGCACCACGCTCGCGATCACCAGCCACAAATCGATGCCCTGCAGCACGACCAGCCGGTCCGCCAGCCACTGCGTCAGTCCCGAGTCAATGAAACCCTGCGCCAGCGCAAAGCCGCCACCGAACAGAATAATGATGTCCCAGGGAATGGTCACCGCGGTCTTCCAGTCGAGCAGAAATTCACCCCGCTTCAGGTCAACCGGTATCATGAACAGCAGCAGTGCCCCGGCGATGGCGATGGTGGAATCCTCTACCTGCCGCAACGCGTCCGGCTGGTAGATACCGCGCACTACCCACAGCACGGCAACCGCAAGAAATACCGCTGCCACCTGCTTTTCCTGGCGCGACATGGGACCCAGCCGTTCCAGCTGGTCGCGGATGAAGGCGCGGCCGCCCGGCAACGGCCCGGTCTCGCTGCGGAACACCACGCGGGTCAGGTAGAACCAGGTGATGGCCAGCATGACCAGCGACAACGGCAGGCCAAACGCCATCCACTCGACAAAGCTGATGGTGTAGCCGTAGGTACGCTCCACCACACCCGCAAAAATGGCGTTGGGTGGTGTGCCGATCAGCGTTGCGACACCGCCAATGGAGGCGGAATAGCCGATACCCAGCATCAGCGCAGTCCCGAAGCGCAGCTCGCCAGGCGCATGCTCGATCCGGCTTTCCACCTCGTGCAGGACAGCGACGGCGATCGTGACCATCATCATGGTGGTTGCGGTATTGCTGATCCACATCGACAGGAACGCGGTGGCCAGCATAAAGCCGAGCACGATGCGCTGCGGTGTTGTGCCGACCACGCGGATCGTGTGCAGGGCAATCCGGTGATGCAGGTTCCATTTTTCCATGGTCACCGCAATCAGGAAACCGCCCAGGAACAGGTAGATCAGGTGATGTCCGTAGGCACGCGTGATATCGGCGCCGCTCATCACGCCCAGCACGGGAAACAGCATGATCGGCAGCAGCGCGGTCGCCGGGATAGGAATGGCCTCGGTCAGCCACCACACCGCCATCAGGACCGCCACGGCGGCGACCCGCAGGCCCACCGGCGTCATGCCCTCCGGCAACGGCATGGCCAGCAGCGCCAGCAGCAGTGCCGGCCCGAGCAGCAGACCGATCAGTTGCCGGTGTTCAGACATACATCAGCCTCTGCTCTGCGACAAGGATGACCTGCCGGAACAGGCCGTGCTCGCGCCGGCAGCAAACTTCCGCATGAAAATGGCTCGCCCGGTTGCAGGTGTTCATGCTCGATATGATGACACAGTTCATTCCGCACGGCAGGAACAAACATATTGCCACCCCGACTCGCAGCATCGCGGTCCGCCGGCTCGTATGTCCCATGCAGTTCACCGCGCAGGAACTCCCGCTGCTGTGTTTCGGACGGTGGCCGCTGTGGCTGCGGCAGCGGGAGGTTTTGATCCGCTCGCTCGCGCGACCGGCAGCCTGGCTCGGATGGGAACTTTCTGTAGCAGGTAAATGCCACGCGGGGATTATCTGTACCCGCCCACCACGCGTGCAAACGGGGAACACCAGCGACCGCCGGCACTCGCAGGCCGGCGGCAAGCATAACTGTTATGCAGCATTCATGCGGATGCGCCAGCGGGCCGGAAAATCCAGGATACCCCGTGAGCGGCGCAATTCGCGCAGGTACAACCTTGAGGCACGAAAACCTTCCCGGAACGACAGTTTCATGTATTCGATCCGGTTCAGCTGACCGCCCTTCAGGCCATGCTCGAAACCTGCGCAGAAACGCTCCTGCTGCAGCGCGGGTGGTATCCTGATCCCGACATCAGCGGGCTTCGGGTAACGGCTGTCCATCGCAGCACCTCGTTTTCACATAGCTACAGTTAAGCTATCGGCTTCGGCGCATGGTCGTTAAATTCCGGCAACTCGCTGTAATAAAGCAGGATATTATTCATTGAAACGATTGAACCGGCCTGCTGTCCATTAGCAGTACTCCATCAACGCTTTCAGGGACACGCGCATGAAACCATTCCCGCTCCGCCGCTGGCTTCTATCGATACCGCTGGCCGTGCTGGCCGTCACCGCCTTCGCCGCCCCCGCCGCCCAGGATACTAAAACGGCGACGGCGATCTTTGCCGGCGGCTGTTTCTGGTGCATGGAACCCCCCTTCGACAAACTCGATGGTGTCATCTCCACCACCTCGGGCTATACCGGCGGCCACAAGGAAAACCCGACCTACAAGGAAGTGTCGCGGGGCGGCACCGGACATGCCGAGGCGATGCAGGTTGTCTACGACCCGCAACGGATCAGCTACGCGCAACTGCTGGACGTGTTCTGGCACAACATCGACCCGACCACGTCCGACGGACAGTTCTGCGACTGGGGTGACCAGTACCGCAGTGAGATCTTCTATAACACCCCGGAACAGAAGCAGCTGGCGGAACAGTCAAAGGCAGCGCTGGTGGAACTCAAGCCCTTCAAGGAACCGGTCGTGACAGGCATCAGCGCAGCGAGCACCTTCTACCCGGCGGAAGACTACCACCAGGATTACTACAAGAAGAACCCGGTGCGTTACAAGTTCTACCGCTATGGCTGCGGCCGCGACCAGCGCCTGGAAGAGCTGTGGGGCAAGCCTGAATAGGCACTCGTAATGCCTGCCCGCAAGGGCAGTATCAGTGCCTGAAGAAGAACTCGATAGTCGGGTTCCGGTAGTGTCGCTGCAGCTTGCGCTCGTACCAGGCAATGGCGACCAGCGAGGCACCCGCCATGATCAGCACCGTGGCCACGATAATCGCCAGTAGCGGCGGAAACAGCACCAGCAGGATGCCGGCGAGAATCAGAATAATTCCTGCGCTCATGTCATGCTCCGGATAAAGTTGTGTGCCTCCTGCTAATATCGGGGCGGTTGTTGGCAATGCAAGGCACGCCAGGCGCATGAAAAAAATCGTCATCCACAAACCCGGCGGCTATGACCGGCTGGTGGTCGAGCAGCACCCGGATCTCACGGCGGCGGACGACGAGGTCCTGGTCGACGTACGCGCCGTCGGCGTCAACTATGCCGATTGTGTGACGCGCATGGGTCTGTATGCCTCGGCCCGACATTACGTCGGCTATCCGGTCACGCCCGGCTTCGAGGTTGCGGGCACGGTCCGCGCCACCGGCACGGCGATCACCGATCTTTCGCCAGGCACGCCGGTCATTGCCGTCACCCGCTTCAACGGCTATGCATCACAACTCGCCGCTCCCCGTCACCAGGTATTTGCAATGCCCGCCACGCCGGGCTTTGCAGAAGCCGCCGCGCTGCCCACGGCCGCGCTGACTGCCTGGTATGCGCTGTTCGAGCTTGCCCATCCCCACGCCGGCGATACCCTGCTGGTGCACTCAGCCGGTGGCGGCGTCGGCAGCATGCTGGTGCAGATGGGCAAGCTCGCTGGCTGCCGGGTAATCGGGGTGGTGGGGGCCGCGCACAAGGTGGATGCCGTTACCGCGCTCGGCGCGGACGCGGTCATCGACAAGTCCACGCAGAACCTGTGGCGCGAGGCGGAACGCCTGGCACCCGATGGCTATCACGTCGTGCTGGACGCCAACGGAGTAACGACCCTCGGCGCCAGCTACCACCACCTGGCGCCCACCGGGAAGCTGGTGGTGTACGGCTTTCACAGCATGCTGCAGACACGGCGGGGATTTCCGAAGCGCCTGCGCCTGGCCTGGGACTGGTTGCGCACGCCGCGCTTCAGCCCGTTCGACCTCACCACGCACAACCGCAGCGTACTCGGTTTCAACCTGAGCTACCTGTTCGACCACGGCACGACCCTGCAACGCGGCATGCAACAGATCCTGGAATGGCAGGCCGCGGGAAAACTGCGGCTGCCCGCTGTGACTCAATATCCGTTCGACGCCGTCGCAGAAGCGCATCGCGCCCTGGAATCCGGGCAGACCACCGGCAAGCTGGTACTGGTCATCGACTGACCGGCGCCACGGCGGGCGGGCGTCGAATATTGCTGTCAGCTGAAGAAGCGTTCGTGGATGATCAGCCCCCAGCACAACACCACCATCCAGAGACTGATGAAGACTGCCGCAGAACCCATATCCTTGGCGCGGCCCGCAAGCGGATGCCGTTCCTCGCCCATGCGATCGACTGTCGCCTCGACCGCGGAATTGAGCAGCTCGACGACCAGTACCAGCAGGGCACTGCCGAGCAGTAACGCACGCTGCGTTGCATTGCCGCCGACCCAGAACGCAGCCGGCACCAGCAACACGCACAACAGCAATTCCTGGCGGAAGGCGGCCTCGTGTCGCCAGGCTGCCCGCAGGCCGGCGGCAGAGTAAAGACCGGCATTCCAGATACGGCGCAGCCCGGTCACCTGATTATGCTCGCCCATACTCACTCCTGGTCAGGGGAGAGCCAGTGTACACACCGCCGTATGCTTCATCCAGCCACCCGCGTGCTGGCCGGACAAATACCGGCGCACGGTCATCCGTCAGGGACTCCCGACGGGACAGCAGCGCAGGCACAGACACCGGCGCACCTGTATAACACGCCTGAACGCAAACGACGGCCGCATGGCCGTCGTTTGTGTCACTGCATGGATTTGGTCGCTCAGGCAGTCCTTGCGAGCGTCGCCACCGGGCTGTCACGCAGCTGGATGATCCGGATTGCCTCATCGGTCGACTGCACCGGCACGAACCGGGCCGGACCGGCCGGCTCGCGGAATACAATGACCCGGTTATGGCCGCAGTAAAGATAAGCCAGTGTTGAATGCCTGTGAAAGGCCTTTTGACAGCAGTCGCAAGGTACCGCGTTATGTCTGCTCATGATCGTCCCCCTATATCCCGGCACCCCCCGTGCCGGCTTATAGCAGATCAATCGTCCCGGCATTCATGAACTTGAGCCGCAGCCGCCCGCGTCAGGACGTGTGGCGCGTCGGTACCGGCTCAGTCCGCGAAGTCGAGCCGCTCCTGCACGGCGTCGAGGCCGCGCCGGGCACAGGCGGCATCCTTGTCGCCGCCCGGCGCACCGCTCACGCCCACGGCACCGATCATCGAGCCGGCCACGCTGATCGGCAACCCGCCCTCGATGAGCAGCACGCCGTCAAGCTCGTTGAGTTCGTCGCGGATACGCGCCATGTTCTCGCGCACCTCGCCGGACGCCAGACCCGACATCACCACGGCATTGGCCTTGTTGCGCGCCAGCTGCATCATGTACTTGCTGGAGAACACGTCGCGCATCACGACCACGTCATCACCGCTGCGATCGGTCACCACGGCCGACACCTGGTAACCGTCCTTGCGGCAGGCGTCGATCGCACCCTGCGCGATATCACGCGCCAGTTCCAGACCCAGCAGCCGCGACGGAACCACGTCCTCCGCACAGGCGCCAGCGGCGATCAGCAGGGCCGGCATCATGACCAGACATTTTTTCAGTATCGCTTTCATTGCTCCACCTCCTCTTGCAAACCAATATGCTCGATGCGAGCCAGCGTTGCCGTATCCGCGGCCAGCAGTTGCGCCTCGACCAGGCGCGGCACCAGGTCACGCCAACCGGCGTCGACCCGGAACACCTCGGCAAACACGGGCAGCGCGGCATCGACCCGCTGCGCGTTCACCAGCGCGACGGCGTGCCAGAACTTCATCTCGACATTGCCGGGCGCCAGCGCCTCCGCCGCGCCGTATTGCGCCAGGGCAGTTTCGACGTCATTGCGCTCCAGCGCATGGTCGCCGTCGTTCATATGATCGTAGGCGCTGTCCAGCGTCAACAGGCGCCGCAGTTCGCGCAAGGGCGCGGGATGATCCTCGACATGCAGGTCCACCAGCGTGTCCTGCCACGGGTGTTCCGATGCCTGCGCACGCACCACCAGCAGCGCAGCCGACTGTTTGCCGCGCAGGTCGCCACCACTCGCCTGTGCCGCTTCCAGCGCCGCCAGCATGCGCTCCGCGAGACTGCCGCGTGCCGCGCGGAACGCTTCGGCCATGGCCTCGGGCACACCGGGACTGACCATGAGATTGGCCTGCACCGCGAAGTTATCGCCGGCCAGGTGCCCGGCATACTGAATGCACTGGCGGCCGGTATGCTGGGCGATCCGTCCCTGCGCATCGATCATCCCGACCTGGCGCACCTCCGGGGTCGGGTCGGCACGCAGCAAGGCATCCAGTGCCTGTTGTGCAGATTTGCCCTCCCCCATCAGGTCAAGCCCTTCCATGCCGTAGCGCACGTCGATGAAGGACTGCGTGGCCACGGCACCGACACCGGCCCGGGCCCAGGGCACCAGCGTGCCGACCGAAAACCAGTGTGACTGCACCGCCACGCCGAGTTCGCCGGTGTCGGGATCGCGCGCCACGATGGAATAGGTATGCACGGGACGCACCGCACCGGGCAACGGCTGTGCCAGCAGCGGAATGGGCTGCAGCCATACGGTCACGAGCAAACAAAGGAAAAGGATGCGCATGTCTTGTCTCTGCCAGGCAAACTGTGCAAACTCGGAACGCACTGCAACGGCAGTGGTCATACCCCCCATACTATGCGAACTTCCCTGCAACATGTAGCCCTGATGTCCCTGCTGGCCATCCTGCTGCCCGGCGCCCTGCCGTGGACATCCGCGGCGGCGGTCGAGCGGGCCTTCCAGGGACCGTACATCGAGAACGATGACCTGCTGGTCGTGCTGGTGCCGCGCTCTCCCGAACAGATGGCGGCCTTCTACGAGGCGCGCGGTTTTCCGCGCGCGGCCATCGATCGGATCCGTCAGACCTGTTTCGTGACCGTGCATATCAAGAATAAAAGCAGGGACATCATCTGGCTGGACATCGACCAGTGGCATTTCACCGGCAACGGCAAACCGCTCACTCGCCTGGATGACAGTTACTGGCGCGACCAGTGGAATGATATAGATCTGCGCCAGGCGAGCCGTTCCACCTTTGGCTGGACCCAGTTGCCGCCGGTGCGTGACCTCCAGCCGGACGAACCGGTCGGCGGCAACCTGGTGTTTCCCGGTGACACGAACACACTGACCATCGAGGCAAAGTTCCCTGCCGGCGCCGACCGGCAGGGCGAACCGATCAGCATAGGCTTCGGCAGCATCCACTGCAGCAAGGGAGCAGACAATCCGTGAACAGCATTGCACGCATCGCCTGCATCCTGTGCTTGCTGGCAATGTCGCAGGCAGCGCCCGCCGCAGAACTCCCCACAGGCGTCATGCGCGTTGACGGAACCCCGGCACCGGCACTGCAGCTGAACAATCTCGACGGTGAGCCGTATGACATCGCCGACACCCGCGGCCACTGGCGCTTCGTGCATTTCTGGGCCAGCTGGTGCGGCCCGTGCCGCCGCGAAATGCCCACTATTCAGAAGATGTTGCCACTGCTTGGCGAAACCGGCCTGGAGATCGTACTGGTCAACACAGCCGAGACCGAGGACGAGGTATTTACTTTCCTGGCGGCGGTTGCGCCCGACCTGGTGCCACTGCTGGACAGCGACGGACTGGCAACTGACGTCTGGCAACCACGCGGTCTGCCCGCGACCTACCTGGTGGACCCGCAGGGCAGGATTCAGTACCAGGCACTCGGCGGTCGCAGCTGGGACCAGCCCGCCTACCTCGATTTCCTGCGACAGCTGCGACCGGCGGCTACAGCCACTCCAGCAGATAGTAGATAAACTGCCCTTCAGAGGATTTCGAAGGACCTACCACGCGTGCGGCATACCGCCTGTTATCCGGATCGGCCGCCGCCAGCGCGGCCTCCACGCTCGCGAAAATCTCCACGCAACCGGCCGGGAAGCGCTTGCGGTTCTGGCGCGGCGTGAAGATCACGGCATAGCGCTCCTGCGAAACGCCGGTCTCGGGGTCCGGTGGCACGATGCCGCGCAGGCTCATGCCGTGCTTCCCTTGCTGCAAAGCTCCGGTCGCAGCATCCAGATCAGCACCCAGCGATCGTGATCGATGCGCTCCAGGCACAGCACGGAACCCGGCTGGAAGACGACCAGCTCGGCCTGCGCATCCTGCAGCAACAGTAACGACACCAGCCGCGCCATGAACGGCAGATGCCCGACCACCAGCGTGTCCTCCTGCCAGACATCGGCATCCGCGATGAATTCGGCCACCGGGTCATTCGGGCCGAGCCCGGCAAGCTCCTCGACCTGGCCACGCGGCATTACCCGCCGCGCCAGGCACAGTGCGGTCTGCAGCGCGCGCGGCTTGCCGCTGTGCCAAACCCGCTGCACCCGCACACCCGCCGCACCCAGCATGCGCGCCAGGCACTCGACCTCTTGTCGACCCGTTTCGCTCAGCGGGCGCTGCGGATCTTCATCCTTGCCAAGCGCCAGTCCGTGTTGCGCAAGATAGAGCTTCATGGCCGGGCCACAACCCTCACACCCGGCGCCCTGCAGGAAGCTGGATCGGCCGCTCCCGGGTAGTACGCACGGCCTGGTGGACCAGGGCGCCAAGCAGACCCGCCACGGCCCCGTACAGGTGGGCATCGACGATCACCGGCTCGCCCAGCCAGTGCCCGGTACCGGATGACCAGGCACCGGACTGTTCGGCGAACAGCTTCACCAGTACACCGGCCAGCAGCAAGATCGCCGCAGGCCGGCTCCGAACCAGCAACCAGCCGCAGGTCACCAGCAGGCCGTGCAGAACGCCGGACAGGCCGGCATACCAGTCGATGTCCGGATTGAACAGCAGCAAACCGAGCGACACCAGCGGCGCGTACAGCAGCAGGCAGACCAGCGCCTGCAGAGTGGACATGGCCGGCCGGCACAACAGCAGTACCAGCAACAGCGCCAGCAGGTTCAGTGCCAGGTGCAACGACCCGAGGTGCACCCAGTGCGCCGTGAACAGGCGCCACCATTGACCGTCCAGAACGGCGGCCCGCTCGTATCTGAACAGCGCTTGCAGCGCATCCGCGGCAGGCGAGAGCTGCAATGTCGCGGCCAACAGCACTGCAGCCAGCACCGCAATAGTCAAGCCTGCAACCGCAGGCCGCACACACCGTCCAGACATCTCAGGCCTCCCGTCGGCGCCCCGGCCGCAGGGCCAGCACACACACCAGCAGGAACACCAGCGCGGCCAGATCGAACGCGCCGCCGCCACCGCGGTAGGAATCGCGGTACGAGACCGTCACGCTCTTGTCCTGCTTGATGCGCTCCCGGAAGCTGTCCAGCTCGGTCTCGAGATTGCCGGTCATGTCGGCCATCGCCGCGGCGAAGCTCTGTTCACGCGCCTCGCGCAGCTGCTTGCCACTGCCAACCAGCGTGGTGCTGCTGGCCTCGCGATGCACGCCCGGCGCCCTGAACAGCAGCTTGTGCGTGTTGATGTCAAAAATCGCGGTATCGACGAAGGTCTGCACATCGGTATCGCTGCCCTTGATGAGGTAGGCACCGACGATGGTCCAGTAGAAGATCGAGGCCTTGTTGTCATCGCTGTTGGCAACCTGGTCATAGGACACCAGTGCCATGACATCGAGCCCGTACAGGCGCGCGATCTGGTCGACGCCCTCGAAGCCCTTGCTGGAGCGCAGATAGGTATCGGGAATGATGGTGATTTCGCTGATAAAATCACGGTCGGCGAAGCGCTGCCGCACCTGCTCCAGCAGCTGGGCCTTGCTGGCCTCGGTCAGGCCCGGCGTGTTGTTGGTCCCGGCCGGAACGAACGCCAGGCCGATATGCAGCGGCACCTCGAGGTGGGGAATGTTCTGGTCATGTTTCGGCGGAATCGTGCCATCCGGGTAGAGATAGTCGACCAGACTGCTGGAGACCCCTTTCCTGGCATTGTGACCCTCGAAATAGTCCTGCCACAGGGTCGTACAGCCAGAGATCATCAGTGTGATAAGGAACAGCAATAGTGCGCGCCCGATAGCATTCCGCATAAACCCCTCCCTGTTCTTGAAATTATCGTACTGCGACGATTACCGTCGCCCCGGCATTATAGGGCACAAGCATTACCGCTTCAGTGGCCGGCGATAAAATCCACCACCGCCCTGACCGTCTCCCGGTCACGCAGTATACGTCCATGCCCCAGCCCGCGGGTTTTCAGGAACCGCGCACCTGGCCAGGCCGCGGCGATGCGCTCACCCTGCTGCCAGGGCACACCGGTGTCGAGTTCGTCATGCACGATCAGGGCCGGCGCCGAGAGCCGGCGGGCATTGCTCTCCGTGGAAATACGCTCCCAGAAATCATCCTCGAAACGCGCCTCGAGCCGGCGCCGCAGGTCCCTCACCACGGCCGCATGCATGTTCAGCGTGTTGGCGAAACTCTCGACCAGGAACTCGACATCCGCGGGGGCGCTGATGCAGACCACGCGCTGCACCGACAGGCCGTGACTCATGGCATAGGCGAGCACCATGCCACCAAACGAATGCGTGATTGCCGCATGCAGCGGGCCATAGCGCTGCTGCAGCGCCAGCAGCACGCCGGCACATTCCAGGATATTGGTTTGCTTGCCGGGTGTATCACCGTGACCCGGTGCATCCAGGGCAATGACCTGGTAACCGGCATTCAGCAAGGGCTCGACAAACGCGGCGACCTGGCTACCGCGCCCCGACCAGCCATGGATGAACAGCACGGGCGGCCCGGCGCCCCAGCGATACACCGCCACCGGTATATCCCCGACCGGGAGCGTCTCGCGCATGGCATTGAGGGTGACCTGCCTGCCGGCGGCCGATTCCGGAAAACGGCGGGTACTGAACCAGAGCGTGTAGGCCCAGCGCCCCATCAGCCGGGGCAGCAACGCACCCATCGGCCCGAACAGAAACCGCATTGCACGCAGGGCCGGCGGCAACGGCTTGTCATTGCGGCGTGAACCATGCAACTGTTCCTGAGGACTGGACATAAGGATCGAACACCTGACAGGCCAAGCATAGCGCGTGTGGACGAGGGCACCACCCGGCGGGCGGACACACGCCGCCACAGGCGCCTGCCTTTGCATGATACCCTGAAAAATCAGCCGCTTGTTAACAGGCCTTTCGGTCCAGACAGAAATCCGTATGATGACCCGCCACTGCACCGGCAACGGGCATTCGGGCAACACAGGACAGCGGAGCGACCATGGCATCGACAGTAGATGAATTAACCATCCGGTACGAAGAAGACGGCATCGAAACCATCAAGGAGCTGGACAAGCAGATACTGACCAAGGGCGCGTGGTCCACGGTGATCTTCCGCTACCAGGACTGGGACCGCGCGAAGCAGGCCTACGGCCCCGACAAATACTCGATTCGCCGCTACCAGAAACGCGGCGGCGAATACCAGCAGAAATCGAAGTTCAACATCTCCAGCAAGGACCAGGCCGAGAAGATCATTGCCGCCCTGCAGGAGTGGATCAAGTAGCCACCGGCCGCGATGCACGGTCGGCGGCCAGCGCCGCCTCCAGCCGCTCCCGGGTCACCGGGACTTCACGTAACAGTTCATCGAACAGGGCGCGCTGTTGCACGGACACGGCATCGAGTTCCGCGTCGGCACGATCGAAATGGTATTGCAGGGCCGCCCGGATCATGGCGCGCGGGCGCCGGCTGATCTCGACAACCCCGGCCGCACCGGCGCTACCCGCCTCGATCTGGTTCGCCAGTTCCAGCAAGGTATAACGCGCGACCTGTGCGCAGTCGGAACCGCCAGGCGGATAGGCGGCATGCGCATACTCGCGTATCGCGGTGCAGAGGATTGCCCCGATCACGCCATCACAGGCAAGGGTGAGTTTTCCGGCGGCCATGTGCCGATTCTAACCCGGCCGGGTCGCACGTGGACCTGCCGGTGCATATTGTAGACGAAGATCCGGCCGGTGCGATTCCGGCCGGATTGATGCCGAGCGCCGCTGTTGCCTAGTCGTCGGCGAACACGTCGAAGAGATGCTCTTTAAGAACCGCGTCTTCCTGCATGATTTCAAGCTTGCGCCTGGCCAGCGCCTTGCGCAGTGCCTTCAGGGCGGCCATCCCCTTGCGGCGTTTCTTTCTGCCCCGATTTTGTTTCGGAACCACATCCTGAGTGACAGCGCTCATGATTTCCCCCCTTGGGATGCCGGCAGCGGACCCGCCGGCTGGACTCTGTAGGACTATCGGCCAGCGCGGAAACCGTCTTTAGACAGGACGGCCCGGCTGCCACCCGTGGCAGCAACCGGCACGGCAGCACCCGGGCAATGAGCGTTAGGTGACTGTTTCAATGTCTTTTTATGGCGCGCTGCGGACCAGGCCCGGACCGCTGGCGCGCTATCGTCACCGGCTCGGCTTACAGCCCGCGGTACGCTATCCTGAACTCCGGCACTACAGCACCGGTCATATCAGCGAGGTAACAAGATGATGATTTCAGGATTCTTTACCGGCGGTTTCCTGCTGCTGTTGCTGATCGCACCGGTACGTGCTGCGCCGGTCTATTCCTGGACCGATGCCCAGGGCGTCACCCATTTCAGCGAGACACCGCCGGACGATGCGCAGATCGAGAGCAGCGTGCTGGAGGTCGAGCCGGCACCGGTCGCCGGCCCACCCGTTGCAGACGACTACTATTCCGTCGCCAACCAGGCGGCCCGCATGGCGGCACGCCGGCTGGAACAGGAACGCCTGCGCGCGGAAATACTCAGGGCCGAAGCCGAGGCACGGCGGGCGGACGCCGATGCCGCCGCGGCGGCTCGCGAACAGGCCGAAGCGGCGGCCGGTGATCGCGACACCCGCTATTACCCGCTGTATCCCTGGTATCCCTACTACGGTTATCGTCCCTATCCGAACCACCGCGACCATCCGCGTTTTCCACCGCCCAGGCCGCATCCGCCGCCGAAACGCAACAAGAAGCTCGTGGTGAACCCGGCCACGCCATGAATAGAACCCCGCACAGCTTTGCCTGTTACACTGCGCCGGAAAAGCGCAACCCGTGGCAAACGACTGCAGCATCGGACGCGACCCGCGAACGATTCAGCCCAATTGTTCGCGCGTTCCCGCGCTCCTGCGCCCATAGACGAACTGGCCGGTGCGGATGCGGTCCGCATACAACCCGGCATAACACCGGACAGATGCGAGGCAAGCGCAATGACTGACACTGACACCGAAAACGAAAGCCCGCTGCAGTTTCCCTGCGAATTTCCCATCAAGGCAATGGGGAAAAACGACTGCGACCTGGACATGGTTGTCGTGGAAATCGTGCGCCGGCATGTCCCGGACCTGACCGAGGGTGCGGTCAGCAGCCGGGCGAGCACGCACGGCAAGTATGTGTCGGTGACCGTGGTCGTCAACGCCACCAGCCGCGCCCAGCTGGATGCTATCTACCAGGACCTGGTCGATTGCGAAACCGTCATCATGGCGCTCTGATCCCGCATGCACTCACGACCTGCAACCCGCATCGGCGGCACAGCACCGCACCTGCAGATCCGGCAGCGCGGCCGGCTCGATTACCGTGTGGCCTGGCAGGAAATGCAGGCATTCACCGAGCAGCGCACAGTGGAAACACCGGACGAGCTGTGGTTTCTCGAACATCCCCCGGTGTTTACGCTGGGCCGCAATGGCAAGGACGAGCACCTGCTCGACCCCGGCGCTATCCCTGTCATCCGCGTGGACCGCGGCGGCCAGGTCACCTATCACGGGCCCGGCCAGCTGGTGGTCTATACTCTGCTCGACCTCAGGCGCCGGCAACTGGGTGTACAATTGCTGGTCAACCGGCTGGAACAGGCGGTGATCGACCTGCTGGCGGCGCATGACATACACGCACACCGGCTCGAGAAAGCCCCGGGCGTGTACGTCGAGGGCCGCAAGATCGCCGCACTGGGACTGCGGGTACGCAAGGGCTGCAGCTTTCACGGGCTCAGCTTCAACGTGAACATGGACCTGGCGCCGTTCGCCCGTATCAATCCGTGCGGCTACCGCGATCTCGAGGTAACGCAGCTGGCCGACCTCGGCGTGGCGGCCACGGTGGATTCCATCAGCGGTCCGCTGCAGGCACACCTGGAAGCACTGCTGGACAACCCGACATGACCGACATCGACAAGAAGCAGCGCGGCGCGGCCAAGACCGCGCGCATCCCGATCAAGATCGAGACCACCACCCGCCCGCCGCGCAAGCCGGCGTGGATTCGCGCCCGTTCGCCGGCCGACCCGGCCGTGGGTCGACTCAAGGCGGTGTTACGGGAAAACCGGCTGCATACCGTGTGCGAGGAAGCGTCGTGCCCGAACCTCGGCGAATGTTTCGCCGGCGGCACCGCCACCTTCATGATCATGGGCGACATCTGCACGCGGCGCTGCCCGTTCTGCGATGTCGCGCATGGCCGACCCGACCCGCTGGACGCGGACGAGCCGGAAAACCTCGGCCGCACCATCCTCGCCATGGGCCTGCGTTATGTGGTGATTACCTCGGTGGACCGTGACGACCTGCGCGACGGCGGCGCGGCCCACTTCAGTGCCTGCATCGAGGCCATCCGCAGGCACAGCCCGGCAATCCGGATCGAGGTCCTGGTGCCGGACTTTCGCGGGCGCATGGACCGCGCGCTGGAGATCCTCAACCGCACGCCACCGGACGTCTTCAACCACAACCTGGAGACAGTACCGGGCCTGTATAAAAAGGTCCGCCCCGGTTCCGACTACGAATGGTCACTCGACCTGCTCGCGCGCTTCAAGGCGCTGCACCCGGGTGTGCCGACCAAGTCCGGGCTGATGCTCGGTGTCGGCGAGGAAATCGACGAGGTGGAACAGGTCATGCGCGACCTGCGCGCGCACGATTGCGACATGCTGACGCTGGGCCAGTACCTGCAGCCGAGCGTGCATCACCTGCCGGTCACGCGCTTCGTACACCCGGATGAATTCGACCGCCTCGGCGAGCTGGGCCGCCAGCTGGGCTTCACCCACGTCGCCAGCGGGCCGATGGTGCGTTCCTCCTACCATGCCGACCAGCAGGCGAAACAGGCACTGCACGACTAGCCCGCATTTCTCACCGGGATCCCGCAAGCTGGCGCAGGGCTCGTGTGACCGGACGCCGCTCTGGAATGAAGGACCCGCTCGAGGCGCAGAGCAGGGGCCCCGGCGTAGCCGGGGATGCTACCGCCGGTGGGCGGGATGTCGCTTCGAATGCCACCGCGGGTCTTCGCTTCACCGGGGGTCAGATCCCCACCGCTGCGCGGCGGGGCCCCTCTTCCGCCCCTCGAAGCGATGCAGCCGTAGCTACCACTTGAATGAAGAGCAAGTTTGGGTGCACGAGAACCAGCCAGGGCCGGGATAGGCACGTTCCGATGACACACTGTTTGTTACTGGATGGGCATCACTTTCATGATTTCAATTCTGCTAGTCCGTCAACAGCCGCCCGGTGAGAAATGCGGGCTAGGCGCGTACCGCTGCGCTACTGCTCGGGCAACAAGCGCTCCATCAGGTAACCCAGGCAATCCTGGCGGATGACGCGCTCGTCGAGGGTAAACATGGATGGCATGAAGGGACGCACGGTACGCAGCACACCCTCATTGAAGGCGAAGTAGCGCTCGAATACCGGCTGATCATCGTCGTCGCGCACATCCAGCGACACGTCGGCACCCGCACGTGGCCAGCCCAGTTGCGTGCCGGCCGGCAATTCGCGGAAGTTCAGGTGGTCGATATTATCGACCAGCCGCAGGTCCACCGACTCATCGCCAAAACCGAAACTCACCTCGTCCGGCACCTTGACGATGGCCACGGTATGGAACAGGTCGACGTCGTGAGACGCCACCGGGTGTTCCGGTATCGCGCTCATATGCAGGCAGGCATCGAGATATTCGCGTGCGTGCTCGGCGCCGTATTCGTGGCTGGGCTTGCCGCACTCGAGGGTCACGGCCGGACACACGGACGACATTGCCATCGACTGCACACCGAGCGGGCGGATGAAATACACCACCGTGCGGCTGAACAGCGACGCCAGCTGCAGGAAGCGGTTGTCGACCCGGTTGATGCAGGCGTAGTGCGGATTGATGCCGGTGTTGTTGTGCAGATCGATGCTGGCGAAGGCCTCGCGGGCGCGCATGCCGTCCACCACCTGCTGCATCATGGCCGCCTCCGGCGTCTCCGGCATGAGCGTGCCGGGCCACACCCGGTTGTAGTCGGGCTGCCCGTCGAGGCGGCGCAGCCCCTGGCTGGCAGCCGAGACGTTGCCGATGAACACCGACAGCGCGCGCGGCAGGCCACCGTCACGGTATTTCTGCAGCAGCGACTGCACGGCGTAGAAACCGGTGCTCTCGTTGCCGTGTGCCAGCACCGAGACGAACAGCGGCTCCGGATGCCGTCCCGGCAGGTGCAGCAGGGTCGGGCCGCCCAGCAGGTCCTGCAGGCCCTCGACCTTCGCATCCAGCAGCCCCGCGGGCAAGTCTTCGATTTCGTTCAGCATGTCACTTGTCCGTTCCGGAGAAGCGGTAATTGCAGCAGCTCTCGCCGCCTGCTGCAACCCTAGCCCGCATTTCTCACCGGGCGGCAGTCGTTTCACATAATCAGCTGAAATGATGGAAGTGATGCCAGTTCGGCACAAAACAGTGTGTCAACGGGCATTGCCTATCCCGGTGAGAAATGCGGGCTAGTCATCGGGCCATTCGTGCACCGGCCGGCCGCCGTCCTGGTGCACGCGATAGGCCTGCGTCATGGCCTGCAGGTCACGCCCGAGCCGCCCGGCGCAGGCGCGCTGCCAGGCGGCGCCGGTCCGGCCGCTCGCGACCCGCGCCTCGATGATGCCCAGGTAGCGCTCGATGTCGGCACGGTCGATCTCCAGTTCCTGCAGCCCCTTGCGGGCCATGGGCAGCAGTTGCTCGCTGACCAGTGCGCGCAGCGTGCCGCGCGCGTCGTCGAACCAGTGCACCTGCGCGTCCAGGCCGCGCTGGGCGGCGGCGTAGAAACTGTCGCGTGCACTTGCGAACGGCAGCCGCCGCTCGGGCGGGGTGTCCTGCGTCATCAGGGTCTGCATCAGGCCGTTGTAGAACGCGGCATTGGCGATCATGTCGACGATGGTCGGCCCGGCCGGAATTACCCGGTGCTCGATCCGCAGGTGCGGCATGCCATCGTAGTCGAAACCGATCAGCGGCCGGTTCCAGCGCCAGATGGTACCGTTGTGCAGGCGGACGTGCGCCATCTGCTCCAGCCCGTCCCGATAATGCATCGGCAGCATGACCGGGTAGTGCTGCGCGTTCTCGATAAAGCATTCCATGAGCGAATCGCGCACATAGCCCGAGCCGAAGGTCACGCGCCGCAGCGGTCCCTGGCTGGCACCTGCCAGCCCGCCGACCGCCACTGACTGTTCGAACAGCGGCACACGGGTCTCCTCCCACAACTCGCGACCGAACAGGAAAGGCGAGTTCGCCGCCACCGCCACCAGCGGCGCCGAGGCGATGATGGAGGCATTATAGGCGCGCGCCGCGCGGTCAGGACGTACTTTAAGGTGCAGCTGGAACGAGGTGGTGGCCGCTTCCATCATGACACTGTGGTGCACGGTCTTGAGATGTTCGCGACCATTGATGTCGAGCCGCAGCGGTTCACCCTCGCGCAGGCGCAGCACCTGTTCGTTGAGGGCTCGGTAACGCTTCAGGTCCGACATGTTTTCCTGGCACAGCTCGCTTTCCTGCACCGTCGGCAGGATGCCGATCATTACCAGTCCGGCATCCAGTTCCTGCGCGACACGCGCGCACTGCCGCCAGGTCGCACCGAGACTGGCCTCGAAGCGACTGAACGCGGAACCCCACAGGTGTTGCGGGTGGTCGTTGAGCTCGACGTTGAAACGCGCGAGCTCGGGCACCACCATGGGATTGCCGAGCTTTTTGAGAAATACCTCGTTGATCGGTGCGGGGCGTGCAGTCTCGTCGACCAGCCACGCCTCGAGCTCGAAACCGCCCATGCAGTCACGCGCGGAAAAGCTGCCGGCGCGGAACCACTCGGCAAGCAATGCCGTCTCCGCCTGCAGGCGCTGTTCGAACTCCGCGAAATCCCCGGCGTCGAAACTGATGACCTCGATTTCCTGACCCATATCCGGTCAGCCTGAATAATGCACCGGTCGGCCGCAGCCTGACCTGTGATCGATTGGGGATGTAAGTGTTTCGTACATGACTCGGCAACTTCCCATAGTTAAAGTTCGCAATGGCCCGCGGCCTGGCAGGGCTAGCGTCCCCGCCGGCGGCCGGCTTGATCGTGACTAAGCCGCAAGTTCACTGCAGGTTGATGACGGCATCGTTGATTTCTGTCAGGCGCTGCGGCGTACCGATATCATACCAGCGGCCGGTGTAGTGCTCGCCGGAGACCTGGCCTGCATCCATCGCCTTGCGCAGCAACGGCGCCAGCGGAAAGGCACCGGCTGCACAGCCGTCGAACAGTGCCGGCCGGTAGACGCCGATACCGCTGAAGGTCAGCATGGCCGGGCCGCGCTGCGCCAGCCGCCCGGCCGAGAGTGAGAAGTCCCCGTCCGGGTGCTGCGGCGGATTGTCCACCATGACCAGGTGCGCGAGTCCGTCGATGTCACGCGGCAGGCCAGTGAAGTCGAAGTCGGTCCAGATATCCGCATTGACAACCAGAAACGGTGCCGCACCCAGCAGCGGCAGCGCGTTGAAGACACCTCCACCGGTTTCCAGCGCGGCACCGGTCTCGGGCGAATAGCGGATCGCGACACCGTAGGCCGCACCGTCCCCCAGCGCGCGCACGATCTGCTCGCCGAGGTGGGCATGATTGATGACCAGCTCGGTGATCCCGGCCCGCGCCAGTGCATGCACGTGGTGTTCGAGCAGGGTCTGGCCGCCGACACGCAACAGCGCCTTCGGCGTCCTGTCGGTGAGCGGCCGCATGCGCTCGCCGCGTCCGGCCGCGAGTATCATGGCCTTCATGGGCGACAGGGTGTGATCGGGTGGTGTGTGCGCATCATGCCTCAGGCCAACCAGCCCTGCAGGTGCTGTTCCACCAGTTGTGCCATGAAGTCGATATGGGCGGGCTGATCGTTGAGACAGGGAATGTAGCGGTATTCCGCACCACCGCCCTCGAGGAACACGTCACGGTTTTCCATGGCAATCTCCTCGAGCGTCTCCAGGCAATCGGCACTGAAGCCCGGGCAGACCACCTGGATGTTCTTCACGCCCTGCTTGCCCAGCATTTCCAGCGTCTGGTCGGTATAGGGCTTGAGCCAGTCCTTCGGGCCGAGACGCGACTGGTAGCTGTACTGCCACTGCACCTGTTCGAGCCCCAGTTGTTTCGCCAGCAGCTCGGCCGTCAGCTCGCACTGGCAGGGATAGGGATCACCCTTGTCGGCATACTCCTGCGGTATCCCGTGAAACGACATCAGCAGCTTGTCCGGCACGCCATGCTCTGCCTGGAAGGCGCGCACGCTGTCGGCCAGCGCCGTGATGTAGGCCGGCTGGTCGTAGTAGTCGTTGATGAAGCGCAGCTCCGGTACGGCACGCCAGTGCCGCAGCTCCTGCGTAACGGCATCGAAAATGGCCGCGCTCGAGGTCGCCGAGTATTGCGGGTAGAGCGGCAACACCAGCACGCGACGCACGCCGGCCTCGCGCAGCTCGGCCAGCCCGGTGGCAATCGAGGGCTTGCCATAGCACATGGCAAGCGCGACCCTGACCGGCGCGCGCAGACGCGAGTCCAGCGCCTGCTGCAGCGCGGCATGTTGCCTGCGCGAGATCACCAGCAATGGCGAACCTTCCTCGGTCCACACCTTGGCGTAGGCACGCGCCGAACGGCGTGGCCGGGTAGTCAGGATTACCAGGTTCAGCACCAGCCACCACACGGGCCTCGCCAGCTCGACCACGCGCGGGTCCCACAGGAACTGCTTGAGGTAGCGGCGCACGTCGCGCGGTGACGGCGAGTCGGGGGTACCGAGGTTGGTCAGCAAAACACCTATTGAGGGCTTGTCTGCGGCTTGCATGTCAGTGTCACTCCTTGTTATTCAGCGCCTGCGCGAGGTCGTGCTCGACGACCGGCAACGGCAGCACGGCATGCAGCGGGAACAGTGCCGCCAGCTTGTCCACGTACTGCAGCTCGCCCCGCTCCACCAGCACGATGATACGGGCATTCGGGGAATATTTCTGCAGGCTGTAGAGAAATACGTCCAGGTTACTGACGTTCACGCCCGCGTAGTTATTACCATAGCCATACATGAACTCCGCAACCACGACATCCGGCCGCTGCGACTTCAGCGCGCCGATCGCCTTGCGCATGGACGCGTAGCGCAGTTCCCTGAACCCGAGCCGCGTATACAGGTGGGAGTAGTCGCGATGCGCGGGTGATTCGATGATGGAGAACAGGACCGGGGCAGCCATGCACTGGATTATACCCGTTCCGTGCAACCGGAACGGCGCACGGAGTACACCCTTCGCCCGTTCCGATGCAGAGCGCAGTAGCCCTGTATCTGTGTTTCCGTGTAATTCCGCGGCCATTATCAATCGAACAGGCCTGCGCTCCTGCGCCATCAGATGCATCGGGTAGGAGCGGATGCGGTCCGCGAACGAATCTACCGTCGCTGTTCGCGCGATGTACAGGGAGAAGGTGAGACCGTTTTCACGGGCATGGCCCGGGTCGAGAAGCTGGCCTGGGCCATGTACGAGTGCCGCGCAAGGGCAGGATCCACGCAGCGGCCATGCCCGCGCACCTGACCCAGAAGCAGCACCTGCAGAGACCCCCGACGGCGCCGGTTACGGAAACACCGTCACCGGGTCGCCCTCCCGCCAGGGCGGATATTTCTGCATCACGCCGGCAAACAGCGCCGAGTGCAACAGCCGCTCGAGCCACTCCTGGAGGTGCGGGTACGGCGCCTGCCGGAACCCGTCGGCATCGACCAGCGAGAACTGGCGCACGAAGGGAAAGATCGCCACATCAGCCACGCCCATGCGCACGCCGGACAGCCAGTCATCCCGCGTCAGCTGGCACTCGAGCCTGTCCAGGAAGCGCTCACCCAGGGCACGGTAGTGCGCGGCCGGGTGCTCCGGATGGCGTTCCGCGTACTTGTAGCGGTCGAGCGCCTGTTTGAAACTCCCGTCGTTCTCGTTGAGCAGCGACAGCAGCTCCGCCCGCTGCACCGGCGTCACCGGCCGCCACAGGTCCGGATCGTGTTGTGCCAGCGCCCAGTCGATGATGTCACGGCTCTCCTCCAGCACCTGCCCGTCCGGCAGCACCAGCACCGGCACCGTGCCCTTCGGCGAGCACTGCAGCAGCGCCGCCGGCATCTCACGCAACACCACCTCGCGCAGGGCGACGGACAGGCCGCTGTAGCTGATCGCCATGCGCGCACGCATGGCGTAGGGACAGCGTCGAAACGAATACAGCACGGGCAGCTCGTGTTGCACTGAAATCATACCGGCAGACGGGAGACAGGGGATCTCATTCAAGGAAACTCTGACGAATACGTCATTGCAAACGCGGCGTTCAGGGAAGTACAGGTGTCGCTCTCGAACATGGCCAAGACCATACCGTCAGCGGCCAGTACAGCAACCCTCACCTGATTGATCGTGAATTCACGGGATTGCTTCGCTGCGCCCGCAATGACTGAATAGCACCATGCCTATAGCGAAAACCCGCCCGGCCACAGCCTGATACCGAGATAGAGAAAGACGGCCGCCAGCAACGCGCAGCCAAGCACGGACAGCAGCAGGCCGCGCTGCATGCCCCGCGCCAGCAGCGTGTTGATGCCGATGCCGGCGCCGATGGCGGTGACGAAGAAACCGAATTCGTTCACGATCAGCAATGTCAGCACCGGTAGCCGGTAGGCCTCTGCCGGTCCCAGCGCACCCGACCCGGTCAGGCCGAACGCGACCAGCAAGCCGAGGCCGAGCGCCAGCCACGGAAACGGCAAATTAGCCATGCGCATCTCCCCTGATGAAGTCCTGCAACTGGCGGTCATGATACCGGCTCAAAACCAGCAGCGAGACCACCGCGCCCAGCAGCGCCCAGCCCATGTCGGACTGCGTGTCCCAGATATAGCCCTGCGTACCGAGGAACGCTTCGGCTGCCTCGTCCGACAGCAGCGCGACCCACCACTCAACCAGTTCGTAGAATGCACTGAAGGCCAGGCAGAAACACAGCACGAAAAAGTTCAGCCACATGCGGCCATTGACCACGGCATTGCGGAACAGGATCTCGCGCGCCAGGAGCGCCGGTACAAAGCCCTGCACGAAATGTCCGACCTTGTCGTAGTTATTGCGCCCGAGTTCGAATGCAGTATCGAGCCAGTCGAACAGCGGCACCTTCGCGTAGGTATAGTGACCACCCACCATCAGGATGATGCAGTGCACCAGCACCAGCGCATAGGCCAGCCCGGTAAGCGGGAAGCGGCGCCGCGTCAGCAGCAGAACGACCAGGCCGATGAGTGCGGGTGCGACCTCGAGGAACCAGGTAAAATAATCCGCCGGCTCGATGGCCGACCAGATCAGCACCAGGGAATATACGGACAACCAGGGCAGCGACATGGCGGGACACGCTCTGTAGAAAGCAGCAACTTTATGTCAGCGGCTCGCGCATTGACAAGCCGCCACCCCGGCCGGATCAATCCAGCAGCGGGCGAAAGAAGGCCGCGGCAAAGTGGACCGCGTCCGGGAGGTCGAATATGTCGATGTGCCCGGGATCTTCCTGTCGCCACGCCTCGGCCATGGCCCGATCGTACAGAAACACCATCTCCATGCACAGGGTCTGTGCCGCACAACCGGAGGTACTCTGCCAGCGGATACCGACCCGGGGTCTGGCCGGCTGCGCGTCCGTCACCTGCGCACCCTGCATGAGGATCCTGATCGGCCGCTTGCTGACGTGGCAGCGCGAGTCGATACGCGTGCCGGTTTCGAACATCGGCGCGACCGCGAGCGCATCCAGGGCGCACATGGCGTGCACGGCATGGCCGTTGACCTGCACGCGATGCGCGCGCGGCTCGGCCGTGAACGGATAGGCGCCGGCCACCCCGCTTCGGTCCGGCGTCAGCACAATGAGATCATCGCCGGCCAGGTGCGCGAGCGCCGCATCGGCATCACCGAGACCGGGCCGCGCGGCGATCTGCGCACGCGTGGGCGGCGCGCCGGCCTCGGCAAATCCGCGCAGGATGTCCCGGTGCAACGCGCGCAAGGACGGGGCGAGGGCCAGCTGCCGGTCCTTCAATGGCAACAGGCTGTTCAGGTGATCGATGGCGGCGGCAATGCTCACGGGACACTCCTTGCAATAGGTCGGTTAACGGTGAGAATGACAAGGTGCAGTAGCATCGATTGATATGCTAATTATCTAATTCATATATTGAATCAAGTGCTTGCATATAGTCTCAGGCCACGACGCACGAGATGTCACCAGGCGGAGACATCCGCCAACACCCAATGGCGGGCGTATCGGACAGTTTAGACACGCCCCGTCGTTAGACCGCGACAGATTCTACCGTGGCACCCTCAACCAGCCGCTGCGCGTGCCAATGCGATTGCGCCAGTGGAATGAATTGACAGGATTTTTCCACCATTGGCCCGCACCTTGCAAAGGGTTGCATGCGCAGCAGCGCAGCGATCCCGACAGGGACCCCGATTGGATAGATTTGGAGAGTGCTATGACGAAATTATTGATGACAGTGGTTTTCCTTGGCGCCAGCGGCCTTGCCCAGGCTGAAGATATCAGCTCAGTACCGTTTAATGATCTGGATGTCGATCGGGACGATGCCCTGTCCTTGTCTGAAGCAGGCGCATTACCTCAAATTACCGCTCAATGGCAGTCCCTGGACCAGGACGGTGACGGCAAACTGAATCGCGGCGAATACGCCGGCTACGAAACCCCGGCACCGGCCGCAGGCGCGAAGTACTAACCGAACTGCAACCTCCTCCGTTCCATTGTACAAGGCAGACAATGGTGCGTGCTTCCCCTGCACGCAAGACTACAGGGATGTTTTCCGGGGGCGGCGGTCTCGTTGACAGCCGCCGTCTCCTTTTTTTTCCGTGTAATGCCGACAAGCCGACCAGGCAGCACGGCCGTGCCGTCACTAGCCCGCGTTTCTCACCGGGCGACTATTGACGGACATAATGAATTCAAATCCTGAAAGTGATACCCATTCGGCAATAAACAGTGTGTCATTGGGCAGTGCCTATCCCGGTGAGTAATGCGGGCTAGCGCAGCGGCAAGCTGTTTAACCGGTCTTTGTGCTCACGCCAGCCGGGCAGGAAGCGGTCCATGAAGGCATGAAAGCGCGGGTTATGACGTCGCTCCAGCAAGTGCACCATTTCATGCACGACAACGTATTCCAGGCATTCTGATGGCGCCCTGGCGAGCTCCAGGTTCAGCCAGATGCGCCGCGCCCGGGGGTTGCAGCTGCCCCAGCGGGTCTTCATCTGCTTCACCCCGAACGCCTGCACCTGCACGCCCATGCGCGGCTGGTGCCCGGCAATCAGCGCCGGCAGGGTCGCTTTCAGGTGCCGGCGATACCAGGCATCGAGCAGCGCGCGGCGTTGCTCCACGCTCGCGCCCGGGCACACCTGCAATACCAGGCTGTCATCCCCGAGCGCCACCCGGGCAGGTGCATGACGCTCTATCACCTTCAGCACATAGCGCCGCCCGCTGAACCAGTGGCGCTCGCCATCGGCATACCGGCAGGCAGGCGGGTCATGACGGACAGCCAGGCGCAGCTGGTGTTTCCTGATCCAGCCCAGCCTGTCGAGGACGAACGCACTGATAAATTCCTCCGGCATCGCTACGGGCGCCGACACCTTCACCCTGCCATCAGGCGCATGCACGCTGAGCCGCAAGGTCCGGATATCCTTCCTGGTGATTTCGACGGCGATACCGTCCGGCAGCCGCTGCAGAATCGACGTATTCATGTCGCATCCGGTCGCGGCAACCGGCGCTGGCACTGTGTGCCGCTCAGCGCGGATCCTGCCGGCAGTCGGGGAACAGCCCGGGATCCATCTCGACCCGCCGGCAGCGGCCGCTGGTATAGGTGGTCAGGCTGCGGTTGCTGCTTTCGTCGCGTTCCGCCTCTTCCATGTCCCGCAGCTGCCGGGCCAGGTTGCAACCCTCGGTATCGGCACACTCGTCTTCCCTGCCGCACACCCGGCGGACCAGCTTTTCGCAGGGCGAATAACCCACGATATGCTGCACGTCCCAGTCTTCTTCTTCCTCGAACCTGGGCCGTTCGCGCGCCTCGAGCACGGGCTCGTTAGGCACCACCACGCCCTGGCGGATGATGAGCACAGAGCCGTCCTGCAGGCGGTGGGTGCCGTCCCACATCGGTGCCGACACACCGTCACGGGTGACCGTGGCGCGATTGGTGTCAGGATCGACGGTTACCCGGCTCCCGTCCTGCATGCCGAAATAGGTGTCCGACGCCCTGACCGCGGCCAGCGGCAGGATCAGCAGGAGAAACAACAAACGAAGTGCGGGTTTCATGGGGTCATCTCACTTGGCAACAGCAGGCACTCTGAGCGGCCTTGCGAGCCAATTCTAGCGCAAATTGCGCCCTGCCTGCTGTCCGGCGTCAATTTTTACGCCCTCGATCAGCATATAGGTGTCGTCTTTCAGGAATTTCACGTCGGATATCAGTAGTCCGGCGTCAGTCTTGAGGTATGCCAGGGTGTTTCGATCAAACCGGGCGCCGTATATTTTCTCGACCAGCCAGGCCAGGCGCCGCTGCCGCCGCCTCAGCCCGGGATCCCTGGAATAGACGATTTCAAGGATACGAAACCTGCCGCCCGGTCTCAGGACCCGCCCGAACTGTGCGATGGCCAGTGGCTGCAACTCATCCGGCATCACACAGCAAAGGAAGGTTGACAGCAACCAGTCGCAACTCGACGTTTCGATGTGGTTGAGGTGACAGGCATCATCACAGATATATTCGATTTGGCAGGCGGCATTCCGGCTTTTTCTGCGGGCCATGTTCAGCATGTTCTGACTGATATCGACGGCCTTCACATGGACGGACGGGTGGTAATGATTCAGGTTATTGCCGGTACCGACGCCCACTTCGACTACATCGCCCCTGATGTCATTCAGGATTGACGGGCGCCACTTGCGGTACTGCAACTCCCAGGGGTAATCCAGCACGTCGTAAAAACAGGACACCCACTGATATTTCTGTCGCAGCGACCGGTTCGAACGATGTGCATGCGCGGAAGTATCACCCATCACAGTCCTGACAACAGCCGTTTCAGTATGCCGCCAAGACGGGAAAGACGACCAGGGAAAACCGCCTCCAATTCCAGTGCCGCCCTTGCCGTTCAACCCGCCTGCTGCACCTTACCGGGCGTGGCCATACGTAAAATCACATATCCCAGTATCGCGGCGGCCACCGAGCCGACCAGGATGCCGAGCCGGTCATCGACGGCGAAATCGGGACCGCCCTGCTCGAAGGCGAGCGAGCTGATGAACAGGCTCATGGTGAAACCGATGCCGCACAGCGCGGACACCCCGTACAGCTGCAGCCAGCTGGCGCCTTGCGGCAGTCTGGCCAGGCCGGCCCTGATCGCGAGCCAGGACAGGCCGAATACGCCGACCTGGTTGCCGACGAACAGGCCCGCCGCGATGCCGAGTGGAACCGGGTGCAACAGCGAATCGAGCGTCAGCCCGTCGAACGAGATGCCCGTATTGGCGAAGGCAAACAGGGGCAGGATGCCGTACACCACGGCCGGGTGCAGGTCATGCTCCAGCCTCTCCAGCTGCGTGTGCGCCTCGCCTGGCTCCCGCGCATAGGGGATAAACAGCGCTGCCAGTACGCCGGCCAGGGTGGCGTGCACACCGGACTTGAGCACCGCCGCCCACAGCACCACGCCGACCAGCAGGTACGGGGCCAGCGCCAGCACGCCGAAACGATTCAGCGCGAACAGCACGCCCAGCGCCGCTGCGGCGATCAGCAGCGAGGACAGCGACAGGTCGGCCGTGTAGAAAACCGCGATGATCACGATCGCGCCCAGGTCATCGACGATGGCCAGCGTCATCAGGAACAGCTTGAGCGTGTTCGGCACCCGGCTGCCGAGCAGCGCAAGTACGCCGAGCGCGAACGCGATATCGGTGGCCGACGGAATGGCCCAGCCCTTCAGGGCCACCGCGTCACCCCAGTTGATCGCGGCATAGATGGCGGCCGGCACGGCCATACCGCCGACAGCCGCAACCATCGGCAGCACGATGCGGGAGGGCTCGGACAGTTCGCCGTCGAGGATTTCGCGTTTCACTTCCAGGCCGATCAGGAAAAAGAAGATCGCCATCAGGCCGTCATTGATCCAGAGCAGCAGCGGCTTGGCAATCTCGAACTCGCCGATGCGTATTTCCACCCGCGTGCCCAGCAGGGCATCGTAGAGGCCGCTGGCCGCCGAGTTCTCGACCAGCATGGCCAGCATGGCGGCCAGGAACAGCAGGATGCCGCCGGTCGCCTCGAATCGCAGAAATTCGGTCAGCGCTTTAAACACCATGGACGCTTCAGCCCCTCAGTAGTCACCGGCTTGCCGCGATGATAGATGATTAACGGCAGCGACGCGATTTTGCCGCCAGGCGCGGCGGCAATGTCTGCCTGGGAATTCCGCATGTTCATCGCAACTCCCGTTCAATCTTACCCGATGGCAGCCAGCCACGAGCGCAGGGTGGCCGCAGCGGCCGGCGTCGACAGCCAGCCCAGCGCAGCGCAGTTCACCATCACCGTTACCAGGAACACGGCCCGGAATGACCGCTTGCGGGACTTGTGACGCAGCTGTTGCTGCGCCACGAGCGCCCCTGGCCAGCCGCCCGCCAGTGCCAGCAGGTGCAGGGTGCTTTCCTGTGTGCGCCAGGCACCTTTCCTGGCAGCGGTTTTGTCGAGGGCGTAGACGAGGAACGTGATCAGGCTGGCAAACACATACAGGGCAAGCATCCAGTCGGGGAGCTTTTCCATCAGTACAGCCGCGACCAGCAGCACGGAAAACACTGCTGCGCCCATGACCGACAGCGGAACAGTCCGGCGTGTTGTTGTTCGTGGCGAACGATCACCGGCCAGGATGGCGTCTGCAGCGCAGGGACGTCCCTGCCTGTCGGCAGACAGGGTGTAGCTTAGCGACGCGTTCAACTCAGGGCGCAGGTTGCGGTTGGCAAAGGCCCGGATATGCACGAACACCTGTTTCCCGCCGCCGGCAGGCGCAATGAACCCGTACCCCCTGGCATCGTTCCAGGACGTGATTCTTCCCTTGCTACGCACCGCGTCTTTTATCCCTGGCGAAGAACCGGATCGACCGGAGGTTTACTGCGTCCATCGTGGCTGCTCAGTCCGGCGCGTTTGCGGTAATCGGGGCCGGCACATCGAAGAAATCGACGACGCCCGTTTCCAGCGAATACTCGGCGCCGACCACCAGCAGGCCCTCTTCCCGGATCAGACGTTCGAGCACTTCCGAGCCGTGCCGCAGAAAATTGGCGGAAACCCGCACATTGGCTCGCACGGCATTCGACATCAGGGCCGCCGGGTCCTGGCCGAGTTCCGTCGCCAGCAAGCCCTCCACCGAGGGCCGGATGCGATCCACGATCGAACTCAGGTTGCGCGAACGTTTCTCGGTCGGCCGCTGCAGTTCCTCGAGGGTCGCCTGCACCGCCCCGCACAGGGTATGTCCCAGCACCACGACCAGCCGCGTGCCGTGACGCTCCGCGGCGAACTCGACGCTGCCGATCTGCGAGGGCGCGACGATATTGCCCGCCACGCGGATCACGAACAGGTCACCGAGACCCTGGTCGAAGACAATCTCCACCGGGACCCGCGAGTCGGAACAGCCGAGGATGACCGCAAACGGTTCCTGGCCGGCCACGAAATCGCTGCGCCGCAACTGGCTCAGGACCGTTTCGAGACTGCGCACACCGCCCGCGAAACGGCGGTTGCCCTCGCGCAGGCGTTCGAGCGCCTCAAGTGCCGTGATCAAGATCCTCTCTCCTCGTGTTGCTCGCCCCATACAAGCGGGGTCATACATCCCTTATCAGGCCCGATACGTGGCCGACATCCTGCCAGGAGGACTCTGATGCAGAGTTGTTTCGCGTCATTGCGAGCGTAGCGAAGCATTCTCGCAGCTGCAAGATCGGGGGCATGAATATTGGTGCGTCGCCCGGCTCCGCGGAAGGACAAATCAATCGGCAGCCCTGGCCAATCAAATGGATTCCGTGAGTGCGTTTACTGCGCCTTCCTGACAAACTCCGACTTCAATTTCATCGCACCAATGCCGTCGATTTTACAGTCGATATCGTGATCACCGTCAACGAGGCGTATGTTTTTGACCCGGGTACCACCTTGACCACCGACGATGAGCCTTTCACCTTCAGGTCCTTGATGACCGTAACAGAGTCACCGTCATTCAGTACATTGCCGTAGGCGTCATTGACAACCCGCGCCTCATCGACGCTCCCGACTGCCCCGTCTATTGCCCATTCATGCGCGCATTCCGGACAGACATACAGGGCTCCGTCTTCGTATACATATTCCGACTGGCATTCCGGGCACCCTGGTAAATCGCTCATGTCCTTTCCCGTATTCAGTTTGGCCCACGCTTGTCATGGGCGGCCTGCCCTGCCTGGCGGGCTTGACCTCCTTGCAGCAAGGATTGACCTCACGCCTGGCGAGAACGGCGCCATTTCAGCACGCAGCCGCCCGGCAACACTATTCAGGCAGGACCGGTGTTACCCCGCTATTTCATCCTTGAGTCCAGCTTGATGGTTTCACCGGCGACCATAAAGCTGCCACGCCCGAGGTGATGGAGCGTGCGCGGGTTCTTCACTGCCGGGTCGATCCACGCCTTGATGACTTCAAGGACGAACAGGCTGTACCTGGCCACCATCTGCCGGTCGGCCACCCGACACTCGAGATTTGCATGGCACTCTTCGATAAGTGGCGCACCGACAAGCGCGGCAGGTGCAGGGCTGAGGCGAAAGGTCTCGAACTTGTCTATGTCCGCACCAGAGGTATTGCCGCAGCCCACGACCTGTTCAGCCAGCTCCACCGTGGGGATGTTAATGACACATTCGCCGGCCGCATTCAACAGGCCGAACGAATAATTGCGATCGCTGATGACGCAACCCGCCAGTGGCGGCTCGAACTCCATCATTGTGTGCCATGACAGGGTCATGATATTCGGGCGCTCACTCCCGGCGGTTGTAACAAGCACGACCGGTCCTGGCTCAAGCAGGCCATAAACCTTCGACAGAGGAAATGATTTCCTGCTCATATCGGCATTATGTCTGGACAACGGGCGGTAATTTCATACTTGCCATTTAAACACCTCAACCAGCATCTTGTCCCACTGAAGACATGTGTCTACTGCAACGACCCCGGCCCAGCACCTGACGGCGCGAGCATGTGTGGCTACGCGTGCCATCCGCTATTGGGCGCCGGGACCAACACCTTCCCGGGCCTGCAATTCAAACCCGCCGTCAGGCTTTCCTGCCCGGCCGCTTCGACCTTACCGCTGCCTCGTATGCGCGATTCGCCCAGATCATGGCTTCATCGGGGTCTTCAAATATTTCCTCGGGAGCAAGGTAATACGACATGCTTATTCGCTTTCCTACCCTGACGTATTCGAACGCATCCAGCCCGCGCCGCGTGAAGTATCCGGAAGTCCCGGCGTCAGCCTTCAGATACAGGACGTCATCGACCACCAGCGCGAACATGATATCGTTGTGGTAGATGCCATAGCCCCCGAACATGCGGCGCGCGCGAATGGAACCGAAAGGCTCGAACACTTCGTTCAGGTATTCGACGAATTCGCTCATTCTGAGACAGGGTAACGTTGGAAGTCTGCCGTCGACGATGGGGCGCCAGCGACGCAATTTCAATGGGGTCAGACTCGATCGATTCGACGCAAAATTGACAACTCATTGAAGTCTGACCTTTTTTGATTCGTTCGATTCAAGACGATTGCCAGGCGATTATTTCATTGATCATGTTATTGCGCCCTCAGACAGTGAGTGCATGCCTCCTGTATACCACCATCACTATTAACACCATAGACGCCGCAGCAATTACAGCCGGAAACAATACTGTTGTAGCTGAATAACTCTCAAGCGCCATTATGACAATGAGATTGCGGGCCATGAATAGAGAAAAAAACTGCAATGATTCCGAATGAGGATGGCTATATGCTTTCCTGACCGTCGGCCCAAACCCGAGAACATCGACTGTCGTGAGAATCACAACAGCCCATAACGGGTCGGACGTAAAATACCAAAACGGCAAAGATGCCATTGCCGAAACAAGAAACAAATAGTCCGTACTGGTGATCGAAATATCTGCCGGTTTCAAATATGCCAGCAGGGCAATAAATAGGGTAATAGCTCCGGAAATACCGATCGGCCAGGCCCCGACACCCCCGCCACCCTGAAGCTGCGCAAGAAATACTGCAAATGTAGTTGCACCCCAGATGAGCCAGGAAAATACGTGTGGCCTGGTAGCGTCATTGATGATTGACCTGATATAGGGAAAAAATGCGATAAGGGTGAGAGCAACAGCAATCGCGCTCAATATCCCTTTACAGAAAATGATCCAGTTTACGGTCATCATTAATGGTGTCAGATACAAGAGTGCATTTATGTATAGTTATTCGGGGACAGCAAACACCCTGACTGCATTTCGATAAGCGATCCGTTCGGCCACCGCTTCCGGCAATTGCGCCAGCCAGTGCCGGATGCGCGTCGCGACCACGCCGTATTTCTCCCAGCGAGCGACGCTGAAGGTATCCACACCTACCATGAAGCGGTCCGTGTATTCCCAGAGCAGACGTTCCCACTCCGGGTCGAGTTCGCCGTCCGGTGCAATGCGTGCATCTCGCATCGACAGGTCAAGGTACAGGTGCGGATACCTGTCCAGGTAGTCTGCCAGCAGCGCCGGATACGGATAGGCACCGGCATGGGCCCAGACGACACGCGCTCCAGGGCTGTGTTCGTACAGGCTGTCGATAACGGCCGGATCGCAGTGCAGCAACAGCGGCAGGCCCCGTCGGCTTGCCAGCTCCACGATGCGGAGAAAGACCGGGCTGCGACGCTGACCGGCAAACAGATGCAACTCGCCCACACCGCGCCACGGCCCGTCACGCAACTGCTGCTCTACCCGAGCGGGTAGTCCGGGGTCCTGCGTCCAGTCCTGCCTGTCTTCCGGCTTCAGATATACACCGAGCAGGGGGATGATCATTCCGGGCGCGGCCTCATACAGGCGCAGCGCCTGCCCGGGAGGCAGACCGGTCACGACAGCGCGCGTTACGCCGCCGGCTTCCAGAACGTTGATTATCTGTCGTGTTGTATACCGGCTGGCGGAATTCGAGTCGTAGTGCAGATGGGTGTCAAACATGGGTCGTAGCGCCGGTGCAGCCAGGGCAGGCAACAGGGTCAGTAACGAGGCTAGCAGCGCGGAATGCGTTTTCACTGCAAATAAAGTGCAATCAGGGAAAGAAAAGGTATCAGGTACAAGCTTCGCTGAATTCAGGAAATATTTTCTCTGACACATTTATCCCAACCTCGCCAGTACCTCGTTTTCGACGAACGCGCACAGCGGCGCAAGCGCTGCATGCCGCTCCGCCATGTCGGTGATGTAACCGATCGTGCGCGGGATATCGCCGAGGTAGCCCGGCTTGCCGTCGCGGTGGTTGAGCCGGGCGAAGATGCCGCTGGCCTTGAGGTGGCGCTGCACACCCATGAGGTCGAACCAGCGCAGGAACTGTGCCGGGTCCCCGTGTTCCTCGCGCAGGATGCCGGTCTGGATGGCAAGCTCCTGGTAGCCCAGCGCCCAGTCCTCCACGCGTGCACGTGGCCAGGCGATGTAGCAGTCGCGCAGCAGCGATACCAGGTCGTAGGTGACCGGTCCGCACACTGCGTCCTGGAAGTCGAGGATGCCGGGGTTGTTGCGTGCTGTCAGCATCAGGTTGCGCGAGTGGTAGTCACGGTGCACGAACACCTGTGGCTGCGCCAGTGCGTTGTCAGCCAGCAGGGCGAAGGCCGCATCGAGCATGGCGTTGTGCGCATCACTCAATGTGATAGCGAGATGTTTACCTGCCAGCCACTCGCGGAACAACTCCATTTCGCGCAGCAGCAGTGCACGGTCGTAGGGCGGCAGCCCATCGCAGGCACAGGTCTGGAGGGTGGCCAGCGCGCCCAGCGCATCGCCGTACAGCCGTTCCACACTGGCCTCGTTCAGCGCGCCGAGATAGGGCGTGCTGCCCAGGTCGGACAGCAACAGGAAACCCTGGCCGAGGTCCTCGTCGAGAACCTCGGGTGCGTTAAGGCCGGCATCGAACAGCTGTCTGGCGACCCGGATGAACGGGCGCGAGTCTTCCCTGTCCGGTGGCGCGTCCATGACGATGAAGCTCGCGCCATCATGCACCACGCGGAAGTAGCGCCGGAAGCTGGCGTCGCTCGAAGCCGGCGCCAGGGTGTAGTCGCTGAATTCGAGTTCGGATTCAAGCCAGCGTTTGAGTTGTTCGAGGCGTTCGGGCACGGGTTGGTTTGCCTTGTGCGGGTGATCAAGAGAGAAAAATATTACCCCGGTTTGCGGGCGGAGGCCATGCGTCTGTCAGGTCACGGGAGATCGATTGATGCAGTTCGTAGCTCACCGCATCTACAGGCACCACCCCGAATCGGGCATAAAAGCAATGAATTCCCAGGATTGTCATTCCCAGGCATGGTGAGAAAACAAGAAATTCAGGCCTATGCTGGCAGTGAACATGAATTAATGTCTCGGTGTTCTCTGCGACCTCTGTGGCATTTTTCCTCTGCGCCTCTGCGTGTCTGCGCCTCTGCGCGAGGGAGGTTTTCACGCTACGCCTCCGGCTTCGGGAACAGTATCCGGTACCTCGTGCAGCTCCATTCGCGCAGGTCGTCCACGATAAGGTAGAAGCTGGGGATGGCGATCAGCACCACGGCGGTGGCGAACAGCAGGCCGAAACCCAGGCTCACCGCCATCGGCGACAGGAACGCAGTCTGGCCGGTGGCGAAGAAGATCAGCGGCGAAATGCCGAGGAAGGTGGTGATACTCGTGAGCAGGATCGGCCGGATGCGCACCCGGCCCGCCTGCACCATGGCCTCGATGCGGTCCAGCCCCTCGGCGCGCAGGCGCTTGGCAAAGTCCACCAGGATGAGCGAGTCGTTGACGACGATACCGGTCAGCGCGAGGAAGCCGATCGCGGACAGGAACTGCAGGTTGTAGCCGAACAGCAGGTGGCCGAACACCACGCCGATGCTGCCGAACGGAATGGCGATCATTACCACCAGCGGATCGAGCAGCGAGCGGAACAGCGCAGCGAGAATGAAGAAGATGATGGCAGCGGAGATCAGCAGCGCGTCCTTCATGCCGCTGAATGACTCCCCGGCGTCCTTCTTCTCGCCCAGGAACAGCAGCTCATAGCCGGGCAGGCGCCGGTCGATGTCGCCAAATTCCTTGGCGATCAGGTCGGTGACCTCCAGCGGCGTGGTCACGTTGTCGTCGACATCGGCGGTGACGATACCGAGGCGGCGCGTATCGCGGCGGCTGATGGTGTTCATGCCGCGCCCGGTGCTGATATCGGCCACATCGCCGAGGTACACCAGCCGGCCGTCGCCCAGCACCAGCGGCAGATCCGCCAGGTCGCTGGAATGGCGGATGGTCTCCGGGTAGATCACGCGTACCGGCACGCGCTTGTTGCCACGCGTGACATGCACCGCCTCGACGCCGAGGAAACCGGTGCGCACGGCATCGGCCAGGTCGCTCTGCTTCAGGCCCAGCTCCTTGCCGCGCCCGTTCAGCGAATACTGGAACTCCAGCTTGCCGGTCTCGAGGTTCTGGCGCACGTCGTGCACCCCTGGCAGGCGCTGCAGGTAGTCGACCATTCGCGTAGCCTCGTCGCGCAGCACGCGCACGTCGCGTCCGGTCACGCCGACCTCGATGTCGGCCCCGGCCGGCCCGCCCTGCGGGCGCTGGATGGAGATGCGCTGGATGCCGGCCACCGCTGACAGTTTCTCGCGCAGCTCGTTGATGATGTCATCGGTCGGCCGGCTACGGCTGCCCTGCTCCGAGAAATCGAAACTCACCAGCGGCGAAATGAAACGCTCGATGATGCCCTCCGGTTTCGCCTTCTGCAGGTCCACGACCAGCTGGATGTAGTGACTGCCGATCTGGAAGCGGTTGAAGTCGATGAAGCTCACACCGACATTGGTCAGCAGCGTACTGAGATCCGTCTCGTTGAGCGTGCCCAGCACCACCTGTTCCATGTGGCCGGCCAGCCGCGCGGTGTCCTCCAGGCTGTAGGTCTGCGGCGCCTCGGCGTTGATAAAGAACTGACCGACATCGACGTCATCGAACAGCTGAAAAGGCACGCGCGTCACCGCGAAGATGATAGTGACCACCAGCAGGCCGGTGCTGAACAGCGCCACGAAGTAGCGATTTTGCAGCGCCCAGCGCAGCCAGCCGATGTAGCGCGCCAGCAGGCCGCTCCAGTCCACGCTGCGCTCGCCGGCCTTTTGCGCGCGCTTCCCGGCATGCAGCAACTCGGCGGCATGCGAGGGCAGCACACCGAACGCCTCCCACAGCGAACCGAGCAGTGCGGCGCTGACCACCACCGGAATCACCTCGATGAACGCGCCCATCACGCCCTTGATGGAAAACATCGGCATGAAGGCGGCCACTGTGGTGGCGGTACTGGCGATCACCGGCCACAGCACTTCCTGCGCGCCCACACGCGCGGCCTCGTGCGCGGGCTTGCCCTGCTCCATATGCCGGTACATGTTCTCGGTGACGATGATCGCATCGTCGACGATCAGGCCGAGCGCGATCAGGAACGCGAACAGCGACACCATGTTGATGGTGTAACCGAGATAGAACAGCGCCACCACCGCGACCAGGAACGAGATCGGGATGCCCATGGCAGTGATCAGCGCGACACGGAAGTTCAGGAACAGGTACAACGACAGCAGCACCAGCACCAGGCCGACCAGCCCGGACGACTTCACTGTGTTGAGGCGGTTCTTGACGTACACCGAAAGATCATTGAACAGGCCGACCTCGATGGTCGGCGGCAGCTCGGTCCGCAGCTGCGCGGCAAACACGCGCACCGCGTCCGCCACGTCGATGGTGGAGGCGTCCACCGTCTTGGTCACGGTCAGGTTGACCGAGGGCCGGCCGTTGAAACGGCCCAGGGTGCGCGCCTCCTCGAGACGCAGCTGGATATGCGCAATCTCGCCGAGGCGCAACTGACCACCACTGTCGTTACTGCGCACCGCGATGGCGCCGATGTCCTCGGGCTGCGGCGCCACGCCCTTGCCTCGCAGCAGGATATCGCCCTCGCGCGCCTTCAGCGAGCCGCCCGGCAGGTCGCGCAGGTTGCCGCGCACGGCTGCCAGCACCTCGTTCAGCGACACGCCGTGCGCGGCGAGTACGAACGGGTTGACCTCGACCCAGATCTCCCACTCGCGGTCGCCGGCGGCACCGACGCTGGCCACGCCGGACAGTTTCGCCATGCGTTCCTTGATGAGATCGGCCTGCTCGTAGAGGAAGCCGCGCGACACCTCGCCGTACAGGCTCAGGCTGATCACCGGGAAGCGCGCCTTCACGCGCACCAGCTTTGGCTCCTCCGCCTCCTCCGGCAGATCGGTCACCTGGTCGAGCGCCGTCTGCGCATCGCGCATGTACTGGTCGACGTCGGTACCCGACTTGAGCTTGATCATGATGGTGGTCGCGCCCTCGCTGCTGGTCGAGGTGATTTCGTCGATCTCCGG
The DNA here is from genome assembly GCA_035527955.1 of Gammaproteobacteria bacterium. GTDB lineage: Bacteria > Pseudomonadota > Gammaproteobacteria > UBA9214 > UBA9214 > UBA9214. The sequence continues at coordinate 41,971 of DATKZN010000049.1, forward strand.
CATGCCCTCGAACTCTTCCTCGATGGGGATGGTGACCTGGCGCTCGACCTCCTCCGGCGAGGCGCCCTCGAAGATGACGCTGATGCTGACCGCGTCCAGCTCGACGGTCGGGAACATCTCCTGCGGCATGGCCCGCCACGCCAGCACGCCAAGGATCACCACGATGCCCAGCAGCAGGTTGGTGACCAGCGGGTTATTGATGGAAAAGCGGATCAGCGACATCGGCGGTGCTGACGAACGCTCAGGATGCCGGCTGCGGTGCGGGCAGGCGCTCGACGCTCACGACCTGGCCGTCGCTGAGCGCCGCGACGTCGCGCGCCACGACCAGCGCGTCCCTGGCGATGCCAGCGCGAATTTCCTGCCACTCGCCGACGCGGTGGCCGAGAACGACCTCGATCCGCTCCAGCGTGTCGCCGTTGATCCGGAACAGGAAGGTCTGGCCTTCCTCGTACAGCACCGCGGTGGCCGGCACCGCCACCACCTGTTGCAAGGCCTGCAAGGGCAGGCGCACCCGGGCCACCTGCCCGGGACGCGCGCCGCTGCCGGCCAGGCGCACGCGCAGGGCATGGGTGAAGGTCACCGGGTCCGGGTCGAGCTGTATGGCGAATACCTCGCCCGGCAGCGCCTTGCCGCCGACCTCGACCTCCACCGCCTGCCCCTGGACCAGGGATTCCATCACGTCGCCGCGCACCTCGACGTACAGGTCGAGGCTGGCCGCATCGACCAGGTCGACGATATGCCGGCTGGGCGTAACGTAATCGCCGGCCTGGGCATCGACGCTGTTTACGGTGCCGTCGAACGGCGCCTGCAACCGGGTGCGCTCGAGATTGCGCGCGGCACGGTTGCGCGCGGCCTCCTTCAGCGCCAGGCGCGCATCCGCCGAGGCCGTGCTGGCCTTGAGCTGCGCGACCTCGGATTCCAGCCGGATCAGCTGGATGCGCACCTCGTCGAGGTGCGATTTTGACACCAGCGATTCCGCGCCGAGCTGCTCCAGCCGCTCGAGGTCATTTTTCTGCAAGGCGTAATTCTGGCGCGCCAGCTTGAGCAGCTCACGGTCGCGCTGGATGTTGCGCTGCTCCTGCGCGAGCTGGGCCTCGGCCTCGACCAGCGCATCCCGGTAGTCGCCGGCCGCCAGCTCGAGCAGCAGGTCGCCGGCCGCCACCGCCTGGCCAGGCTCGACCGCCCGCGTGGCCACCTGCCCGGCCAGTTCGAAATGCAGCGACGCCTTGCGCGCGGGGTCCAGCCGCCCGCTGACCGTCTCGGCCGGCACCAGGTCGCGCAGGCCAACCGTGACGGCCTTGACGCGTGTGGGCACCGCCTCGCGCAGTTCGGCCTCCTGTTCCGGCGCCGTCAGCACCAGCAGTACGGCGGCCGCGAGCAGGCCCAGCAGGAGGTACCGCTGAATGGATGACTTGATAGCTAACACACTGATTATAAATTGTTTGAAAGTGAGTCCATTCTATGCGATTTTACCTCGCGTCCGCCATCCGGCCGGCCCGGGTCAACATCAAGCTCAAAACGTTCCTGTATGCGCATCTGCCTGCCGAGTTTCCCGTTACGCCGCCCTACAGGGCGGAATCCGGGCGTATGAAGCGGCGCGACGCGCTGCCAGTCATGACGCTGGCCCTGCTGCTGGCGCAGCCAGCGCCGGCCAGCGCGCAATGGGATTGCAGCCAGCGGCCGGACGGTGAGTGGGATTGTTCCGCCAGTGAGACACCGGCAATGCAGCCGACGTTCCCTGCCGCGACGCTCGATGCCGCACCCGCCGCCGAGTCCGTCATGCCCCCGTCATCTGCGCCCGCGGACGCGCCTCAACCGGATGCGGCCGATTCCGCAACCGGGATCGCGCCAGACACGGTCTCGACGGATACCACAGCCACTGACCCGGCAGCACCGCAAACGACGGATCAACCCCCCGCCGCGGCGACACCGGCGCCGACCCCTGCACCCGGAACGGAGCCTCGCGCGCAAACGCCGGCGGCCACAGCCGACACGGCCGCGCCGGATGCAAGCGGCACCGTGAAACCGGATCGCTGGGCAATGTGCCCGCCGATGACACTGGACACCGGCACCGACCTCCCCGCAATCGGTGGCGCAGCGGACACGATCGGCCTGGAGGCGGACAGTGCGGACGCCAGCGCCGACCGCGTCTTCACCTTGAGTGGCGATGCCGTAGTCCGCTACGGCAACCGCCTGCTGCAGGCAAGTGACATCACCTTCCGGCAGCAGACCGGCGAGATCGAGGCCGGTGGCGGTATCCGTTTCACAGCGCCCGACCTGCAGGTGACCGGCGACTCGGCGCTGCTGCAGTCCGAGGAAGAACGCGGCACCCTGCGCGGCATCACCTATACCTTGCCCAACCAGCACGCGCGCGGCGTGGCCGGCCTGCTCAGCCTGGAAGGCAGCCAGCGCCAGCGCCTGGAACAGGCGTCCTACACTACTTGCCCGCCCGGCAACCAGGACTGGCTGCTGTCGGCGGGCGAGGTCGAAATCGACCATGACGAGGGCACTGTTACCGCGCGCGACGCCAAGCTGACCTTCAAGCGCGTACCGATCCTCTACACGCCGTACATGAGCTTCCCGCTTGATGACCGGCGCAAGTCCGGCCTGCTGTTTCCGAAGGTCGGCACGACCGATGAAACCGGTATCGATATCAGTATCCCGTGGTACTGGAACATCGCGCCGAACCGCGACGCCACCATCACCCCGCGCGTCATGACCGACCGCGGCACCATGCTGGGCGGTGAATTCCGTTTCATGACCGCACACAGCGCCGGCACCCTGACCGCGGAATACCTGCCGTCGGACGACGAATACGGCAACCAGGACCGCAGCTTCGTCAGCCTGTCCCACAGCGCCAATCCGAAACCGCGGCTGGAAACCTACATCAGGGTCGGCGATGTATCCGATCCGTTCTATTTCGGGGACTTCGGCAACGACCTGGCGACCACCAGCCAGACCAGCCTGGAACGCACTGCGCAAGCCGTCTGGCACGGGCACGACTGGAATATGGGACTGACCGTTCAGGACTTCCAGAACCTCGACACCACGCTGGCACCGGCGGACCGGCCCTACCGGCAGTTGCCGCAAATCGTCTACGAACTCAGCCCGGCGCAACGCTTCCTTGGCCTGCGCAGTTCAGCCAGGGCGGAACTCAACTATTTCACCCACAGCGACAATACGCTGGTGAAAGGCACCCGCTTCGATGTCCAGCCGCGCCTCAGCCTGCCGCTGCGCCGCGCCGGCGGGTATATCGAGCCGGCACTGAGCGTACGCCATACCACCTATGCACTGGACAACGTCAGCGCCGGCATGAATGACAGCCCGAGCCGCACCACGCCGGTCTACAGTCTCGATGCCGGCACCTTCTTCGAACGCAACGGCAGCTGGGGAGACCATCCGTACGTGCAGACACTGGAACCGCGCCTGTTCTACCTGTACGTGCCCGACAGGGACCAGACCGACCTGCCGGTGTTCGATACCGGCAACTTCGATTCCAATTTCTGGGCGTTGTTCCGCGACAACCGCTTCAACGGGCCGGACCGCATGGGTGACGCCAACCAGCTGGCGCTGGCCGTCACCACACGTGTCCTGGACCCCGCCAGCGGACGACAGCTGCTCAGTGCCAGCCTCGGTTCGCTGCTGTACTTCCGCGACCGCACTGTCACCCTGCCGGGCAGTCCCGCCGCCCTGGACAGCAGCTCGGACATCATCGCCGAGCTGTCGCTGGCACTGACGCGCCACTGGATGGCACGCGGCGAGGTGCTCTGGAACCCGCATGAGTCCCGCACCGAGCGCAACAACTTCCGCGTGCAATACCGTCTCGACCCGCGCCGGCTCATCAATCTCGGCTACCGGTACCGCAACGGCATTCAGGAACAGACCGACGTGTCCTTCCTGTGGCCGCTCGGCAACGCCTGGCACATGGTCGGCCGCTGGTACTACGATGTGACGGCGGATGAAACTATCGAGGCGCTGGGTGGTCTGGGTTACGAGCGCTGCTGCTGGGGCGTCCAGTTGCTGGCCCGCAACTACATCAACAATGACGGCAGTGCGCGTACCACCGCCGTGTTCCTGCAGCTGGAGTTCAAGGGCCTCGGCAAGCTGGGCACCAGAGTCGATGATGCGCTAGAACGTGGTATTCTTGGCTACCAATCCGATAACTGATATTCAAGAACTGACACTATGAAATACCCCCGATTCCTGGCTGCGCTGGCACTGCTGGCCCTTGGCGCCGGCGCAGCGGTTGCCGCCGATGATCCGGCGGTATTACCGGCGCCCGGGCAGGGCCTGCTGAACCGCATCGTGGCCGTCGTCAACGACGGTATCATCGTCTCCAGCGAGCTGGATGCTTCCATGGCCAGCGTGATTTCACAGCTGCGCGAAAAGGGCACCCAGTTGCCGGAGCGCAGCGTGCTGGAACGGCAGGTACTGGAACGCCTGGTGGTCGAAAAACTGCAGCTGCAGCTCGCCGAGACCAATGGCATGTCGATCGACGACAGCACGCTGAACAGCGAGGTGCAGGACCTGGCCCGCAACAATAATATCTCGGTCTCCGACTTCCGCGCCGTCATCGAGCGCGACGGCTTCAGCTACGCGGCCTTCCGCGAGGACCTGCGCAAGCAGCTGCTGATCCAGGAACTGCGCCGGCAGATGGTCAGCAGTCGCATCCGGGTAACCGACCAGGAAGTCGACAATCTGCTGGCCACCCTCAAGAGCAGCGGCTCGGGCGATGTGGAGTATCACCTCGCACATATACTGGTCGCGATTCCCGAAGCCGCCAATCCGGAACAGATCCAGGCCGCTGAGCAGCGCGCCACGGACATCCTCCGGCGCCTGCGCACGAACGCCGACTTTGCCGAAATCGCAATTGCCGAATCGGACGCCCAGACCGCCCTGGAAGGCGGCGATATCGGCTGGCGCAGCATCGGCCAGATGCCCGAGCTGTTCGTCGAACCGCTGCAGACCCTGCGGCCGGGCAATGTCTCCGGGCTGATCCGCAGCCCCGGCGGCTTTCACATCATCAAGCTGGTGGAAAAACGCGGCGACGAGCGTCACATCATGCGCCAGACACGCGCACGCCATATCCTGCTGAAGGAGGACGACCTGCACAGCGAAGCAGACAACCGCGTCCGCATCAGGCAGCTGGAGATGCGCCTGCGCGCGGGCGAGGACTTCGCGACCCTGGCACGCTCGAATTCGCAGGACACGCTGTCGGCGGCCAAGGGCGGCGACCTCGGCTGGCTCGGCCCGGGCGATACCATCCCCGATTTCGAGACAGCCATGAACAAGCTCGCCCCGGGCGAAATCAGCGAACCGGTTCAGACTCGCTTCGGCTGGCACCTGATCCAGGTCCAGGAATACCGCGATCATGACAATACGGAAGAATTCGAACGCAACCGCGTCAAGAACCTGATCCGCTCGCGCAAGTACGACGAGGAACTGTTTCTCTGGCTGCGGCGCCTGCGCGACGAAGCCTATGTGGAATTCCGCGTCGACGAAAGTTAGTGCGCATTGACTTGACCGCTGATGTACTCCGCATAGCTGTTACGCCGGGCGAACCGGCGGGTATCGGGCCTGACCTGTGCCTGCTACTGCCAGCTCACCTGCCGCCCGATGTCGAGGCGGTCTTCGTCTGCGACCCCGTACTATTGACGGCGCGTGCCGCGCGCCTCGGGCTGCCGGCACGCATCCGTAACTTCGATCCCGACGCTGCGCCGCGTCCGGCTGAGACCGGCGAGTATTGCGTTGCACCGGTTGCATTACGCGCCCCGGTGCAGTGCGGCGTACTGGACAGCAGCAACGCACGCTACGTCCTCGACACGCTGGATGCCGCGGTTGCCGGCTGCCTGGACGGCCGCTTTGCCGCACTGGTGACCGGGCCGGTACACAAGGCCGTTATCAACGATGCTGGCATTCCCTTCAGTGGCCATACCGAGTACCTCGCGGCAGCGACCAACACCCGTGACGTGGTCATGCTGCTTGCCGCCGGCGAGCTGCGCGTCGCACTGGTCACCACGCACGTACCGCTGGCCAGGGTCAGCTCTCTGATAACCGCAGCACGCCTGCAACGCGTGCTGGGTGTCTTGCACCATGACCTGCAAACCCGCTTCGGCATTGAACGGCCGCACATCAAGGTGTGCGGTCTCAATCCTCATGCCGGCGAGGGCGGGCACCTTGGTCACGCGGAACACGAGGTGATCAGCCCGGTACTCGACGAGCTTCGGGCAGCGGGCATGGACCTGGCCGGCCCGGTGCCGGCCGACACGGTATTCACCCCGGACAGCATCGCGGCCAGCGACGCCATCCTCGCCATGTACCATGACCAGGGCCTGCCGGTGCTGAAACATGTCGGCTTCGGCCGCGCCGTCAACATCACGCTCGGACTGCCGATCATCCGCACCTCGGTCGATCACGGCACCGCCCTGGAACTCGCCGGCACCGGCCGCGTCGACACCGGCAGCCTGCGGGTGGCCATGCGCTACGCGATGGAGATGGCGCGGCAGCGGTCCGGCTGACGGGGTGCATGTGATACCAGGCAACGGACAAGCGGACCGGCAGATCCACGGCCGCACCCTGGAACAGCTGCAGCATAACCACGACTTTTCAGTACAGAACGAAAAGGGCGAACGGCGCACGCGCCTGGTACTGGTACTGACCGCGCTGACCATGGTGGTGGAAATCGCCGCGGGCAGCGTGTACGGCTCCATGGCGCTGCTGGCGGATGGCTTGCACATGGGCACACACGTCGCCGCTTTCATGATTACCATCTTCGCCTACCGCTATGCACGCCGGCATGCCGAGAATCCCGATTATTCCTTCGGCACCGGCAAGGTAAGTGTCCTGGGAGGCTATACCAGCGCGGTAGTGCTGGCGGTCGTGGCCCTGGTCATGCTGCTCGAATCACTGCAGCGGATCATTGTCCCGCACGCCATTCACTTTAATGAAGCCATCGTGGTCGCGATCATCGGGTTGCTGGTCAATATCGTCAGCGCCCTGCTGCTGAAAGACGGCCACACACATGCTCACGAGCACGAACACGAACACGAACACGAACATCATGACCATAACTTGCGCGCCGCCTACCTGCACGTGCTGGCCGACGCGCTGACCTCGTTGCTGGCCATTGCCGCGCTGGTATCCGGCAAGTTCCTGGGCTGGACGTGGCTTGATCCGGTGATGGGAATGGTAGGTGCGATCATCATCTCGCGCTGGTCGTACGGATTGCTCACGCAAACCGGACCGGTACTGCTCGATGCCAGCATCGACAGCGCCCGCCAGGCCGCCGTCAGGAAAGCCATAGAAAACGGCACAGACAACAGGATTGCCGACATCCATGTCTGGAAAATCGGCGCCAACGACTATGCGGCGATCATTTCACTGGTGACGCACGACCCGCAACCTGCGGAACACTACCGGCAACTGCTGGGGAATTTCGACTGGCTGTCCCACATCACGATCGAGGTGAACAAGTGCCGGGACGAGCCGTGCGCAATCTCCGGCAACAGCACCCGCGCCTAGCCCGCATTTCTCACCGGGCGACAGTCATTTCACATAATGAGCTGAAATGATGGAAGTGATGCCAGTTCGGCATAAACCAGTGTGTCAACGGGCATTGCCTATCCCGGCCCTGGCTGGTTCTCGTGCACCCATACTTGCGATGTACAGGGAAGTACAAGTGTCGCGGGAGGCAGGAAGCCGGGAGCGACCTGTTCACTCAAGTGGTAGCTACGGCTACCACTTTCGCTCCAGAGCGGCGTCCGGTCACACGAGCCCTGCGCCAGCATCCGGGATCCCGGTGAGAAATGCGGGCTAGCATCAACCCGGGCTGGACAGGCTCAGTAGGTATCCGCCGATATACCGTGCCTGGTCAGCCAGTTGCTGTCCAGTTCCCAGCGCACCTGCTTTACCTTGCCGGACTCCAGCACGAGCGTGCGTGCGCGCTCCTGAATGCGCGCCATCTCCAGCTGGCCCGCCATCAGGTCCGGATCATCCTGATCACGGCCACCCAGCCCGGGGTAGAGTATCTCCAGTGCCCGGAAGGCGGGAAATTCGGCACTGCGTGGTGTACCCATAACCGCAATCCCGTCCTGCAGGCTGAACACACGGAACCGGTACGGATAGTCTGAAAGCCCGGCATCGTTGTCGAGCAGTACGTTCAATTCCGTGACCTGCGGATCCTCACTGAATACCCACAGCAGCAAGCCGAGCACCACGAGACCCAGAAAAATACTGTAGTTACGCGTAAACCTGTCCATGACAGACTCCTCGCCCGCCGGCACCGGCGAACACGGCAATACCGCGTCGTCCCAACCGACGGCAGAGTACATTGTTGCGTCAATCAGGCCTGACTGTCCACCGTGACTGCGCAACCGGGGCCGGAGCCGCACACGCATACCGCCGCCATAACCTGAACATGCGGCAGTACTGACAGCCATGCTGTGTGCGCCGGGCAAGCCGCATGATATGGTTGCCGCTTCATCGCACACAGGCACCAGTTCCGGAACGCTCGCCCGATGCACAATCCAAGGAAAAGGTTCGGTCAGAATTTTCTGCATGACCCGGCCGTCATCGAAAATATCGTTGCCGCGGTCCGGCCACGGCCAGGCGAACAGCTGGTCGAGGTTGGTCCGGGCCAGGGTGCGATAACACTGCCCCTGCTCAAGGCAGCCGGCAGGCTCACGGTCATCGAACTCGACCGCGACCTGATACAGCCGCTGCAGAACCGCTGCCGCGCGACCGGTGAACTCACGGTACATAACACCGACGCCCTGCGCTTCGATTTCTGCAGCCTGGCTGACGGGGCAGCACTGAGAATTGTCGGTAACCTGCCTTACAACATTTCCACACCGCTGCTGTTTCACCTGCTGGACCAGAGCCGGTGCATCAGCGACATGCATTTCATGCTGCAGAAGGAAGTGGTGGAGCGCATGGCCGCACCGCCAGGCAGCGGCCAGTACGGCCGCCTGAGTGTCATGCTGCAATACCGCTGCAAGGTGTATCCGCTGTTCACTATCGGTCCTGGCGCCTTCACTCCACCGCCGAAAGTGGACTCGGCCTTTGTGCGTCTGGTGCCGTTCGCCAGCCCGCCGGTGACCGTCGCCGACGAGGTCGTGTTTGCCACGCTGGTGCGGCAGGCCTTCGCCCAACGGCGCAAGACCCTGCGCAACGCGCTGCGCGACCTGCTGGAGGCTGACGAAATCAGACTGGCGGGGGTCGATCCGACGGCACGCGCCGAAACACTGGGCCTGGAGGAATTTGCGGCGCTGGCCAACCGGGCAGCGCGGCGCGGGTGACGGGACTATCAGGATGAAGGCTGCACAGGTCGTGCAGCCCGGGGTTTATTTCCAGGGCATCCGCAAGGAGAAATGAACACCACTGCCGTTACCGCCCGGGCTGTCGGCATGTGCCGCATTGAAGGCATCTCCGTAATCCGAGGGCGATTTGAACGTCATGTGCAGGCCAGCCCGATGCCCAACCGGGGCCAGCTCTACGTCACCCTCCAGCAACTGGGAGAAATGCGCCTTGCTGAACAGGGTTTCCGCGGCAGAGACGGTGGCCGGGATACCCTAGGCAAAACACAGCAGGGATATCAGCAGCATGACTTTTTTCTTAAAAATTAGCAGGTTATGGTTCATCTTGGCTGCCTCTCGTCTTGATCAACGCTGCATGCGGGGAGCACATGCGAATTTGGTTCGGGTTGACCACATCATCAACAAATCCGGGCCGGCAAACTGAGATGGCGATCACATTTTCGCCCTTGGCGATAATGACCTGGCCAGCCACTTACCCTCTTAACACACGAATAACCTTAAGTATAGTATGCTAATTGCCTTTCAGGAAGCCAAGGGAGGACGAACCACCTGGACGAGCGATCTGAAAATACCCGCATGTGGCGTGACCTCCCCGGTTGAGAATCTGTGCGGCTTGCCTATGATCCGGGTTGGCCCCGCCACTGCCAGGATCGGCCGTGTCGCCCGGCACTTTGCAGTCGGCTTTTTGTCACAATCCGTGCGAAAGCGTATCCTTATGCCACCCACAGCGGAATGCAGGCAATGAGCAGCGAAAACCTCAACAACATCACCATCAAAGTCGAAACGAACTACATAGAAGGACAGTCCGAACCGGACAAGGAGCGCTACGTCTTCTCCTACACCATCACTATCCGCAACGAGGGTGAGGTGCCGGCACAATTGATGTCACGCCACTGGCTCATCACCGATGCGAACGGCCATACCCAGGAAGTACGCGGTGAAGGCGTGGTCGGCGAACAGCCGCACCTGAAACCGGGCGAAGGCTTCCAGTACACCAGCGGAACCATGATCGCAACGCCGGTCGGCAGCATGCGTGGCGAGTACCAGATGGTCACCGAGAGCGGCGACGAATTCGACGCCGTAATCCCGCCCTTCACACTCGCCATTCCGCGCACACTGCACTGATCTACCCCGTGGCCGTCTACGCCGTTGGTGACATCCAGGGCTGCTTCGACGAACTGCGCGCACTCCTGGACAAGCTGCATTTCGACCCGGTCGTTGACCGGTTATGGCTGGTCGGCGACCTGGTCAATCGAGGACCGAAATCGCTGGAAACGCTGCGTTTTGTACGCAAGCTGGGGCCGGCAGCCGTCACCGTGCTCGGCAATCATGACCTGCACCTGATAGCCGCGGTCCATGGCCGGTCGCTGGGGCGTGGCGGCCACACCCTGGATGCCGTGCTCGCGGCACATGATCGCGACGAACTGATCGACTGGCTGCGCTGGCGCCCCTTGCTGCATCACGATGACAATACCGGGTTTACCATGGTGCACGCCGGGCTGCCGCCGCAATGGGACCTGGCCAGGGCGCAGCAGAGCGCACACGAGGTCGAAACCGTATTGCGCGGCCCGCAGCTCGACACGTTTATCGAGCACATGTACGGCAATAAGCCCAACTGCTGGTCGGACGAGCTGAGCGGCTGGGAGCGCCTGCGTTTCTGCGTGAACTGCTTTACCCGCATGCGTTACTGCGATGCCGACGGACGCCTCGATTTCGCCAGCAAGGGTCCTCCCGGCAGCCAGTCGAAAGGATTATTCCCCTGGTTCGAGCTGCCACGCGCCAGTGGCGACCTCAAACTGGTATTCGGTCATTGGTCGACGCTGGGGCCGCGAGACGATCCGGGCATCTATCCGCTGGATACCGGCTGCCTGTGGGGCGGTGCAATGACGGCGTTGCGTCTTGACGGGGAACCCCAATGGTTCAGCCTGAAGTGCGCGGAACAACGCACGCCGGGCTGAGTGCATAACCCGCCCGCCCTGTCTGCACAAGCTGGCTAGCCGCGCACCCGTTGCAGGGTAATGAAGCTGCAGGCATGCGCATTATTCTCATCCGGCGCGTGCGCACTGCGTTCCACTTCGCACCACTCGTCGTCATTCAGTTCCGGGAAAAACGCGTCACCTGAAAACTCGCCATCCACCTGAGTGATATACAGCGTATCGGCGTCCGGCAGCACCTGCCGGTAGAGCTGTTCGCCGCCGATCAGCATGACTTCATCATGTCCCTGCGCGGCACGCAGCGCAGCGTCCACGGAATGCACGACAACACAACCCTCGGCCTTATAGCCGTGATTACGGGTGATGACGATATTGAGGCGTCCCGGCAGCGGCCGGCCGATGGACTCCCATGTCTTGCGGCCCATCAGGATCGGCTTGCCCATGGTGATCTGCCTGAAGTGCTTGAGGTCGGCCGGCAGGTGCCAGGGAAGGCGGTTCCCGTGACCGATAACGCGATTGGCTGCCATTGCCACGATGATCGAGAGTTTCATTGCCGATCAGACGGCGACCGGCGCCTTGATATGCGGGTGCGGATCGTAGCCCTGCAGCTCGAAGTCGTCGAAGGTGAAGGCGAACAGGTCTTTCACATCCGGATTGATGCGCATGACCGGCAGCGGGCGCGGGGCGCGCGACAGTTGCAGGTCCGCCTGTTCCAGGTGGTTCAGGTACAGGTGGGCATCACCGAAAGTGTGCACGAAATCACCGGCCTCGAGCCCGGCGACCTGCGCCATCATCTGCAGCAGCAGCGCATAGGAAGCCACGTTGAACGGCACTCCGAGGAAGATATCGGCGCTGCGCTGGTAGAGCTGGCAGGACAGCCGGCCGCTGGCAACGTAGAACTGGAAAAAGGCGTGGCATGGCGGCAGCGCCATCCTGTCGATTTCGCCGACGTTCCAGGCGCTGACGATGATGCGCCGCGAATCCGGGTTATGCCTGATCTGGTCGAGCACCTGGTCGATCTGGTCGACGTGGCGGCCGTCGGGTGTCGGCCAGCTGCGCCACTGGTAGCCATAGATGGGTCCCAGCTCGCCGTTTTCATCGGCCCATTCATCCCAGATGGTGACCTTGTTGTCATGCAGGTAGCGAATATTGGTTTCGCCCTTCAGGAACCACAGCAGTTCATGAATGATGGAACGCAGGTGCACTTTCTTGGTGGTGACCAGCGGAAAGCCATCGGCGAGATCGAAGCGCATCTGGTAGCCGAACACGCTCACCGTGCCGGTGCCAGTGCGGTCTTCCTTGCGGATACCGTGGTCGCGCACGTGGCGCATCAGGTCGAGATACTGTTTCATTGGAAAATGGGGTCGGAGTCAATTTTTCGCGCTGGCAACGTTTTATTCCTACCCGTGTTGTAATCTGACCCGGACCCCGTTTCTCTACCAGCTGAGCTGGCCGTCGGTGCGTCGCCGGGCATACACATAGAAAATCAGGCCGATGACGATCATGGGCAACGACAGGAGATGCCCCATCGTCAGCCAGCCGAATGCCAGGTAGCCGATGTGCGCATCGGGCATGCGTACGAATTCCACCGCGAAGCGGAACACACCATAGCAGATCAGGTACAGCCCGGAAACCGCCATGGTCGGTCGCGGCTTGCGTGAGTACAGCCACAGGATCGCGAAAAACACCACGCCCTCCAGCAACAGCTCGTAGAGCATGGACGGATGGCGCGGCTGTGCATCGACGAACGGAAACACCATGCCCCACGGCAGGTCGGTCGGCCGTCCCCACAGCTCGCCGTTGATGAAATTACCCAGCCGCCCGGCCCCGAGGCCAATCGGTACCAGCGGTGCCAGGAAATCGGTGACCAGGAAAAAGGTACGCCCGGTGTTGCGCGCGTACAGCCACATCGCCACGAACACGCCCAGCATGCCACCGTGATAGGACATGCCGCCCTGCCAGATACGGAAGATCACCAGCGGGTCGGCCAGGAAGCCGCTGAAGTTGTAGAACAGCGTATAGCCGATGCGTCCGCCCAGCACCGCGCCAAGCGCGAAATAGAACACCAGGTCGCTGATCTCGGCGGCACGCCACGTCGTGCCCGGCCGCCGGGTGCGCAGCAGGCCGAGCCACCAGCCGCCCAGAAAGGCCACCAGGTACATCAGCCCGTACCAGTGGATTTCCAGCGGCCCGAGAGACACCGCAACGGGATCGATCGCAGGGTAAGTCAGCATGTCAGCAGCCAGCACCGTGCCCGCTCATGTCGGCACACGGCAGAACAAAGCCTTGAGATAGGCGGTTTCAACAATCGCCGGATGCACCGGGTGGTCCATGCACTGAAAGCCGCGTTCCAGTATCTGCAGCTGACGTGCCTGCCGGACGGCGGACTGCAGCAGGATGCCCTGCAACCGCTGTTCCGCGAGCAGCATGGAGCAGGAGCAGGATATCAGGATACCCCCCGGCGCCAATAGCTCCAGCGCCAGCAGGTTGAGCCGCGCGTAGCCCTGCTCACCGCTGCGGATATCGCGGCGGCGCTTGATGAAGGCCGGCGGATCGAGAATCACCACGTCGAACTGCCGGTGCTCGAGGCGCATGTCCTGCATGACCTGGAAGGCATCGCCTGCCACGGCCTGCACGCGGTCGTGCAGGCCATTGGCGTGTGCCGTGCGCTGCAGGACGTCCAGCGCCGGTACGGAGGAATCCACGCAGGTGACCTCGGCGGCACCGGCGTGTGCCGCCTGCAGGCCCCAGGCACCAACGTAACTGAAGACGTCCAGAACCCGCTGTCCCGGCACATACTTGTGCAGCGCCTGCCGGTTACTGCGCTGATCGTAGTACCAGCCGGTCTTCTGGCCCGCGCCCAGCGGCACCTCGAAGCGCACGCCACCTTCTTCCACGGTAACCGTGTCAGGCACATCACCCAGCACCTCGCTTTCCAGCGACAGGCCTTCCAGCTCCCGCATCGGGCTGTCATTGCGTAACAGGATTCCCGCGGGACGAAACATCTGCTGCAGAACCTGGACGATCACGTCACGGGCACGCTCCATGCCGGCCGTCGTGATCTGCACCACCAGCACGTCATCGTAGCGGTCGATGACCAGCCCGGGCACGCCGTCGCTCTCACCGAAGGCGAGCCGGTAGTAAGGTCGTTCGAACAGGGCCTCGCGCAATGCCAGCGCAGTGCCCAGGCGTCGCTCGAGAAAGCCCGTATTGATGATGGCGCCTGGACGTCGGCTCAGCAACCGCGCACAGATCAGCGATTGCGGATTGACATAGGCGGTGCCCAGCACCTTGCCGGAAGCGGCCTGGATCACCGCGACTTCGCCCGCCTCGAAGCCGGACAGCGGTGTTTTCGCGACATCGACCTCGTTGCTGTATACCCAGAGGTGACCGGCACGCAGGCGACGGTCTTCGTCTTTTTTCAGCACGAGCAGGGGCAGCCTGATCTGGCTCATCCGGTTATCACCATGTTCGGTTATGTCATTCAGGGCAACGCGCCCGGATTATCGAGCACGCCGCGGGCGAG
>DATKZN010000050.1:0-15471 GCA_035527955.1 Gammaproteobacteria bacterium
CCTGTGCCAGCTGCAACGGGGTCATGGACACGCCGTACCCGAATGACAGCGTGGCGGTCTCGATGGCGTTCCAGCCCGAAAAATGCGGCAGCAGTCCGGATGCCTCGCCGGGAAAACCGCTGAAGGTCTGCACGCCGAAACCGATGTCCGACAACTCCGTCCAGATATCCTCGGCGGCCAGCGACAGCGCGATCTTGGCGATGCCCACGTTGCTGGACTTGCGAATGACGCCGGTCACATCGAGGTCGCCGTAATCGTGCACGTCACGCACCGTGTTGACGCCCACGCGCATCCAGCCCGGCGAGGTACTGACCGGTGTATGCGGCGTGTAGCGCTCGCTGGCCAGCGCGGTCGCGACCACAAACGGCTTCATGGTGGAGCCCGGCTCGAACACGTCCGTTACTGCGCGGTTACGCATATCGCTGCTGCGCAGGTTCTGGCGGTTGTTCGGATTGAAGGACGGCTGGTTGACCATCGCCAGCACCTCGCCGGTCTTCACATCCAGCACCACGGCGGAAGCGGCATGCGCCTTGTGTTCCTGCATCACCGTCAGCAGTTCGCGATAGGCGAGATACTGGATACGGCGGTCGATGCTGAGCTGCAGGTCCTTGCCCGGGTTTGGCAGGCTGATGCTCTCGACGTCCTCGACGATGTGACTCTTGCCATCCTTGATGACGCGCTTGGCGCCGGGCTCGCCTGCCAGCCATTCTTCGTAGGCCAGCTCGAGTCCTTCCTGGCCGACGTCGTCGACGTTGGTGAATCCGACCACGTGCGCGGCGACCTCGCCGTCCGGGTAATAGCGGCGGTATTCGCGCTGCAGGTAAACGCCGGGGATGTCCAGCGCCTCGACCTGTGCCGCCGTGGCCGGATCGATGTGCCGGCGCAGGTAAATGAATTCACGGTCGGCGCGGCTGGCCAGCAAACTCTGCACACTGGACTTGTTCAGCGCCAGCAGGCGGGTCAGTTCGGGAATGCGCTGCTGCTCGTTGCCCAGTTCCTGCGGATTCACCCACACCGACTCCACCGGCGTGCTGATCGCCAGCGGTTCGCCGTTGCGGTCCTGTATGATACCGCGATGCGCCGGCAGGGATACCACGCGCAGGTGCCGCGCCTGGCCCTGGTTCAGCAGGAATTCCTTGTCCAGCACCTGCAGGCAAACGGCACGCCACACCAGCACGGCGGCGGCCAGCCCCATGCACAGCAGCAGGAAGACACGCCGCCCGGGATAGACTGTATTCGTGCGTGTACGGTTCATGGTTTCACAATCACCATTGCGTCTGCGCCGAGACTGGCCATACCAAGCCGCTCGCGCGCAATCTTCTCGACCTTGCCCTGGGTGGTCAGCGTGCCCTGCTCGAGCTGCAGCTGACCCCACTCGATATCCATGAAGTCACGTTCCTTGCCCAGCACCTGTAACTCGACGAACAGCTTGCGCCCCTGGTGCTTTGCATACACCACGGCGACCGCCGACACGATCACCAGCAGCAACAGGATCAGCATGCCGCCCGGCCGCTGGTTCATTGCACGCGCTCCGCGACTCTCAGCACCGCACTGCGGGCACGCGGGTTACGGCGCAATTCATCCTCACCTGCGCGTATCGCCTTGCCAACCGGTTTCATGCGCGGCACATGATCCATCCCGGCCAGCGGAAACTCGCGCGGCGGCGGTTCGCCGCGATACTCGTCGCGAATAAAGCGCTTGACGATGCGGTCCTCCAGCGAGTGAAAGCCGATCACGGCCAGGCGTCCGCCCGGAGCCAGCACCTCCGGTACCTGCTCCAGCACGGCGCGCAAATCATCGAGCTCGTGATTGATGAAAATGCGAATCGCCAGAAAGCTGCGTGTAGCGGGATGCTTGTGCTGTTCACGCGCGGGAACCGTCGCGGCAATCAGCTCGGCGAGCTGGCGCGTGGTCTGCAATGGCGCAGTCTTGCGGGTGTTGACGATGGCGCGTGCGATACGTCCTGCGAAACGTTCCTCACCCAGCGTGCGCAGCACGTCACTGATGTCGCGCTCACCCGCCTGCGCCAGCCATTGCGCCGCACTGATGCCCGCGTCCGGATCCATGCGCATGTCAAGCGGGCCATCATCCGAAAAGCTGAAACCGCGCGCAGCATCGTCGAGCTGCGGCGATGAAACACCGAGATCCAGCAACAGGCCATTGACACGCCCCGTCAGTTGTCGCCGCGCTACCAGCTCGCTCAGCATCGTGAATGCACCCTGCACAATTTCAAAACGAGGATCATTTCCAAACTGCATCCTTGCCGACTGCATCGCCTCGGGATCCTTGTCCATGGCGAGCAATCGTCCCGCTGCTCCGAGCCTATCGAGTATGGCGGCTGCGTGCCCACCGCGACCAAACGTTCCATCCACGTACACGCCGTCCGCCTTTATCGCCAGAGCGTCCAGCACTTCCGCAAGCAGTACCGGCTGGTGTGTGAACGCCTGCGTCACCGACAATCAGATCGTCAGTTCACGCAGGGCATCCGGCACGTCGGCACTGTCACCGCTGCCGGTCAGATAGTCGCCGCACTTCTTCTCCCAGAGCTCTTCATTCCAGATCTCGAACTTGTTGCCCATGCCGAGGAACATCACGCGTTTTTCCAGACCGGCCAGCTTGCGCAGGTGCGGCGGTATCAGCACACGGCCGTTTTTATCCACTTCCAGCTCGGCGGCATTGCCGAACAACATCAGCTGCAGTTCGCGGGTCAGTCTGTTCTGGTTGGGCAGGCGCACAATCTTGCGCTCGAGATCGTCCCAGTCGGGCCGGGGAAACAGCAACAGGGCGCGGTCGCTGTGCACGGTCATCACCACATTGCCGTCACAGCGCTCCGTCAGGTCGCCACGGTAGCGGGTAGGCAGCGCCAGGCGGCCTTTTGCATCCAGATTGACCGTGCTGCCCCCGATGAACAAAACCGCCCCCTTTGGCTCCCCTGAAACCCAGAAATTACCACTGGGTCCCACTTTGCGACACTATAGGGAGCGAGGGTTGCTTCGTCAAGTGAATTTTGAAGAAAATATCCAGCCGGACAGTAACTTAGGCCAAATTCTCGGAATTACCGCCGTCGCTGAAAACATATAAATTAGAAATCAAAAGGTTGGCCAAAATACCTTGTGTAGATTGGCAACTTGACCCGGTTTTCTGGTTTTTCGCGCGCCGTACAGACCTGTACCGGCCCCCTGGCGGGAGATTATACGCCAGGTTGAAACCCAATATGTTGGGTCTATGTAGAAGATTCTAGCTATATCGGGGATTATACCCTGTGAATCCGGCGCCTGTCCGACCACTCGCGCAGCATAAAAAAAGCCTGCACAGGCAGGCTTTTTGATGAAATGCCGAAGTCCGGACGGTATCAGAACGGGATATCGTCGTCGAAATCGGCCGGGCCTTCCGCGACGGCGGGGGCCCGGGATTCATTGCTGCCACTGGAAGCGAACCCGGCGCTGCCGCCGGCGCTGCCACCACCGCCCCGGCCGCCCAGCATCTGCATCTCGTCGGCGACGATCTCGGTGGTGTAGCGGTCGTTGCCGGCATTGTCCTGCCACTTGCGCGTCTGCAGCTTGCCCTCGATATAGACCTGTGAACCCTTCTTGAGATATTCGCCGGCGATCTCGCCCAGGCGCCGGAACATCACCACGCGATGCCATTCGGTCTTTTCCTGGGTTTCGCCGGTCTGCTTGTCCTTCCAGGACTCGGTCGTGGCGAGGGTAATATTGGCGACCGCGTTGCCGTTCGGCATGTAGCGCACTTCCGGGTCCTTGCCCAGATTGCCGACCAGAATCACCTTGTTGATGCCTCGCGCCATAGTGCTCTCCTGTTATCTATAGTTATGGTTGCATTGCCCCGTGCCGTGCATCTACAGACGGGTGTGTCCCGCTATTCTAAGCCAAAGCCGCCTTGCGGAATACCGGGTTGCTTGTAGGGAATCGCCGCCAGTTGCCGTCAAGCTCACGGCAGGGTGGACGCATCGAACAGCCGCTTGTCCACCTTCAAATAGGCCACACCCTCCTCCGCCACCACCACCACCTCGGCCACGCCGGCCAGGCCGGCCAGTTGCCGGGCCAGGTCCGCCTCTCCGTCAGGTGTCGTGACGCGGACCGGGTGGATGATGTTGGCCAGCTTCGGCGGCGGCACCATGGAAGCCGCCAGCCCCAGCCAGACCAGCGCACCTGCCGCCGCGCACATGAAAAGACTGTGCAGACCGAACTGGCCGTGCAACCAGCCCCCGGTCACACCACCCACGAAGGCGCCGAAGAACTGCATACTCGAATAGAACCCCATGGCGGTACCGCGGCAATCGGCCGGCGCGGCCCGCGACACCAGCGAGGGCAGCATCGCCTCCAGCAGGTTGAACGCGGTAAAAAATCCGAACAGCAGCGCCACGATGTTGACCGGCGTGACCGGCACGATATAGAGCCCCAGTTCCACCAGCACCAGCAGAGCGATGGCACCGAGAAATACCGGCTTGATCCGTCCCCTGCGTTCCGCCAGGAGGATGAACGGCACCATGGCCGCGACAGAACAGACCAGTACCGGCAGGTAGACCTTCCAGTGACCGGCCGCGACGAGGCCGGCCTCGTCGCGCAGCACCAGCGGCATCACCACGAAGGTCGCAGTCATGATGGCGTGCAGTATCAGGATGCCGAAGTCCAGCCGCAGCAACTGCCCGTTGCGCAGCACGCGCCCGAACTGCGCAGGTATCGCCTCCGACTCGCGGTGGATGCGCAGGGACAGCGGCTGCGGCACGACGAACGCCACCACCAGCACGCCGCCCAGGGCCAGCACGGCGGTGAGGGCGAAGATACCCGGCACGCCGATCCAGTGATCCAGCACCGGACCGAGTACCAGCGCGGCGGCAAACGAGATGCCGATGCTCATACCGATCAGCGCCATGGCCTTGATGCGGTGTTCCTCGCGGGTGAGATCGGCGGTCAGCGCCATGATGACCGCCGCGATCGCACCGGCACCCTGCAGGGCGCGGCCGAGGATAATCATATAGATGGAATCAGCCAGCGCGGCGACCAGGCTGCCGGCGGCGAACACCAGCAGCCCGCCGATGATCACCGGCTTGCGCCCGACGTGGTCGGACAGCAAGCCGGCCGGAATCTGCAGCAGCGCCTGGGTCACACCGTAGATGCCGATGGCCAGGCCGGTCAGCGCCGGGGTGACGCCCTCGAGATCGGTGGCATACAGCGCGAAAACCGGCAGGATCATGAAAAATCCCAGCATGCGCAGGGCATAAACACCCGACAGCGACAGCGCCGCCTGCCACTCGGTGCGACTCATGCCGGCTTCGCCCGCCCCCACCTGCGTCATAATCTGCTAATCCTTTTGGCCGTCGCCCCGAAAACGCCGTATATTAACAGGTTGGCCAGCCAGACGTAGCGATTCATGGACACCATACACATCCGCGGGGCGCGCACCCACAACCTGAAAAACATCGACCTGGATCTGCCCCGGGACAGGCTGATCATCGTCACCGGCCTGTCCGGGTCCGGCAAGTCGTCACTGGCCTTCGACACCATCTATGCCGAGGGACAGCGTCGTTATGTCGAGTCGCTGTCGGCCTACGCGCGGCAGTTCCTGTCGATAATGGAAAAGCCGGACGTCGATCATATCGAGGGCCTGTCGCCGGCCATCTCCATCGAGCAGAAGTCGACTTCGCACAATCCGCGCTCCACGGTCGGCACCATCACCGAGATCTACGACTACCTGCGTCTGCTGTACGCGCGCGTCGGCACGCCGCACTGCCCGGAGCACGGCACGGTGCTGGAGGCCCAGACCATCAGCCAGATGGTCGACCACGTGCTGGCACTCCCGGAGGGCAGCCGGCTGATGCTGCTGGCACCGGTGGTCGAGGCACGCAAGGGCGAACACGTGCAGGTACTGGAGGAGCTGCGCGCGCAGGGTTTCATCCGCGCGCGCATCGACGGCGAAATCTTCGAACTCGACCAGCCGCCGAAACTCGACCTGCGCCGCAAGCATGTCATCGAGGCGGTCGTCGACCGCTTCAAGGTGCGCCCGGACCTGCAGCAGCGCCTGGCCGAATCCTTCGAGACCGCGCTCAAGCTGTCGGACGGGCTGGCACGCGTGGCGTGGATGGACGACAGCAAGGCGGAGGAAATCCTGTTCTCGGCCAAGTTCGCCTGCCCGCAGTGCGGCTACTCCATCACCGAACTGGAACCACGCCTGTTCTCGTTCAACAATCCGGCCGGCGCCTGTCCGGACTGCGACGGCCTCGGGGCGCGCCAGTTCTTCGATCCGCAGCGCGTGGTCGGCCACCCCGAACTGAGCCTGGCCGGCGGCGCCGTGCGCGGCTGGGACCGCCGCAACGCCTATTATTTCCAGCTCATCACCTCGCTGGCCACGCATTTCGATTTCGACATCGAGACACCGTTCGAGGAACTGCCGGACCGCATCCGGAACATCATCCTGCATGGCAGCAAGGGCGAGGTGATCCGCTTTCGCTACATGAATGAACGCCGTGGCATGGTGGAACGCAGCCACCCGTTCGAGGGCATCATCCCGAACATGAAACGCCGCTACCACGAGACCGAATCGAACACGGTGCGCGAGGAGCTGGCGCGTTACCTCAGCCACCAGTCCTGCCCGGCGTGTGGCGGCACCCGCCTGAACCAGGCCGCACGCCACGTCAGCGTGGCCGGCCGCACCCTGCCCGAGATCACCGCCCTGCCGGTCGGCGGCAGCCGCGAGCTGTTCAACACCCTGCAGCTGGAAGGTCGGCGCGGCGAGATTGCCGGCAAGATCCTCAAGGAGATCAACCAGCGCCTCGAGTTCCTGGTCAACGTCGGCCTCGACTACCTGTCGCTGGAACGCCGCGCCGAAACCCTGTCTGGCGGCGAGGCGCAGCGTATCCGGCTTGCCAGCCAGATCGGCGCCGGCCTGGTCGGCGTGATGTACGTGCTCGACGAACCGTCGATCGGGCTGCACCAGCGCGACAACCAGCGGCTGCTGGCCACGCTCACCCACCTGCGCGATCTCGGCAACACCGTCATCGTGATCGAACACGACGAGGAGGCGATCCGCGCCGGCGACTACGTCGTCGATGTCGGGCCCGGTGCCGGCGTGCACGGCGGCCGTATCGTGTCGCAGGGTACGCCTGCGCAGATCATGGCGGACCCGCAGTCGCTCACCGGCCAGTACCTGTCCGGCCAGGCCGCCATCGCCATCCCGAATCACCTGGCGGCGTACGACCCGGACCGCGTGCTGACCATCCGCGGCGCGACCGGCAACAACCTGAAATCGGTCACCGTGGAAATCCCGGTCGGCCTGATGACCTGCGTGACCGGGGTATCCGGTTCCGGCAAGTCCACGCTGGTCAACGACACCCTGTACCGGCGCGCCGCCCAGGTGCTGAACCGCGCCTCCGAGGCGTCCGCGCCCTGCGATGCCATCGAGGGCCTGGATCATTTCGACAAGATCGTCGATATCGACCAGAGCCCGATCGGACGCACGCCGCGCTCCAACCCGGCCACCTATACCGGCCTGTTCACGCCGATCCGCGAACTGTTCTCAGCCACCCAGGAGGCGCGCTCGCGCGGCTACAAGCCCGGCCGCTTCAGCTTCAACGTCAAGGGCGGCCGCTGCGAGGCCTGCCAGGGTGACGGCGTCATCAAGGTCGAGATGCACTTCCTGCCGGACATCTACGTGCCGTGCGATGTGTGCAAGGGCAAGCGCTACAATCGCGAAACGCTGGACGTGCGCTACAAGGGCAAGTCCATTCACGAAGTGCTGGAACTGACCGTGGAAGACGCGGTGCCGTTCTTCAGCGCCATCCCGGTGGTCGCGCGCAAGCTGCAGACGCTGATGGATGTCGGTCTGTCGTACCTGACACTCGGCCAGAACGCCACCACCCTGTCGGGTGGCGAGGCGCAGCGCATCAAGCTGGCGCGCGA
The DNA here is from genome assembly GCA_035527955.1 of Gammaproteobacteria bacterium. Taxonomy (GTDB): domain Bacteria; phylum Pseudomonadota; class Gammaproteobacteria; order UBA9214; family UBA9214; genus UBA9214. Next base: position 7,917 of record DATKZN010000050.1, read on the forward strand.
ACTTTCCAAGCGCGACACCGGCAAGACGCTGTACATCCTCGACGAGCCGACCACCGGCCTGCACTTCCACGACATCGCCCAGCTCCTGCAGGTATTGCACCGGTTGCGCGATCACGGCAATACCGTCATCGTCATCGAGCACAACCTGGACGTCATCAAGACCGCCGACTGGATCATCGATATGGGTCCCGAGGGCGGCAACGGCGGCGGCACCGTGGTCACCACCGGCACACCACAGGAGGTTGCCCGGCACGCCGATTCCTATACCGGGCAATACCTCGGACAGACACTGGAGCGGCACCGGGTCAGGAAGTCAGCCACGGCGAAAAGCAGCGCCAGACGCGCGAAGGCAGAGCAGATCACTTCCTGAACGGCGTCCCGGCCCGCAGGCCCAGTTCCCGGTCCGCCCGGCCCTGGTTGACTGCAATCTCCACCAGCCCGTTGGCGTTCCGGTACCAGAATGGTGCGCCGATGGCGACGTCGGAAAAGGTGCGCGCCCGCGGCAGCAGGTAGTCGCCGGTACGCAGCAGCACGTCATCCGGAATGGCCGAGGCCCGCACCCCGGTAATCGCATTGCCATAGCGGTCAATGTACAGCACCCGGAACAGGTCGTCCGGCCAGTCCGGCATCAGCAGCGTCTCCACCGCTACCCGCTCCCCGACTTCGCCGCCACCACGCGCCAGCCGCGCCGCGACCGGCGCGAACACATCACGCGCATGAAAACTGGCCGCGGCCTGCCCCGCCTCCGGCAGCCGCCAGCAGTCGACCTGCCCGACCCGCCGCGCCAGGATCGCGAACAGTCCCTCGTTCGGCCCGACGAACCAGCGTCCGTCGACTCGCACCACCACACCCGGGCGCCGGCCGCCGACGCCCGGGTCGACCACGCACAGGAACACCGTGCCCGGTGCGAAACCCTGCGTATAGGGGGGCAGCAGGTAGGCCGCACCCTGGATATCGAACGCCGCGAGGTCGGCAAACAGGCTGATCACCGGAACCCCCGGCGCCTGTTGTTGCAGCACGGCCTGCACCTGGCCGGTATAGGGCCCGTCAAGACCGAAATCGGTTACCAGCACAATCATCGGTGTCTCCGGTAATACAAGCTACAGAGAAAAGCGCTGCCGGCTGTTCATCCCGGTGATGCCGAATAACGGTGCATCGCCCGGTGGCGCCGGTTTAGAAGCCGCGCAGGCGACCGGCTTGATCAAGACAACGGCTACTCGCTGTGATCGATGTGGATATCGTCAGGGAATGGCCGTCCCGCACCGGTCTCGATGGCATCTTTCAGGCTCAGCAGGAACACGCCCCACTTGGTGCTGCAGTGTGCCATGAAATCACTTTCCGCCTGCCAGCCGCTGTGCCGGAAGTGCACGAAGACCTGGTCATCCGCCTGTGCCAACTCGAAGGAAATCTCCGTGCCCATCCAGTCTTCCGGCATGGCACCGGAGTGGCACCAGCGCACCCGCGTATCGGGCTGCAATTCGACGACCTCGAAGTCCGGCCCGCCGCCGTTGAACCGGAAGCGGATGACGGAACCGGCTGCACCCGCCCCCCGGGTGTCCGTTGTCCACCAGCGCGACAGGCCGGCATCCGTGGTCAGGGCCGCGCAGACATCGTGCAATGAGCCACTGATGCCGACGCGGTGGTTGATCGCGGGCATGGCGACTACCTGGCCTGCTCCCGCGCCAGTGTCTTCCGGTAGTCGGCATAGGACATGGCATTGGATTCCAGGCAGCGCTGCCGCTCATGCTGGTCCGGGATCTTCTGGCACTCCTGCTGTTTCGAGCCGCGGCCGGAATCATAGACCAGGCTGGCCGCGCAACCGGAGACCGCCAGCGTGATGGCCAGGACGTGAAGCAATGCTGTGTTTTTCATGATTGACAGTACCGGTGGGGAAATCATGCCATCTATAGTAGGCAAAAACCGCTGCCGGCACCATCGATAACCACGCCATGACGTGACGTGTCGGGCTGCCCGTGATCGCCGGTCAGCTCACTGCGCGGATACCGGCAGCCAGCCACCTGTCGCCTGCAGCGGCTGCTCATCACCCGCCGCATTGACCCACAACGCGATGCCCAGGCGTTTTGCCACAGCGGCATCGATGGCGGGCAGCACGACGCGCCAGCGGCCATCACGCGAGGCATGCACGTCGTGCGTGAGCGCCACGAACTCCTGCCGTAGTGTGCGATTGCGATTCTCGCCGCGCGAGACGCGGGTGTCGATGCCGAATCCAAGCACTGCGACATGCAGTTCCAGATTCCTTCCATCATGCGGGAACGTGGCCGAGAGAGTATTGCCGTCGATCGTGACACCGAGCTTGCCCGGCTCGCGGTCGGACGCGCGCGGCGACAGGCGCAATGTCCAGCCACGCCATTCACGGCCATTGAGGAAAAAGCCGGGTGTGTACACGGTACGCGCCCGGCCGGCGCGGACATGCTCGCGCTGGCGCTCGCCGCTGGCGCTGCTGGCGAAGGGGTCCCGCCAACCGAGGTAATCCCAGTAGTCGACATGCAACGCGATCGGCACGACCTCGTTCCACAGGCGTGCATCGTCGACCCAGTCGTTCAGCCAGCGTTCGGCCGGCGGACAGCTGCTGCAGCCCTGCGAGGTATAAAGTTCCAGCAGGCTGACCTGCCGCGTGCCGCTATCGAGCACCAGCGCTTCGCCAAACGCCGGCACACACATCACAAGCAGCAAGGCTGCCTGCCACCGGTTGATCACAACGGACACGTAGTACACCCTGCTGTTTACCGCTACAGTGTGTTGACCTTGTCCAACCACGTGAGTTCAGCATCATGAAAGCCACCGCCGAATTACAGGTCATCCCGCTGGGCACCGGCGTCTCGGTGCGCGCCGAGGTGACGCGCATCGTTGGCCTGCTCCAGCAGTACGACTTCATCCTGGAAACCCATGCCGCGGGCACCGATATCGAGGGTGAACTTGGCGACATCCTGGCCGCCGTGCAGAAAATCCATGAAACCCTGCATGCCGAGGGGAGTGTGCGCCTGATCAGCCACCTCAAGCTGGAAACCCGCACCGACAAGGTGCCGACGCTCGCAGGAAAGAAGCTTTAGAATATATTTCAACAGGTTACAGTCATCCGCGGGCGCATTTTTCGCGATTGACCCTGTACATCGCGACAGGGAACGGGTAAAACAAAACACACAATCTTAATAACAAGGCAAGGCTGCTCCTCCCCGTCCTGTAGTTTGATTCAATAACAAGGACCCGGGGCGGACAGAGTGGTAACCCGGTATGACAACCTGCACGATCCAGTCTGTAAGCGGCTACTTTGGCCGTCTGTTGCCGCTGCTGGCAGCCCTGTTGCTGACGCCCGCAGTGGCAGTACCCGACACGACAATCAGCGATACCCTGCACGCGCGCGTTACTGATATCCGCGCCGGCCAGAACGTCGTCATCAATACCTCCAGCATCGCTTCCGCCATCGTGCTGCCGGCGCTGTATGCGAAACGCGATTACGCACCGGTATGGTCCAACCCGGCTTCCGTACTCCAGCTGATCAGCGCCATCGAACAGGCCGACCTGGATGGCCTCGACCCCGCTGATTACAACCTCGATACCCTCAAGCTGCTGCTGGAACGCAATAACGAAACCGGCGATGCAAACCCGGAACGCACCGCCAACCTCGACCTGCTTCTGACCGACAGCCTGATCCGGCTCGGCTACCATCTGTTCTTCGGCAAGGTCGATCCGGAGGAACTCGATTCCGACTGGAACATGACCCGCTACATCGAGGACCTCGAGGCGCTGCTGCAAAAGGACGACGCCATCAAACTCGGCCGCGTCGATGCACTGCTGACATCGCTGATGCCGCAATCGCGCACCTACCAGCGCCTGAAACAGGCACTGGCAAGCTACCGTCGCTACCAGCAACTGGGCGGCTGGCAACCGGTGCCGGACGGAGGGGCGCTGAAGGCCGGAATGTCGGACGAACGCGTGCCGTTACTGCGCGCACGGCTGATCGCCACGCACGATCTGGCCACACAGGACATGTTCCTGCCGACCTTCGATGACGCCGTAGAGGCAGGGGTGAAACACTTCCAGCGCCGCCACGGACTCGAGGCCGATGGCGTGGTGGGACAGAAGACGCTGACGGAGCTGAACGTGCCGGTCGAATCGCGCATCGCGCAGCTCCGCGTCAACCTCGAGCGCGCGCGCTGGATGTTGCATGACCTGCCGGACACCTACGTCATGGCGGATATCGCCGGTTTCAATGTCCGCCTGTTCCGCAACGACGAGGTCGTGTGGGAAACGCGCGCCGTGGTCGGTCAACCCTTCCGCATGTCACCGGTATTCCGGTCGACGCTGACCTACCTCGATATCAATCCGACCTGGACGGTGCCGCCGACGGTGCTGGACAAGGACCTGCTGCCGGAACTGCGCAGGAACCCGAACCACCTGGCCGAGAAGGGCATGCAGGTCATCGACTACCAGGGCAACCCGGTCGATGCGGGTAACATCGACTGGAGTCGCTACAATGGTCACAGTTTCCCGTGGCTGATCCGGCAGAAACCCGGCCCGAAAAACGCGCTTGGCCGCATCAAGTTCATGTTCCCCAACCGGCATTCGGTCTACCTGCACGACACACCCAGCAAGTCGCTGTTCGCAAAACCGGAACGCGCCCTGAGTTCCGGCTGTATCCGCATCGAGCACCCCTACGACCTGGCCGAGCTGCTGCTCGCGGGCAACGCAGGCTGGGATCGCGGGCGCCTTGAGCGGGCCATCAATACGCTGCAGACACGCAGCGTCAGTCTGGAGCAACCGGTGACCATCCTGCTCATGTACTGGACGGCATCGGTTGACGATGACGGCACGGTCCTGTTCAGCCGTGATATCTACGAGCGTGACCCGCCGATCATCCGCGGTCTGGGCGAACCGTTCCGCTTCCGCGAGCGGGAAATCATCCGCGGCCCGCTGCAGATGACAGCATTGCACTGATCGCCCGGAAAATCACGTCACGCGCCGACGCGCCCCTCAGGGCACGCTCTTCCTGCCGGTGATCATGGCCCGGACCAGGTTTTCGCCATGCACCCGGCTGGCGACGACGACACCCGCCACGTGGATCACTACCAGCAACACGGTGAGATTGGAAAAGAACTCGTGGATCTCTTCCCAGAATTCCTCGCCCTTCGCCTCGCCAACACCATGACGCTCGTGCTCCCCGTGCTCGTCATCGTCGGCATGGGCCGGCGCAACCAGCGTAACCTCGATGCCACCGGCGGCCAGTGGGCCGTGGCCCTCGAGACCGTAGACCTTCAGCCCGGTGTAGGTGGTCAACGCCAGGGACACCAGCAGCATGACAATCATCCAGCCGCCCGCCGGGTTGTGGCCGGTGAAATATTCCGGCTTCCCGGCAAACAGGCCCTTGAGGTACTGCACGGTACGGCGCGGCGAGTAGATGAAATCGCTGAAGCGGGCATAGCGGGTACCCATGAATCCCCACACGACCCGGAATACCAGCAGGCCGAGGATGTAGTAACCGGCGTAGATATGGACCTGGCTCTCCTCCTCGCCGGTGAGATAGGCAATGACGAACGCGGCCACCAGCGTCCAGTGGAACAGGCGCACCAGCGGATCCCACACCCGAACCTGATTATCAGTCATGACTCAACTCCGTATAATTGAACAAGCTGCCGGGCAGTATGATGCACGGTCAACCCGATTACATCCGGCAAACGCTGCAGGGCAGACCGCTGTTGGGCATTTGCCGCATGCCTGATGCACCAAGAAACCGCCACACACGCTACCCACAACATGTTCTACATAAAAGAAAAACTACTCATCGCCGTGCTGTCGGTCATCATCCTCGGCAACCTGTATGATTTCGTCACCGATTTTGGCCATGGTGCATCCGTTCTGCACCTGCTGGAGGAGGCGGCTGTCATCGTGGTTTCGGGTGCGCTCATACTCTGGTTGCTGGCCGACCTGCGCCGGCAGCGCCGCGAACTCGGGCAGCTACGGCTCGAGCTTGCCGCGCACCGCAACCCTGCCACCGCCCCGCCACCGGCAGTGGCCGAGGCACGCCGGCAACTCGGCGGACTCATCCAGGCCCAGTTCCGCGACTGGGGCCTGACCGACAGCGAGCAGGAGGTTGGCCTGTTGTTGCTCAAGGGCCTGAGCTTCAAGGAAATCGCCGCCCTGCGCCTGACGCAGGAGAAGACCGTGCGTGCCCAGGCCTCCGGCATCTACCGCAAGTCCGGCGTCACCGGCCGGCACGCCTTCGCGGCGTGGTTCATCGAGGATTTTTTATAGACAGGATGAAAATCACGAAAGGAAACTCGCGCAGAGACGGAGAGATCGCAGAGATCTCAGAGATCGCAGAGAATTCAGATACAACGCTATCTCGCCCCGGGACGCCGGGACGCAAAGAAAAACAATTGCCAGAGAGGGTACAGAGGCCGAATGATAGTCAATCCCGTGAAGGGGGAATCCAGTCACGGCACAGCATCAGCAACCGGGCTTGCCAGGGAGTGACCGGTATTCGATGTCGAACAGACCTTTTCTTACCCCGCGTGATTACCTGTTAATGCACTGCCGTACTTCGTGAGACGGCCAGAAGAAGCCTTTCAAATTCTGATTATTTCTCTTCCCGAGCGTGTCATGCCGACCGCACTGAAACAAAAATTACTCTCCCCGCAACTAATATACCTTGTTATTTATATGGTATAATACCTCTGCACCTGACCCGGTTTAGCTGGAGAGGTGATCACATGATAGTAGAACGTTCGGTATTGGCTGAATGCCTGAATCTGTCCGGTACCAGCATTTGCCAGCTGGCCAGGGAAGGCATGCCCGAATACGCACACGACCTTTATGACCTGGGCCCCTGCATCCAGTGGTACATTGAAAACCGCGCAAAGTCGACCCGAAAATCGAATGACGAGGTTGATGCACGCAAGCGCGAGACAATCCCGGCCGACCTGTATATCGAGGATCTGCACCATCTGCAGGACGTTGTTGAACGTGCCCTGACTGGAATTGACCGGGGGCTGGCCGAGGATCTGACCGACCTGGGTGACCCTGAGGAGATCAGCGACCGGCTGCAGCTCGCCTCCGGCCGGATCCGGACAGCCATCGCGGACGGCCTCGACCGCTACGTTGCCACGATCAAGGAATGAGCCGGCAACTTTAAGCAGTCATTCAATTAGAGCTATTAATCAGCAGCAACCCGGAACAAACACGATGAGGGCAAACACACTATGGTAGCTGGTAAGGTTCACCCAGGGTTTGGGAACCAGTGCCGCGAGGCGGGCAATGAAATCTGGTTGTTCGAGCACCACATGCGTGGTGCCGTCGCGGCACGGCATCTTGAGCTGGGCCGCTCCTGCGCATCCCTGCACCCGCGACACTTGTGAATCCCTCCAGGTAGTAGTGGACATTCCCGTTCGAGGTGAGCGACAGGTGTTTTTCTTCAGACCGCCGGCCGTCACGCCGGTATCCCTACCGTCTGAATTCTCGCAATCCGGCCACCGACAGGTCGCTTACGACCGTCCGCCACCGCCTTGCGCCGGCCTGTTCTCCGCACCACAGCAGCGCG
>DATKZN010000051.1:0-4641 GCA_035527955.1 Gammaproteobacteria bacterium
GGTGCCGACCATGGGCGCCGGCTGGTGCCCGCCGGGCATCCTCGGCATCGGCATCGGCGGCACCGCCGAAAAGGCCATGCTGCTGGCCAAGGAAGCGATCCTCGAGCCGATCACCATTCACGAACTGCAGGCACGCGGCGCGCAGAACCGGCTCGAGGAACTGCGCCTGGAAATCTTTGACAAAGTCAACGCGCTCGGCATCGGCGCACAGGGACTCGGTGGTCTCACCACCGTGCTGGACGTCAAGGTGAAGGATTACCCGACGCACGCCGCCTCCAAGCCGGTCGCCCTGATCCCGAACTGCGCGGCGACCCGCCATGTCCACTTCACGCTGGACGGCAGCGGCCCGGCGCAGCTGGTCCCGCCGCGCCTGGAGGACTGGCCGCAAATCACGCAGGACCACACCGGCAGTAGCCGGCGCGTCCGGCTCGACGGCCTGACGCGCGCCGACGTCGGCACCTGGAAACCGGGCGAGACGCTGCTGCTCTCCGGCAAATTCCTCACCGGGCGCGACGCCGCGCACAAACGCATCGTCGATCTCATCGCGCGTGGCGAACCGCTGCCCGACGGGCTGGATTTCAACGGCCGCTTCATCTACTACGTCGGACCGGTCGACCCGGTCGGCAAGGAGGTGGTCGGACCGGCCGGGCCGACCACGGCCACGCGCATGGACAAGTTCACCGATACCCTGCTGGAAAAGACCGGCCTGCTGGGCATGATCGGCAAGGCGGAACGCGGGCCGCAGGCCATCGCCTCCATCGCGCGGCACGGTGCGGTCTACCTGATCGCCACCGGCGGCGCCGCCTACCTGGTATCGAAGGCGATCCGTGCCGCCCGCGTGGTCGCGTTCCCGGAGCTGGGAATGGAGGCCGTGTACGAATTCGAGGTCGAGGACATGCCGGTCACCGTGGCCGTCGACGCGCGGGGTAATTCGGTACACGAAAGCGGCCCTCGCGAATGGCGCATGCGCATCGCCGGCATCCCGGTGGTCAAGGGCTGACATGGAGCCGGGCCGGGGATTCACCAAATCAGCGGAGCAACAGCATGAGCAACAGCATCACCCTCTACCACAACCCGCGCTGCAGCAAGTCGCGCGCGACACTGGAACTGCTGGATCGGCACGGCGTGCAGCCGGCGGTCGTCGAATACCTCAAGACACCGCCGACCCGGGACACCCTCGCTGACCTGCTGGACATGCTGGGACTGGAACCGCGTGAACTGATGCGCAAGCATGAACAGGAGTATAAAGACGCCGGGCTCGACGACCCGGCGCTGACGCGCGCGCAGCTGATCGACGCCATGATGAGGTTCCCGAAACTGATCGAGCGCCCCATCGTAGTCCGCGACGGCAAGGCGGTCATCGGCCGGCCACCGGAGAAGGTGCTTGAGCTGCTCTAGCAACGCCGGCATCGAAAACGACATCCCGCTCGCGGTGGAAACACCTGCGCGTTATCCGGCGTGCAAACCATGACCTGAAACCCGCATCAGTCAGACTGCCAAGCGAATGGCATATACTTTAAAAGCTCGATCCTTTTGAACGGCCACGGAAGCACACGGAAATACACAGAAGGCACGCGTATTGATTGAGAATATTCCGTGTTTTTCCGTGTGTTTCCGTGGCCAATTCAATGCCAGCAAGGACGACTTGCCCTTGGCAGGCGCCGTCAGGCAGGCAACGGTCAGGTCCCGATATTCACGGCACCTTGACGTCGACAACACCGATCAAACAGGATAGTCAACACATGCACGAAATACTTGTCCTCTACTACAGCCGTTACGGCGCTACTGCGGAAATGGCGCAGCACATCGCGCGCGGCATCGATGCGGTCGACAACTGCGCGGCACGCATCCGCACCGTACCACCGGTCTCGACAGTGTGCGAGGCCACGGCCGACGACATCCCTGCCGGGGGGCCGCCGTATGCCACACTCGACGACCTGCAGGAATGCGCCGGGCTCGTACTCGGCAGCCCGACCCGCTTCGGCAACATGGCGGCGCCGCTCAAGTACTTCATCGACTCGACCAGCAGCCTGTGGCTGTCCGGCGCGCTGGCCGGCAAGCCCGCCGCCGTGTTCACCTCGACCTCCAGCCTGCACGGCGGCCAGGAGACCACGCTGCTGGCGATGATGCTGCCGCTGTTGCATCACGGTATGCTGATCATGGGCCTGCCCTACTCGGAAACCGAGCTGCTGACCACCACCAGCGGCGGCACACCGTACGGGCCCAGCCACACCGCCGGCACCGACAGCAAGCGTCCCGTCACCGGGGAAGAGAAGGCGCTGTGCGTGGCCCTTGGCCGGCGCCTGGCCCGCGCTGCCGTCGCCCTGCTCGACCAATGACACGCGCGCCCTGCGCAAGACCTGTCCGCTGATGCCTGCTCCACGCCTGCTGTATGCGCTCACGCTGACCGGCTATTTCGGCACCTTCGCGCTGCTGCTTGCCTGGTATGCCTGGCTGGCGCCGTCCACGCACTTGCCGGTGGCACTGGTGCTGCTGGTGCTGGTCACCCCGCTGCTGTTTCCGCTGCGCGGGCTGCTGCATGCGCGCCGCTACACCATTGCCTGGAGCTGTTTCCTCGCCCTGCTCTACTTCACGCACGGTGTCATCGAGGCCTGGCACTCGGCAGGCACTCGCCCGCTCGGATTGCTGGAAATCGTGCTGACCACTGCGTGGTTCGTCGGTGGCATCGCCTACATCAAGACCGGCAAGCAAAAATAATCTCGCGCCAAGGCGCCGTGTAAAACATATCTCGCGCAGAGGCGCAGAGATCGCAGAGGAACGCAGAGAATTTTATTCCTCGTTCGTTACGCACCAGCAGTCGGCATGATGGTATAAGCGCGACTCAAGGAACAGAGTCCTTGCATGTTAAGAGACAAGGATACGGCGTGATAATCCGGTTATGACTTTCACGGAAACTCAACCGTGAACACCCGTCTCAAGGCATCAAGACCTCTGCGAATCTCTGCGATCTCTGCGTCTCTGCGCGATGCTTGTTATCGAATTTCCTGGCACCTTTGCGTCTTTGCGCGAAACCCTGTCACGCGCTCCGCTACTCCAGTCCCAGCACCGCCTTCACGAACGGCACTGTCAGGCGCCGCTGCTCGACCATCGAGGCCTCGTCGAGACGATCCAGCAGGTCGAATACCGTAGGCAAATCACGCGGCAGGCGCTTGATCAGGAAGCGTGCCGTGACGTCGGGCAATTCCAGGCCGCGACTGCGCGCACGCCAGTCCAGTGCGGCCAGCACGTCCGCCTCGGCGAGCGGCTTGAGCACGTAGGTCACGCCCCAGGTCAGGCGCGAGACAAGATCCGGCAGCGCGAGGCCGGCACGGTCCGGCCGCTGCTGCCCGGCGACCAGCAGTGTGCCGCCGGCCGCGCGCACGCGGTTGAACAGGTCGAACACACCACGTTCCCATGGCGCGTCACCGGCAATCGCCTGGATATCGTCCAGGCATACCAGGTCCACCTGCTCCAGCCCCGCCAGCACCTCCGGCGCCAGATCCGCCCGCGCAGACAGCGGCAGATAGGTACTGCTGCGCCCGGCTTGTGTGGCATGCCGGCAGGCAGCCTGCAGCAGGTGGGTCTTGCCCAGGCCGTCCGCGCCGGCGAGGTAAACCAGGGTTTCGCCCGTACCGGTTGCGGCCTGCTGCAGGATGGTGAGCAGCTCGCCGTTCTGTACGCCGAAAAAGCTCTCGAAACGCGCGCTGTCACGCAACGCGAGACCAAGCGGCAACTGGGGATTGTTCATGGCAGCTGGCATCCGGCCCGGCGCAGTTGTTAGCCCGCCAGTTGCAGCAGTATCCGGGATGCTGGCCGCTCCCGGCATGCCCCAGGCCAGTGTCTCGACCGCATGGCGGTCTCACCTTCTCCTGCCTCCCGCGGCACTTGATCATGAGCCGGGCCAGCCGCTCGACCGGTTCCCGGTCTCACCTTCTCCCGGTTCATCGCAAGTCCAGGCGAGACGGGACCAACCAGGGCCTGGACAGGCCGCGAGTCGATGAGAAAATATTTCTCGCAGATCATTGATGGATAGACATTCGTTTTCAGATGGAGACACACAGACCCGTGGCCGACGGGTGCAACAGGCGGGCTATGTGTCAGGCCCCGTCATGCGAGCGCAGTGCCTTGCGACTCCAGGTCCACACATAGTCGAAACCGCTCCAGAGCGTGGAGGCGAGTACGCTGTAGATCAGCACGTCCAGCCATAACTCCGGCAAGTGGTAGAGGTCGCGGTTGATCATGACCGCCAGCACCAGCAGGATCTGCGCCAGCGTGTTCAGCTTGCTGATCAGGCTCGGCTCCGCCGTCAGCGGCTCGATCAGGAAGTGATAGCTGACCGCGCCTGCGACGATCACCAGGTCACGCAGGCAGATCAGTACCACCAGCCAGGGGTAGATCCAGCCCAACCAGCCCAGCGCGATGAACGAGGCGATCAGCAACAACTTGTCGGCCAGCGGGTCGAGCAGCGAGCCGAGCCGGCTGGACCACTGGAAACGCTTGGCAAGGAACCCGTCGAGGGCATCTGAAAAACCCGCCACACCGAACACGACCAGGGCCGCGGTGAAGCGGTCATCGAGCAGCAGCCAGACCAGTGGCGGCACCAGCAGGAAGCGGAATACCGTAATCAGGTTCGGTATATCG
>DATKZN010000052.1:0-12746 GCA_035527955.1 Gammaproteobacteria bacterium
CTATCCCTCGTCCCCGTCCAGGTGCTTTTTCAGGACATCACCAAAGCTGGTCGTCGCCTCCGATACATTGGAGCCGTAGTCCTGGATCATTGCCGCCTCGTCGTCCGAGTCCTTGGCCTTGACCGACAGCATGATGGCGCGGCTCTTGCGATCGACGCCCATGAACTTCGCCTCGACCTCGTCACCGACGGAGAGGATGGTCCTGGCGTCCTCGATGCGGTCGCGTGACAGCTCGGAGGCACGCAGCGTACCGTCAACGCCGTCACCCAGATCGATGATGGCCGCCTTGGCATCCACTTCCCTGACCGTACCCTTCACGATGCTGCCCTTGCTGTGCTCGGCAACGAAGTTCGAGAACGGATCCTTTTCGAGCTGCTTGATACCGAGTGAAATGCGTTCGCGCTCGGGATCGACCGACAGCACCACAGCCTCGATCTCGTCACCCTTGGTGAAGCTGCGCACCGCTTCCTCACCCGGCTCGTGCCAGGAGATGTCGGACAGGTGCACCAGGCCGTCGATATCGCCTTCCAGGCCGATGAAGATGCCGAAATCGGTGATCGACTTGATGGTGCCCTTGACCACGTCGCCCTTGTTGCGCGTGGCGCCGAACTCGTCCCAGGGATTGGGGAAGCACTGCTTGACGCCCAGCGAGATGCGGCGACGTTCCTCGTCGATATCCAGCACCATGACCTCGATTTCCTGGCCAATGTGCACAACCTTGGACGGGTTGACGTTCTTGTTGGTCCAGTCCATTTCGGAGACATGCACCAGGCCTTCCACGCCTTCCTCGATTTCGACGAAACAGCCGTAGTCGGCGATGTTGGTGACCTTGCCGAACAATCGGGTGTTCGCCGGATAACGGCGCGCGAGGTCTGCCCACGGGTCCTGGCCCAGCTGTTTCATGCCGAGGGAAACACGGTTGCGCTCGCGGTCGAACTTGAGCACCTTGACATCGATTTCATCGCCGACATTGACGATCTCGGACGGGTGCTTGACGCGCTTCCACGCCATATCGGTGATGTGCAGCAGGCCATCGATGCCGCCGAGGTCGACGAATACACCATAATCGGTAAGGTTCTTGACGATACCCTTGACGACCATGCCTTCTTCCAGGTTCTCGAGCATCGCCTCGCGTTCGGCGCTGAACTCGGTTTCCACCACGGCACGGCGCGATACGACCACGTTGTTACGGCGCTTGTCGAGCTTGATGACCTTGAATTCCAGTTCCTTGCCTTCCAGGAACACCGGGTCGCGCACCGGTCGCACATCCACCAGCGAACCCGGCAGGAAGGCGCGGATGTCCTCGATGTCGACAGTGAACCCGCCCTTGACCTTGCCGCTGATCATGCCCTTGACGATGTCCTCGTTCTCGAAGGCCTTTTCCAGACGGCGCCAGACCTGATCGCGTTTTGCCTTTTCACGGGACAGCTTGGTTTCACCAAAACCGTCTTCTACCGCTTCCAGAGTTACCTCGATCTGGTCGCCGACGACGACTTCCAGTTCACCCGAGGCATTCTTGAATTCTTCAATTGGAATCACACCTTCCGACTTCAAACCGGCGTTCACGATGACGCTGTCCTGTTGAATCTCGACGACCGTTCCGATTACCACAGCGCCCCGATTCATCTCCTGGTGTGCGAGGCTTTCTTCAAACATTTCAGCAAAACTTTGAGTCATGGGAAAATTCATCCTGGCACCGCTTGTGCGGCCCATATTTGTTTCCGCGGCATCTGACGATGACGCAGGTCTGGTTAAAAGAACCGGGCGAGTCAGCGGACCCGTCCAGGCAGGGCCCTGATTATACGTGTATCTGCTTAATCGTACAGGGGTTTTTTATAATTTCTTGTGGACTGCATCCAGCACGGCCGCGAGCGTCTGGGCCTCGTTCAGCGCACTGTTATCCAGCAGGATGGCATCCTCGGCCGGCCGCAGGGGTGCCGAGGCACGCTCCGAATCGCGCCGGTCGCGCGCCTCGACCTCCACCACCAGCGCCTCGAGGTCAGCTTCTTTTCCTATATTTTTCAATTGATTATATCGCCTTTCTGCGCGCACGCGCGGGCTTGCGGTGAGAAAAATCTTGAGCTCCGCGGTGGGGAACACCACGGTTCCCATGTCACGTCCGTCGGCGACCAGCCCGGGCGCCTGGCGGCAGTTTCGCTGCCAGTCCAGCAGCGCCGCTCGCACCGTCGGCAGGACGGCTATCCTGGAAGCGGCGTCGCCGGCGACCTCGGTGCGCAGTTCATTCCTGACATCCTGACCGTCCAGCAATACGGCCGGATCACCGGCAACCGGCAGGCGGCAGGTGGTGCCAAGCCGCGCGACCAGTGCAACCAGCCCCGGCGCGTCATCCAGCGCCACGCCGTTACGCAGTGCGGCAAAGGCCAGCAGCCGGTACAGCGAGCCGCTGTCCAGATAATGCCAGCCCAGGTGTTCCGACAGTGCCTGGCTGATGGTGCCCTTGCCGGAAGCACTCGGGCCATCGATGGTGATGACCGGCGCGCCTTCGGCAGTCGTGTCGGCAGTTGCTGTCACAGGTGGCCCCGGTGCTCAGTCATGGCGCGTGATCGCCAGGCCGGCGCGCCCGGCCAGTCCGACGAAATCGGGAAACGAGGTGTTGACGTTGGCGCAATCATCGATCCCGATTGCACCCTGTGAACGCAGTGCCGCCATGGCGAAGGCCATCGCGATGCGGTGATCGCCGTGACTGTTCACCCGACCGGCGCGGATCGGGCCACCTTCGATGATCATGCCATCCGGTGTCGGCTTTGCCTGCACGCCAAGCGCCTGCAGCCCGTCTGCCATCACCTGGATGCGGTCGCTCTCCTTGACGCGCAACTCCCCGGCGCCGGTCAGTACCGTCCGCCCGCTGGCACAGGCCGCGGCGACGAAGATCACCGGGAACTCGTCGATCGCCAGCGGCACCAGCGCGGGCGGGATGTCGATGCCCTGCAGCTTTGCTGCGCGCACCCGCAGGTCGGCGACCGGTTCGCCGCCGACGTCGCGCGCATTGCCGGCCTCGATCGATGCGCCCATGCGCTGCAGGATGTCGATGACACCGGTGCGTGTCGGGTTCATGCCCACGTGTTCGAGCACCAGGTCGGAACCCGGTGCGATGCTGGCACCGACGAGGAAGAATGCCGCCGAGGAAATATCCGCTGGCACATCGATATCGATGGCATGGAGACTGTGGCCGCCCTCGAGGCAGGCGCGCGCACCGTCACGCGTCACCGGGTAACCCATGCCGGCAAGCATGCGTTCGGTATGGTCGCGAGTCGGCGCCGGTTCTGTCACGCAGGTTTTACCCTGCGCATACAGGCCGGCCAGCAGCAGGCTGGACTTGACCTGGGCGCTCGCCACCGGCATGTCGTAATCAATGCCCGTGAGCGTGCGCCCGCCGTGGATGGTCAGCGGCGCGGTGCCGCGTTCGGTGGCGTCGATGCGCGCACCCATGCGCGTCAGCGGATCCACCACGCGCTGCATGGGACGACCGGACAGCGAGGCATCGCCGGTGAGCACGCTCGTGAAGGCCTGGCCCGCCAGCAGCCCGGCCATCAACCGCATGGACGTGCCGGAGTTACCCAGGTACAGCGGCTCCTGCGGTGCGCGCAGGCCATGCAGACCGACGCCATGCACCGTGACCCGGCCCGCGTCCGGCCCCTCGATACGCACGCCCATGGCACGAAACGCGGCCAGCGTCGCCAGGCTGTCCTCGCCTTCCAGGAAACCGGTTATCTGCGTCACACCTTCCGCCAGCGCGCCCAGCATGATCGAGCGGTGCGAGATCGACTTGTCGCCCGGCACGCGCACGCGGCCGGTCAGGGAGCCACCCGGGGTTACTTGAAAACGCTGTTCACTCATCCGCTGGCATCCGGCAGGTTATTTTTCAACAAAACGGTCACGCGCTGCCTTGGCATCGCCGAAGATCTGCAACAGCCGTTCACCGTCGCGCGCCTCCACGGCACGGTCCAGCGCCTGCAGGTCGCCGATGAAACGCTCGATCATCGCCTGGATGACTGTGCTGTTGGCCAGGCAGATATCGCGCCACATCACCGGGTCGCTTGAGGCGATGCGGGTGAAATCGCGGAAACCGCCGGCGGCATATTCGAAGATTTCCCGCTTGTCCTGCAGGCGCGCCAGGCTTTCCACCAGGGTAAACGCCAGTACGTGCGGCAGGTGACTGGTCGCGGCCAGCACCTCGTCGTGATGCACAGGCTCCATTTCCACCACGCGTGCGCCGGCGGCTTCCCACATGGCGCGCACCCGTGCGATGGCGGTTGCAGCCGTTTCCGGCAGCGGCGTCAGGATGACCCGGCGCCCCTGGTAGAGTTCCGCGAACGAGGCCGTGACCCCGCTGCGCTCGGTGCCCGCGATCGGGTGGCCCGGCACGAAAAAATCCGCCGCTGCGCCGAACACCCGTTGCGCGGATGCGATCACGCTGCCCTTGGCACTGCCGGCATCGGTCACCACGGCACCGTCGGCGAGGTGATCCGCGATCGCGGCAAACACCCCTTCCATCGCACCCAGCGGCACCGCGGCCAGCACCATGTCGGCACCCTCGACGGCGCGCGCAAAATCGGTCTCATAGCGATCGATCACGCCGAGGGCGACGGCCTGCTGCAGGTTTTCCGCGCTGCGTCCGGCGCCGACGATTTCCCGGACCTGCCCGGCCGCGCGCAGGGCGCGTGCCAGCGAACCGCCGATCAGCCCGACACCGATGATGCACAGCCGCTTGATCATGACAGTACCTTTTCGAGCGCAGCCAGGAAGCGCGTGTTTTCCGCGGTGCTGCCGACCGTGACACGCAGGTGATTCGGCATGGTGTAGTTGGCCACCGGGCGCACGATCACGCCTTCCTGCAACAGCGCCTGGTAGACCTCCGGACCCGGACGCCCCACATCAACGGCGACAAAATTGCCCGCCGATTCGATATACGGCAGCCGCTGCGCCGTGAAGCCGGCGACCAGTTGCTGCATGCCCGCGCGGTTGCGGCGCACGCAATCCTGCAGGTGCTGCGTGTCGTCCAGTGCGGCGAGCGCGGCGGCCTGCGCAATCATGTTGACATTGAAAGGCTGACGCACGCGGTTGAGCAGGCCGGCGACCGCGGGATGCGAGAGTGCATAACCCACGCGCAGGCCGGCAAGGCCATAGGCCTTGGAAAAGGTGCGCGTGACGATCAGGTTCGGATAGCGGTCCAGCCAGCGCGAGGTGTCCGGATAGTCCGGCGACTCGACGTATTCGAAGTAGGCCTCGTCGACCACCACCAGAACGTGGTCGGGCAGCGATGCAATGAAGTCTTCCAGCTCCGCGGCGGGCAGCCAGGTGCCGGTCGGGTTGTTCGGGTTGGCGATGAAGATCACTCGCGTCCGCGCGTTGACCAGGGCGTGCATGGCCGCCAGGTCATGGCCGTAGGCCGGCCCGCGGCTGCCGTCGTGCGCCGCGGCGACGCGCGCCACGCCCCCCGCCGCCTGCACCGAGATCGGGTAGACCGCGAAGGCGAATTGCGAATAGACCGCCTCGTGCTCCGGCGTCAGGAATACCCGCGCGACCAGGTCGAGGACGTCATTGGAACCGTTGCCCAGGGTGATGTTGCCCGGCGCGACGTCGTGTAGCCTCGCCAGCCGCGCGACCAGCGCGTGACCGCTGCCCTCAGGGTAGCGCGCGATACCCTGCATGGCAGCACTGCCCGCGGCAAGCGCCTGCGGGCTGGGTCCGAACGGGTTCTCGTTGGATGCCAGTTTGATGGCGTGCCGGATACCGAATTCACGCTCCAGCTCGGCGACCGGTTTGCCGGGCTGATAGGGCTGCAGCGCGCGCACACCGGGGGCGGCAAGCTCGACGAATTGTTTGTCTGAACGTGGCATTGGGCACCGCTAATTGTTTACAGACATTTGCAGGATGTGTTCACACACCATTTCCCGAGCTTTGAACCGTAGGGTGCGTTTCACGCACCAACATCCAGCGGTGCGCAGAGCGCACCCTACCGTTGAATTAACCTGGGCAGCCGGGTGCGTTTCACGCACCAATCTCCCGGACCGGAGAGCCACCAAGGCAGGGTGCGTTTTACGCACCATTCTGCATGACCGGAGGCACCCTAGATCACCGCCCTTGGGTAGGAACCCAGCACCCTGACGGCAAACCCTTCTTTTCCCAGCGCGGCCAGTGCAGCGGCCACCGGCGCCTCGTCACGGTGTCCTTCCACGTCGATGAAGAACACGTAGTCCCAGACACCCTTGCGCGACGGACGTGACTCGATACGCGTCATGCTGACACCGTTGCGCGCGATATGCTCCAGCATGGTGTAGAGCATGCCCGGCCTGTTCACCACCGAGACCAGCAGCGAGGTCAGGTCATTGCCGCTCGGCAGCGCCTGCTGCTTGCCGATCACCAGGAAGCGCGTGGTGTTGTCCGGCTCGTCCTCGATGTTGCGTGCCCGGATGACGAGGCCATAGAGTTCCGCGGCGGTCTCGCCGGCAATGGCCGCCACGCCCGGCTCCTTGCTGGCACGCCGCGCCGCCTCGGCATTGCTGGCCACGGCGACGTGACCGGCATGCGGCAGGTTGGCCTCCAGCCAGGCGCGGCACTGTGCCAGCGCCTGCTGGTGAGCCATTACGCACGTGATGTCGGTACCCGTGTCCTTTACCAGCAGGTGGTGATGAATGCGCAGCTGTACCTCACCGCAAATGTGCAGGCGTGAGGTCTGGAACAGGTCGAGGGTGTGGCGCACCACGCCCTCGGTGGAATTCTCCACCGGCACCACGCCGTAATCGGCCGCGCCCGACTCGACATCGCGGAACACGTCGTCGATGCCGTCCTGTGCCAGGGTGTTCACGGAATGGCCGAATTGTTTGAGTGCCGCCGCCTGGGTAAACGTCCCTTCCGGCCCGAGATAGGCAATGGTCAGCGGCTTTTCCAGCGCCAGGCAGGCGGACATGATCTCGCGGAACAGGCGCACCATTTCCTCGGCCGGCATCGGACCGGTGTTGCGCTCGCTGACGCGACGCAGCACGGCCACCTCGCGCTCCGGCCGGTAGAAGTGCGTGTCGCCACCCTCGGCCAGCTTCACGGCAGCGACCGCCTTGGCACAGGCAGCACGCTCGTTGATCAACCGCTGGATCTCTTCGTCCAGCCCGTCGATACGTTTGCGTAGCTGCTCCAGCTTGCCGTCGGCACTCATGGCTGTCGATAGTACCGGATCAGGCGCAGATTGGCAGCCTAGATAGCGCGCACATTCAGCACACCCTTGATCGAGGCGATCTTTTCCAGGCAGCCCGGCTGCGGCGCGGAATCGACATCCACCAGCGTGTAGGCCAGCTCGCCGCGCGACTTATTGAGCATATCGTGGATGTTGAGACCGGACTCGGCCATGCAGGTGGAGATCTGGCCAAGCATATTGGGCACGTTCTCGTTGACGATCGCCACGCGGAAGCCCTCGCTGCGCGGCATCATCATCTCGGGAAAATTGACCGAGTTGTGTACATTGCCGTTTTCCAGGTATTCGCGCACCTGCTCGGCGACCATGACGGCGCAGTTTTCCTCCGCCTGCAGCGTGGAAGCGCCGAGGTGGGGCAGCGTAATCACACGCGGATGATTCTTCGTCAGGTTGCTCGGGAAATCGCACACGTAGGCATAGACCTTCCCGGCATCGACGGCCTCGACCACCGCCGCATCGTTGACCACGCCGTCACGCGAGAAATTCAGCACCACGAGGTTCTTGCGAACACGCCGGAGCCGCTCGCGGTTGACCAGGTTGCGGGTCTCGTCGACCAGCGGCACGTGGAAGGTGACGTAATCGACATTGGCGAGCAGGTCCTCGATGCTGGTCGCCTGGCGTACCTGCGCGGACATCTCCCAGGCGCGCTGCACCGTGATGCCCGGATCGAAGCCGATCACGTTCATGCCCAGCGCCAGCGCCCCGTTGGCGACCTGCACGCCGATCGCACCCAGGCCCACGACGCCCAGCGTCTTGCCGGGCAGCTCGAAACCAACGTACTGTTTCTTGCCGGCCTCGACTGCCTTGTGAATGCTGGCGTCATCGCCGTCCAGTGCACGCGCGAAATCCCACGCCTGGCAGATGTTGCGCGAGGCGATCAGCATGCCGGCGATCACCAGTTCCTTGACGGCGTTGGCGTTGGCGCCGGGTGCATTGAACACCGGAATGCCGGCACCGCTCATGCGTTCCACGGGGATGTTGTTGACACCGGCGCCGGCGCGGCCGACCGCCTTCACGGACGACGGTATCGTCATGTCGTGCATGTTGAAAGAGCGCAGCAGGATGGCGTCCGGGTGCTGGATTTCCGAGGCGACCTCATAGGATTCGCGCGGCAGACGTTCCAGACCGAGCGGGGAAATATTGTTGAGTGTGAGAATCTTGTACATGGTTACGTGTATGTCCGGGAAAAGGGGTCGGATCCCTTTTTTCAATGCGCGCATATCGGATTCGTATGCATAGGTAAAAAAGGA
Organism: Gammaproteobacteria bacterium; assembly: GCA_035527955.1. Taxonomy (GTDB): domain Bacteria; phylum Pseudomonadota; class Gammaproteobacteria; order UBA9214; family UBA9214; genus UBA9214. The sequence goes on from DATKZN010000052.1 coordinate 8,461, forward strand.
ATCCGGCCTCTTTTTCTCTTTTATCAGCCGTGGCTGCGCTCGAATTCCTGCATCAGGCCGACCAGTGCATCGATGCCGGCTTCCGGCATGGCGTTGTAGATGCTGGCGCGCATGCCGCCGACCGAGCGGTGACCCTTGAGATTGAGCAGTCCGGCCGCCCTGGCAGCGGACAGGAAATCGCCGTCCAGGTCGGGGTTGGCCAGCGTGAACGGCGCATTCATCCACGAACGGCAGGCCGGGTCTACCGGGCTGTGGTAGAAATCCGAGGCATCGATCGCGTCGTAGAGACGTTGCGCCTTGCGCCGGTTGAACTCCGCCATGGCCGCGAGGCCGCCCTGCCCGATCAGCCAGGCGAACACCAGGCCGGCCAGGTACCAGGCGAAGGTCGGCGGCGTGTTCAGCATGGAGCCATTGTCGGCATGCGCCCGGTAATCGAACATCGACGGCGTGCCGGGCAGCGTGGTCCCGATCAGGTCGTCGCGCACAATCACCACCGTCAGACCGGCCGGCCCGATGTTCTTTTGCGCGCCGGCATAGATCAGGCCGTAACGCGACACGTCGAGGGGCCGCGAGAGAATGGTCGAAGACATATCCGCGGCCAGCGGCACGTCACCGGTATCCGGGATTTCGTGAAACTCGACACCGCCGATGGTCTCGTTCGGCGTGTAATGCACGTAGGCCGCCCGGGCATTCAGCTGCCAGCTGTCGAACGCCGGGATGGTGGTGAACTTGCTGTCCGCCGAACTGGCCGCAACGTTCACCTCGCAATAGCGCTGCGCCTCGGCGATGGCCTTCTTCGACCAGGCGCCGGTGTTGATGTAGTCCGCCTGCGTACCACCGCGCAGCAGGTTCATCGGCACCATGGCGAACTGGCTGGTCGCTCCGCCCTGCAGGAACAGCACCTTGTAGTTGTCAGGAATCGCCAGCAGCGCACGCAGATCCGTCTCGGCCTGCGTGGCGATCGACAGGTATTCCTTGCTGCGGTGACTCATCTCCATCACCGACATACCGGTACCGTGCCAGTCCAGCAACTCGTCGCGCGCACGGGTAAGCACGGTCTTCGGCAGCATTGCCGGCCCGGCGCTGAAATTGAATACGTCAGACATGTGAAACCTGTTAGTTGTAGATGAGGCTGTTGAAACTATTCGGCATCCGGACCGGGTTCCGCGGCGTCAGGCTCGTCTTCATCATCGCGCTCTTCGACGACGCGCTCGATGCCGACCAGGTTTTCGTCCTCCGCCAGGGTAATGAGACGCACACCCTGGGTGTTCCTGCCCATGACGGAAATCTCGTTGACGCGGGTACGCACCAGGGTGCCACCGCCGCTGATCAGCATGACCTCGTCGTTTTCGTCGGCCGCGACCGCGCCGACCACCTTGCCGTTGCGCTCCGTGACCTGGATGGCGATCACGCCCTGGCCGCCGCGCCCGTGCACCGGGTAGTCCTCCGCCAGGGTGCGCTTGCCGTAGCCGTTTTCGGTCGCGGTCAGCACCGGGCTGTCGCTGGCGATGATCAGCGAGATCACGTGCTGGTCCTGTCGCAGCTTGATACCACGCACGCCGCAGGCGGTACGACCCATGGCGCGCACGTCGCCTTCGCCAAAACGGATCACCTTGCCGGCGTCGCTGAACAGCATGATGTCCTGGGAGCCGTCGGTGATCGCGACGTCGATCAGGTAATCGTTCTCGCGCAGGTCGAGGGCGATGATGCCGCTGGCGCGCGGACGCGAGAAGTCGGCCAGCGCGGTCTTCTTGACCGTGCCGTTGGCGGTGGCCATGAAGATATAGTGGTCCGTGTCGAACTCGCGGATCGGCAGCACCGCGTTGATGCGTTCGTCGCCTTCCAGCGGCAGCAGGTTGACGATCGGCTTGCCGCGCGCCGTACGACCGGCCTGCGGTAATTCATAAACCTTCAACCAGTAGACCTTGCCGCGGCTCGAGAAGCACAGGATCGTGTCGTGGGTGCTGGCGATGAACAGCTTGTCGATGAAATCCTCTTCCTTGACGCCGGCCGCGGTCTTGCCGCGCCCGCCGCGGCGCTGCGCGCGGTAGTCGGCCAGCGGCTGCGACTTGGCATAGCCGGCGTGTGACAGCGTGACCACGACGTCTTCCTCGGTGATCAGGTCCTCGAGTGTCAGGTCGAGGTGATCGGACAGTATCTCGGTACGCCGGTCGTCACCGAACTGGTCGCGCAGCTCGGTGAGCTCGCCGCGGATAACCGCCATCAGGCGCTCCGGGTCCTGCAGGATCGCCAGCAGGCGATCGATTACGTCCAGCAGTTCCTTGTACTCGCCGACGATCTTGTCCTGCTCCAGGCCGGTCAGCTGGTGCAGGCGCAGGTCCAGGATCGCCTGGGTCTGGTCCTCGGACAGGCGGTAGCCATCCTCGATCAGCCCGAAACCCGCCGCCAGCGTATCCGGCCGCGAGGCCTCGGCCCCGGCGCGTGCCAGCATGCCGGTCACCACGCCGGGTTCCCAGCTGCGACCCATCAGGGCATCCTTGGCAACCAGGCGGTTGGGCGAGGCCTTGATCAGCGCGATCACCTCGTCGATGTTGGACAGGGCAACCGCGAGACCTTCCAGGATATGGGCCCGCTGGCGCGCCTTGCGCAATTCGAACACCGTGCGCCGCGTGACCACGTCGCGGCGGTGACGGATGAAGGCCTCCAGGCACTGCTTCAGGTTGAGCAGCTGCGGCCGGCCATCGACCAGCGCCACCATGTTGATACCGAACACGGTCTGCAGCTGGGTGTGCTGGTAGAGGTTGTTGAGCAGGACCTCGGCGACCTCGCCGCGCTTGAGGTCGATAACGACGCGCATGCCGTCCTTGTCGGATTCGTCACGCAGGCCCTGCTGGGCAATGCCATCGATCTTCTTCTCGCGTACCAGTTCGGCGATCTTCTCGATCAGCCGGGCCTTGTTGACCTGATAGGGCAACTCGGTAATGACAATGCTCTGGCGGCCCTTGCCTTCGTCACCCTCGATATGGCTGCGTGCACGGATGTGGATGCGGCCGCGCCCGGTGCGATAGGCCTCGTGGATGCCACGCACGCCGTTGATGATGGCGGCGGTCGGAAAGTCCGGCCCTGGCACGTGCTGCATGATTTCATCGATCTCGATGGCGGGATTGTCGATCAGGACCAGGCAGGCACCGATCACCTCGCGCAGGTTATGCGGCGGAATGTTGGTGGCCATGCCGACCGCGATGCCGGCGGAACCGTTGACCAGCAGGTTCGGCACGCGCGTTGGAAACACCGCGGGCTCACGCTCGGTTTCGTCGTAGTTGGGTACGAAATCGACCGTTTCCTTGTCGAGGTCGGCGATCAGTTCGTGCGCGATCCTGGACATGCGCACTTCGGTGTAGCGCATGGCCGCCGGCGAATCACCGTCGACAGAACCGAAATTGCCCTGGCCATCCACCAGCATGTAGCGCAGCGAGAACGGCTGCGCCATGCGCACGATGGTGTCGTACACCGCCGTGTCACCGTGCGGGTGGTACTTACCGATCACGTCACCGACGATACGCGCGGATTTTTTGTACGGCTTGTTCCAGTCATTGCCCAGCTCGCTCATGGCGAACAGCGCACGCCGGTGCACCGGCTTGAGGCCGTCGCGCACGTCCGGCAGCGCCCGGCCGACGATCACGCTCATGGCGTAATCGAGGTAGGACTGCTTCATCTCGTCTTCGAGATTGACAGGCAGGATCTCTTTCGCGAAGTCGGTCATTCAGACGGGTTCCGTACGCCCCCTGCTGCAGCGGTTCAGGGCGGGTTATTCTGCCTGACGGCAGCTACAGCGTTAAAGCCGGACATTTTAGCATAGCCGTCTCCCCCACTACACCTGGAGAATGTCGATTTCTGGAGCGACTGGTGCAGTTTACGGCCAGCGCCGGCAGCGCGGCTGAATTTCAGCCGGCCAGGTGCCGTGCGGCGAAGGCCTGCAGCTGTTCCCGATCCGGGGCCGCGATCACCCCGGCCTCGGTAACCAGGTAGTCGACCAGCCCGGCCGGTGTTACGTCGAACACGGGGTTCCAGGCCGCCGCCCCGCTCGCCGCCACCGGCTGGCCGGCCAGGGTCAGGATCTCACTGGCCGGCCGCTCCTCGATCACCACCTGCTGCCCGTCCGGCATGGCCATGTCCAGTGTCGACAGCGGCGCTGCGACCATCATTTTCACGCCGTGGTATCGGCACGCCACCGCCAGCTGGTAGGTACCGATCTTGTTGATGACATCGCCGTTCGCCGTGACACGATCGGCGCCGGTGATGACCCACTGCACCTTGCCGCGCTA
>DATKZN010000053.1:0-7507 GCA_035527955.1 Gammaproteobacteria bacterium
ACGGGACATCGCGCATATTCAGGTCGGTCCGGAAATGCGCCGGGTGGTGGCCGACCTGGATGGCGAAGGGGAAGTTACCGGCGGCATCGTGGTCATGCGCCATGGCGAGAACGCCCTGCAGACCATCGCCGCGGTCAAGCAAAAACTCAAGGAACTCCAGAGCGGCCTGCCGGAAGGCGTAGAGATCGTCGCGACCTACGATCGCTCGGAACTGATCCTGAGAGCGGTGGACAACCTCACTGAAAAACTCATCGAGGAATTCATCGTGGTCGCGCTGGTGTGCCTGGTGTTCCTGTTCCACCTGCGTTCCGCCATTGTTGCCGTCGTCACCCTGCCACTGGGCATCCTGATCTCGTTCATCATCATGAAACAGGCAGGGATCAATGCCAATATCATGTCCCTCGGCGGTATTGCGATTGCGGTCGGCGCCATGGTCGATGCCGCAATCGTCATGATCGAGAACGCCCACAAACACCTGGAAAAAGCTGGCCCGGGCCTGACCGGCAAGCAACGCTGGGAGACCATCACCCGGGCCGCACAGGAGGTCGGACCTGCGCTTTTCTATTCGCTGCTGATCATCACTCTGAGCTTTGTCCCGGTATTTACCCTGGAGGCACAGGAGGGCCGGCTGTTTGCGCCGCTCGCGTTCACCAAGACATTTGCCATGGCCGCCGCCGCCGGGCTCGCCGTCACCCTGGTTCCCGTGCTGATGGGCTATTTCATTCGCGGACGCATCCCACAGGAGTCCGCCAACCCGCTCAGCCAGTTGCTGATCTGGCTGTATCGCCCTGCACTGAAGCGGGTACTCGACGCTCCGAAAATGACCGTGTTGCTGTCGATTGCGGTGGTCCTGAGCCTGCTGATTCCGCTGTACGGCATCAGCGGTTTCCTGGCGCCGCTCAAGTGGCCCCTGCAACTGCTACGGCTCGCAGAACCGTCATTCGCCAGCGAGACCATCACCGCAATCGAGGACACACAGGAACGCCTGGCCCTGGGCTGGCAGCATGTATTCCGCGATTCACCCTGGCTGGCAAGCCTCGGTCGAGGACTGGGCTCCGAATTCATGCCGGAACTGTTCGAGGGCGACCTCATGTACATGCCGACCACCCTGCCCGGCATTTCCATTGGCAAGGCGCGCGAGCTGTTGCAACAGACCGACCGGCTGATCAGCCAGACACCGGAGGTCAAGCGGGTGTTCGGCAAGATCGGCCGGGCCGACACGGCTACCGACCCGGCCCCGCTCACCATGATCGAAACACTGATCCAGCTCAAACCTCGTGATCAATGGCGGCCCGGCATGACGGTCGATAAACTGATTGCGGAACTCGATGACAGAATCCGGTTCCCGGCCCTGACCGATGCCTGGGTCATGCCGATCAAGACCCGTATCGATATGTTGGCAACCGGTATCAAAACGCCCGTCGGCGTTAAAATCTCCGGGCCTGACGTCTATGAGATCGAGCGCATAGGCAAACAGCTCGAAAGAATCATAATGCAGGTGCCGGGCACCAAGTCGGCCTATTCCGAGCGCGTCGCCGGTGGACGCTACATCGAAATTATCCCGCGTCGGCTGGAGGCGGCAAGACTGGGACTCAATGTCGATGATATCAATGACATCGTCAGCGCCGCGGTGGGCGGCATCAATGTCACGCAAACGGTAGAGGGACGCGAACGCTACAACGTGAACCTGCGCTTTCCGAGGGAACAGCGCGACGACGTGAAAAAACTCCAGCAACTGCCCCTGGTCACGACAACCGGCGCCCAGGTGCCCCTGTCACAGGTCGCCGAAGTAACGGTGGTGGATGGGCCACCGATGCTGAGAAGCGAGAATGCACGGCTCAATGGCTGGGTGTTCGTGGATATCCGTGATGTCGATCTCGGCAGTTATGTCAACCGCGCCCGCGATGCTGTGCTCGAGCAGATTGACTTGCCGCCAGGCTATTCCATCGCCTGGTCCGGACAGTACGAGTACATGATTCGGGCGCAACAGAAACTGCGCCAGGTGGTACCCCTAACCCTGATCATCATCTTCGTTCTGCTCTACCTGGCACTGCGCTCCGCCGGCGAGGCCATGCTGGTGATGTTGTCTCTGCCCTTCGCCCTGGTGGGTGGTTTCTGGTTCCTGCTGTTTCTCGGCTACAACCTGTCGGTAGCGGTAACCGTCGGGTTCATCGCGCTGGCCGGTGTAGCGGCGGAATTCGGCGTGGTGATGCTGGTCTATCTCGATAATGCACTCGACACGCACCGTCGCCAGGGAGGCCAGCTCAGCGACAGTGAACTGCGCGATGCCATCATGGAAGGTGCCGTGCTCAGGGTGCGCCCCAAGGCCATGACCGTGGCGGTTATCATCGCCGGCCTGCTGCCGATTATGCTGAGTCAGGGAACCGGCTCGGAAGTGATGCAGCGCATCGCGGCGCCCATGATCGGCGGCATGATCACCGCACCGCTGCTGTCCATGTTCGTAATTCCGGCGGTGTATTACCTGCAGCAACGACGCACACTCAACAACTCCTGAACACTAACCCGCTTCAATCCCCTGCCTGCTTCTTGCCGGTAATCAGCCCCGTGTAATCGTCCGCGGGCTGCAGCTTCTCGTACTCTGCCGGAACACGGAAGTATTCCCGGGGCACTATTTCGTGGGAAACCGATTTCAGTATGAAGGTCGGTTCGCCCACCGCAGGACGGCTTCGAATCGTTATAAACTGCTCATCCGACTGGATGGCAATCCAGTCCGGATCGGTCCTCTGCCGGGAAAACTCGATCAGGCGGGCCATGCTGATGAGTTCACGCGGCGTCATTCCCAGTGCGTACGCATCCACCAGGCAGTGTTCAGCCAGCAGTTTGTCATCGCGCATTTCCCTGACCACCCTGCAGCTGAACCCCGCCACCGTGTTCTTTTCTGTTGTCGGTGACAAAATGTTCTTTGGCGGTGATTTTTCAGCAGCCTGCCCCGCTGCAGCAGGGGCCGGCGCAGCAGCGCTCTCCGCCTTGGGCGCTGCAGCAGGGAGCCGCGTGCCACCCTGATGATGGGGTGAATCCCCGAAGGTGGTGAAAGTCTGCTTTTCGCCGTTGACAACGTTCATGTACAGGAATCCGCCATCCAGCAGCAGGAAATTTTCCGGTGCCTCGTTGCTCTTGTCCACCCGCAAGAAGCGGCCACGAATACTGTAGGTCTGCTGGGTTGTCTGACCTGCGGCGTCGACCAGATCGTAAACCAGGGTGGTATCGGCGTGAACAGAACAGGACAGTAAGGCGGCGACGGCAGATACGATACTCAGGCGTGTTTTCATGCATAATTCCCGTATATTTTGATTATTAAAGTAATTTTATAACCCAAGATTACCTCAATTTCTATCATAAATTAACCCGTGATTCCAAATTACACAAACGTGCATTATGGTAGTAATCGGGATGACCCCGGTCCCGCAGCGGGAACCCGTGTTTTCGAAGCATAACGACAGAATCAGGAGAAAATCCGACATGAAGAATACAGGACTAATCGCCATCGCCGCCCTGCCGCTGCTCTGCGGCCTCTGCTACGCGGAAGAACAGCCAAAATTTACCGATGAAGAGGACAAGATCAATTACATCATCGGCTACCGGCTTGGTGGGGATTTCAAACGCCAGGATCTGACACTCAGAAAAGAGATGGTAGTCAAAGGGCTGGAGGATGCCGTATCCGGCACAACCCCGCTCCTGACCCAGGAAGAGATGCGCACGGTGCTGATGAACCTGCAACAACGGGTTGCCGCGGAACAGAAAGCCAGGCTGGATGAACAGCTGGCAGGGAACCTCAAGGCCGCAGAGGCCTTCCTGGCGGAAAACGCCGGCAAGGACGGTGTGCAGACCCTGCCGAGCGGCCTGCAATACAAAGTCCTGGCAGAAGGTTCTGGCGACAGCCCGCAGAAAACCGACAAGGTCACGGTCAATTATCGTGGCACCCTGATCGACGGGACCGAATTCGACAGCTCCTACAGCCGCAACCAGCCAGCCACCTTCGGTGTCAGCCAGGTCATTGCCGGCTGGACGGAGGCACTGCAGCTGATGCGACCGGGTGACAAGTGGCAGCTGTTCATTCCGCCGAAGCTCGGCTATGGCGAGCGTGGCCAGGGCAACAAGATACCACCGAACAGCGCGCTCATCTTCGAGGTCGAGCTGATCAGCGTCAACTGATACCAGGTATCCCGGGCGCAGAGTCAGAGACAACAGCACGTAACAACGGCTCAGCTTCACCCCGGCCAGGACTCCAGGCCACGGGGAGCAGGTAACCTGGCGGCCCGTGCTGTTCTGATTGCACCGGATCAGGTAGCAAACAGTACCGCAACATACGACAGACACGCGGTGTGGTTGACCGGACATGCGGAACGGGAATAACTTCCACGATCCTGCGGGCAGGGAATCCTGTCCGCAGGCTGCGTGACATTACCGGTTGCCAAGTCACGCAGGGACCGTCAGTTCATACCGGAGGTTCAGCGGCCTCGCCTACGGGAACTCGGCACAAGGAAGGGTTCGTGCGTCGCTCTTCCAAGCGATTGGCGACAGGTGCTGCAATCCCCCGGCGCACCCTTACACATGGCAGCAGCACACCTGCCCTTCATCAATAGTGTTCGGCTGGCCTTGACCATGGACACGGCCGTGCCCGCATTGCTGGGTCGCGATCCTGGACCGTGACAGTCCGCACACCCTGAACGATCCACCTGTTCATGCCTTCCACGGACAATGAGGCATATCTATTAGCATGCATAGCTGCATGCCATCGGGGATTGCAGGCTAATCCAGCTAGCCATGGCGGTACCATGACAAACACTGTACTCAGGTGTGCATCCGGCATCGACCTGCAATCGATTGGCCGTCACCCTGTCGCCTGCGTACGGGTTGGCATTTGACCACCCTGCATGCATCGAAATGTGACAGGCCTCGCAAATCATCCACCCTGCCCGTGCATATCCGGAATAGTTCACCATAATCTCTAAACCCGGAATTGCAACAGCCGATGACCCGTGGCGTCAGGCACATCCCGGCGCTGCCAGCCGGTGTGTAAATCCAGGCATAGCCCGAAAGTCTAATATCAATCTGACTTTTGCCACCTCAGCGTGTTGTGTGACCGGTAAAATTTCATGCCCAGGCGAATCAAACATTCATTACTAATGATACTCATGTTGTGCTGGTACTCAGACGCATACGCGGCATTACTGCATGACGAAATGATCAGTGGTGATTTACCCGGCCTGAATGAAGTGTTACCCGTTTTCGAAGTAGGTGTTGGCAGTAACGTAATCCTGGGGGAACTCGGTGGTTATCCGGAAACGGCAGACAGCTTTTTTATCGACCTTCGGAATGGTTTTCGACTCGATGCAATTATCGTTACCAGGTTTCCGGCACCAGAAAATGGATTCGAAATCGGATTCAACCTGCTCTACGCAGATAGCTTGCGTCACCTCGGCATCCATGATGTTCATTTAGGCGTCGACATCCTGCCGTTACTTAGCGCCCTTTGGGGTCCCGGCTACTCATTGCCGCTGGAAAATGACATCATCGGAATATCCTTGCTGCAATTCACAAGCAGAAATGCATATGGATTTGATTTCGTTGTGTCAATCGAGTCACCGGTGCCCCTTCCCTCGTCCTTATTGTTGTTTTTGTCAGGAATCACGGGGCTCCTGTATGGAGCAAGCATGCATTCCAGATCACACAGCTGACGGGCATACCCACCGCCTGATACCATCCTTGAACATGGCGTCCTGACCGGACGCTTGCCTGGAAACCCGAATTTCCACCTTTTTCACATGCTCCGGCTTACACCGGACTGATGCATTGATCAGCTCCGCCCCAGCCACTTCCCCGTCGCCAATCGTGAAACCGGCTTGAGGTGTTTGCAGCTCTACGTTCATCCGCTATGTTCCCGAGCATGCGCAGGGTACCAGAGCGCGTCCGCGAGTTAATCGAGATCAAAAATCGCAATATCCGGCACGGCACCCGAGCCGCGCCACAGCACTTCCTGATCATCTGGCAGCGATGGCGCGATTCGCACTTGCAACTGGCCTGAGGGAGACCAACGTGGTTAAACTCGAATGGTCGCAAGTTAATTTGGATCGCCGTTGCGCATGGATACACGCTGACCAGGTAAAAGCTCGAAAAGCCATCCCGGTGCCATTGAATGCCGAAGCGATTTTGGTTCTCAGGCGACAACAAGCTAAACACTCAGATCGAATGTTTACCTATAAAGGGAAGCCTGTTACCAGGGCCAACAATCACGCCTGGCGCAAGGCGCTCGTCAGGGCTGAGGTAGAAAACTCTCGGTGGCACGACTTGCGACACACGTGGGCAAGCTGGCATGTTCAGCAGGGAACGCCGTTACATGTGTTGCAAGAACTGGGCGGCTGGTCTGACCATGAAATGGTTAGCCGGTACGCTCATATGTCTGTAGAGCATTTGGCGGAGTACGCGGACAATCTCTTGGAGATCCGACTGTTTAGCACAAATTTAGCACAGTCAGAAAACGAGGGAGAAATCAGGAAGCAAGCGGAGCGTCAAACCGCTTGATTCCTCGAGTAAAATTGGCGCGCCCGGAGAGATTCGAACTCCCGACCACCTGGTTCGTAGTTAGTTAATTAATCGCTAACTTTCTGTTATTAATAGCGAATAATCGAACGCCCGTTGCCCAGCCTGCCTGACAATGCGGGACGATTCATAGCTGAATCCCGCAAAACTCCCGCAACACCATCCCCCGCAAGGCAGGCGGGCCTACCGCACCGGGCGGCTTGCCCGTTCCGCTTGGATCACGGACGCCGACGTGTCGGCCATCGTTCGAAACAACAGGGGTTATGTGGAATGGCACCTTTAATCAAATAACGCCCGTAGTACGGGGCGAATGAAGAAAGTCCCCCGGAAGGGGCTATGGTTACAGCCCTGCCAGCCACATCTGCTCCTGGCGTTCTCTTCCCGCTCCTGGTTCCGAATGAACTCCCGGATCACCTGCACTTCTAATCCTGCCGTACTGACGCAATAACCCCGGGCCGGACTCTCATGTTAGTCTCCTGTTCGAACTTGCCGGTTCGATGGGAGGCCAAACTTCTTATACCGCGCGACGCAACGGCAGAGCCCTGACATGTCGCACCGCCAGAGGCGGTGCTTTACCTGGATTCAATTATTCCTGAATTTATAACTATGTACGTTATCGTACAGACTGAGTTTTCTCATACGACTACTATTTCACTAGCATCCTGACTGGCTATGTAATAAGTTTTGACTATGTCACTTTGTCCTTTCCGCAGGCTGTTGCTGCGCGAGGCGCAAGCGTGGCGGAAAGAGGGATGCGGCAAGGATGCTCGATTTTCTATCCCGTCAGTCGGGACCCGAACAACACCCTACCAGGAAGGAGTATCAAGATGTACAACATACGCAGTCATCTCCCCACACTCATGTTCGTGACGGCATCAATCGTCTCGATGAGTATGATGAATCTGGCAAGCGCCGCAACCGCTGAGGATCTGGACAAGGATTCCCG
>DATKZN010000054.1:0-7489 GCA_035527955.1 Gammaproteobacteria bacterium
CTCGGCCGGGTGTGTACGCGCCGCGCGCCAGGCCGGGTACAGCGTCGCCAGCAGGCTCAGCAGCAATGCCACCGAGGCCATGATCCACACGTCGTTCCAGTGCAGCTCGGAGGGCACTTCGCTGATGTAGTACACGTCCGCCGCCAGGAACTGCACGTTGAACAGCCGCTCGATGGCCGGCACGATGGACTCGATGTTCAGGGCCAGCCCCACCCCGCCGGCCACACCCAGCGCCGTGCCCAGCACGCCGATCACGACACCCTGGATGATGAAGATCATCATGATCGAGCGCGGCGTGACGCCCAGCGTCCTGAGGATGGCGATATCCGAGCGTTTGTCGGTTACCACCATAATCAGGGTGGACACGATATTGAATGCGGCAACGGCGACAATCAGCGTAAGAATAATGAACATGACGCGCTTCTCGGTCTTCACCGCGCGGAAGAAGTTGGCATGCTTGCGCGACCAGTCCTCGAGCCGGTAATCACCCGGCAACTGCGCGGCCAGCTGGCGCACCACCACGGGCGCATCGAACACGTCGTCGATTTTCAGGCGTAACCCGCTGACGGCATCATCGAGCCGGAACAGTTTGGCGGCATCCTGCAGGTGCACCAGCGCGACACCCCGATCGTACTCGTACATGCCGACCTCGAAGGTCGCCAGCACGGTAAAGCGCCGCAGTCGCGGCAGTACGCCGGTCGGTGCAATCGTAATCTGCGGAGAAACCACAGTGATCGCATCGCCGGCACCCACACCGAGTGCCGCGGCCAGCTCGCTGCCCAGGATAATGCCGTAGCCACCGGGACTGAGTTGCGCAATATCACCGCCGCGGATGTGATCGACCACGTCGGACACGCCGCCTTCCAGTGCCGGATCCACACCGCGCAGGATGGCGCCACTCACCTGCTGGCCGTTGCTGAGCATGGATTCACCACTGACATAGGGGGCCGAGGCCAGCACGTGTGGCTGGTTTTCGACAAGCGACGCCAGCGACTGCCAGTCGTCGAGCCGGCCATCATAGCGGGAGATGGTGGCGTGTGACGCCATGCCAAGGATGCGCGTGCGCAACTCGGTCTCGAAGCCGTTCATCACCGACAGCACGGTAATCAGCGCCGTTACACCCAGCGCAATACCGAGCATGGAGGTCAGCGTGATGAACGAGATGAAGTGGGTACGCCGCTTGGTGCGCGTATAGCGCAGACCGACAAACAGCTCGAGTGGTCTAAACATGGGTGCTGCGGTTCCCCCTCCGGGGCAATCAGGAGGGGGGATTATTACACAGCCGGAGCGCAAGTTTCACATGGCTATCGATTTGCTGCTACGTCGAAGAGGGTGATGGTGGTATCGGTGCCCGAGGCAATGCTCGAGTAACCATTGTCAGGTTCCAGGGGCGTCGGGTTGCTGTCTCCCGCCTGCAGATCGGCAAGGTCAAGCGCGTCCGCTTACGTGACATTGAAATCGATCACCCGCTCGAATCCGGACTTGTCCTGCTACCGGATATCGATGTCCGCCCCACTGCCGCCAGACAGAGGGTCTGGCCATCGCTGACTACCGTTACTCGCCTTCGATCCGGACGATCCTACTGATGGAAGCGACCACCACAGCGGCAGCATCGGCAAGCGAAACTGTCCCGGCACCGCACGCCAGCCCAATCCTGACATGGGTACTGTCGCCAGCTCAAATGACAACATGCAGCCAAACGTGCGCCCGGGATGCAGTATCCCGGTAGCTATGCTCAGATAAACGACGGTTACACTCCCATCGATTGTCGCGATAGTGCCGATCAGCTAATCGGCCAGGATGACTTCATTCCTGCCAGCGGATTCAGGTTTCTGACAAAAGCGGTCACCCCGCCTTGCCCGGCAACAGCGCAGACAGGCAATGATCCCCGGCAACTTGCCTGTCACATGCCAGCAATCGCCTGTGCATGCGCACTTAAGCACATCAATCAATTGAGTTTTTGATTCATTGCCCCAGTGCGTGCCGGCATCCCTGGCACCCTGTCGTCGTCCAGGCTCAACAGCCGGGTGCGCAGCGACTGAACAAGCTGGCGCGATACCCACGCATCGCCCGAGTACAAAGCCGGGATGGATCTGCGCAGCAAGGACCGCAGCGAGGCACGTTCGATAATCCCGGAAAATCCCAGGGCAAGAGCCTCCATTATTTTGTTTTCATTGTTATTTTCGAGAACAAGCAAGAGCTTGACCAAGGGGTGGTAGTACTGAATGGCGCGCAACCCGGTCACGCCTTCCAGCGCCAGCGCTGCCTCGTCAAACACCAGCACATCGGCGGTGGAAATAGCCGACCAGATACCCGTCTCGTGCAGCCCACCGGACCGGACAACGATTTCGAATTCAGGACAGGCGCCCAGGATGTCTGCGCATCCCGGATAGTCCTCCGCGGCCGTCGCGACAATAGTGACTTTTATTTTTTTCATAAGCCCTTGTTTTTATGGTTTTAAAGAGTCTAGAGGCGGACCGTCAGCGGCGCAATTGGACCTAGGTACCACGCACCGGGCCACCCGCCAGCCGTAGCGGATGCAACGACAGGTCATTCATTCATAGCCTATTTTCACAAGTCGGTTGCGACCGGTGCCGATAGGCATTCGTATGCCACGATCATCCGCAACGACTACCTGATGCCAGCGTCCGCAGCACGCCCGCTCATGCACGCCTCTCCCCTGCTTTGCATCCTGCTGGCAGGCATGCTAACCCTTGCCTGCATAGGGCCGTGCAGTAGCGAGGAATTTACGCTCGCTGCCGAATCACTGGCAAAAATCAGGGAGACCTATGGCGAACATGCGCTGCAGCGGATCAGCTACTGGCAGGACATGATCCGGGGAAGCGACGGGCTTGATGACATGCAGAAATTGCATAGGACGAACGATTTTTTCAATAAGGTCACCTTCATCAGCGATATCGATCACTGGGGCAAGGAAGACTACTGGGCGACTCCCGTGCAGATGCTGGCATCGAATGGCGGTGATTGCGAGGATTTCTCCATTGCGAAATATTTCACGCTCCGCCAGATGGGCGTACCCGCCGAGCGTATGCGGCTTACCTATGTCAAGGCACTTGAGCTCGACCAGGCGCATATGGTGTTAACGTACTACAGTACATCCGATGCGGATCCCCTGGTACTCGATAACCTGGATATGGAAATTCGCACATCGTCCAGCAGGACAGACCTGCTACCGGTGTATAGTTTCAATGGTAACGGCTTGTGGCTGGTCAAGGCACGCGGTATGGACCAACACGTGGGCGATCCGGAACGACTGAGCCGCTGGAAGGAAGTTATCGCCCGAATCAGCGACGAACAGCTTGCCCTGCCGCGCTGAGCAACCACACATCATCGTATACAGGGTGAATTCTGCTGCAGTAACTGCACGGAACGACACATGACACTTAACAGACAGATCTCGACAGGGATTGTGCTGATACTGATTGCCGGCTTCATCGCGACAGTCGCCATTAGCACACAAAACCTGCGCACGTTCATGACTGCGCAGCTCGAGACACATGCGCGGGATACCGCAACATCACTGGGTCTGTCGCTGTCTCCGTATGTGCAACCGCCGGACATGCCGGTTATATCGGCCATGATCGGCGCCGTATTCGACCGCGGCGAATATCAGCGTATTACACTGACTTCGGCTGATGGAGACACGTTGGTCGAAAAGAGCGTACCGCCAGACACCGGCGCCGCGCCGGAGTGGTTCGTGAAAGCAATCACCCTGCATGCACCGGCCATGGAGGCACTGGTCATGTCCGGCTGGAATCAGGCCGGCAGGATTCATGTTACCAGCAATACCGGGCGCGCCTACAACCAGCTATGGTCCACGACAATGGATACATTGATGCTGTACCTGATCGCAGCGGCCATCACCCTGGCACTCGCAACTGTCGCTGTCAGGTTCCTGCTGCGGCCGCTGGCGAGGGTAAAGTTACAGGCGGATGCTATTCGTAACCGTTCGTATATGGTCCAGAGACGTCTGCCGCGTACCGCCGAACTGCGCAGCGTCGTTCTGGCAATGAACAGGCTTTCCGAGAAGGTCGGTGAAATCTTCACCGAACAGTCTGCACTGACGGAGCGCCTGCGCGAGCAGGCCTACCAGGATACCGTCACCGGTCTTGGCAACCGGCGCTATTTCGACTGTCAGTTCGGCGCAATGCTGGATGCCAGGGACGAAGTCTCGCAGGGTGCGCTGCTGTTGCTCGAGTTGCGCGACTTATCGAGGGTCAACGAACGTACCGGTTACACGGCAGGAGACATGCTGCTGAAAAGAACGGGTGAGCTGATAAAGTCGCAGCTTGCCTATCTTGAGAACAGCTTTGCCACCCGTATATCAGGCGCCGGCTTCGGCATTGTCGCCACCGGTCTTCCGACCGGCAGCGCAGACGCACTCGCTGCGACACTTTGCAGGGATCTCTTGCAGCTGCGCGCTGATGGCCTTGCCGATTCAAATAACATCGGTCATATCGGCATTGCAATGTGGCGGCATGGCAATACGCTGCCGGAACTGCTGTCCGAGGCCGACATGGCACTGCGTTCTGCCCAGGCAAGCGGCCAGAACACCTGGCAGCGCTATCAGGCTCCGGCAGCCAATCAGCCCGAGATACACAGCATGGAAAACTGGCGCAAGCGATTGCGCGAGGTCATCGACAAAGGCGCCATAAGGCTGTATGTGCAAGCGGTTTACCAACCCGCAGCGCAGGGCAACAGCTTGCTGCACAAAGAAGTACTCGCACGTATTGATGACAACAGCAAGAACGGTGTCAATGCCGGTATATTCGTACCACTGGCTGAACGTTTCGGCCTTGCCAGCCAGCTTGACAAGCTGGCAGTCACACGGCTGCTCGAATACCTCGCACAAAACCCCGATCCGTCAACCCTGTTTGCCGTCAACCTGTCATCGACATCCCTGCATGATGCCGTCTTCATCCAGTGGTTAGCCACCACGCTTGGCAACGCCCCCACGCTTGCGAAACGTATACTGGTTGAATTCCCCGAGTACGCAGTCCTTGCAAACATCCAGAATGCCCACGACCTCGTCGAACGCCTGAATACACTGGGATGCAGGAGCGGCATCGACCATTTTGGCAAGGGGTTCGCGTCGTTCGGCTACCTGCGCAGCATGGACATCAGTTATGTAAAAATCGACAGCAGTTACATCCGCGGCATCGACAGCAACGTCGACAACCGCTTCTTCGTCCAGGCGCTCACAGATACCCTGCACAGTCTCGATATCCTGGTAATCGCACAGGCAGTGGAAACCGCTGCCGAGCGTGACACACTGGCAGGCCTGAATATCGATGGTTTGCAAGGGCATCTGACCGGCAGGCCGGATTTGGCCCAGGCATCGGCCAGTGCCAGCCTGGGGCGGTAATGACCTGGGGCGAGGCGGGAGTCGCCCGGACCGCTGGTGAATACCCTCTATTCCGACCATGAGGTTCGACACCAGGATGATCTCGTGACGCATACGTGTCCGCATCAGGAGTTTCTGCTGTGACGTTTCCGGGAGGTCAGTCAGCCGGAAGATATGCTACCCGATCAACAGATCGACCAGATCCTCGATAAGCAGGATTGTCTGGCTGTCGGACGACGGTACAGGGTCACCCGGACTCCGGTCCGCAACGTATCGAGCAGGCCATGATCAACTCACAGGTGGCATCATCCAGCCCGGTAATGCCCCCGGCTGAAATCGCACCCCTTTACGGCCATATCCCTGGGGCGGCCCGTATCAGGCCCGCCGGCATTGCCTTCCTGCGCCAGGAACAGGCCGCCCAGGTCAAATTAAGTGCATATGATTTCGCTATTTACGGTTTATCGCCGGCTAAACTAGAACACATCAGTGCCGATACCATCACACATGAGAGCGGTGAACGCTTTTTCCTGATCCGGGCCAGAACTGAACGCAGCTATCTGGGCACTGAAGCAGACCCACCGGAAATCATACCAGGCATGACTCGATGGTTGATATCCTCACGGGCCTACAGACTGTCCTTGACTATCTGCTGAATCCAATCCTGCGCAGGGGAAAGAGTAATCAGAGAACGGCAGACAGCGGAATGGGCCAATGGCAGCAAGTGCATTACCGGCAAGTGACTACATCCTGATTGCCAGTCGCGACGATAGTGTCACGGGCCTTTATGCAGGCGTTCTGGAGAAAAAGCACGAAACCCGGCTGATAACTTCCCTGCCCGCCATGCATTCCTGCATCGCAAGCGAAAGACCTGCCCTGCTCTTTATCGATCCACATGTCTGCGCGGATAACACGACGGAATTTCTGATCAGCCTGATAAAAAAACTGTCGGGTATTTTCGTGGTCATCATCGACAACCAGTCTGACAGGCTGGTTGACCAACGCAGCCTGTTCAAGGCTGGCGCACGCGGTTTCTGCAAGGATGACATCGCGCCCGCACTGCTCATGCGCGCCGTAAATCTGGTACTCGAGGGAGAATACTGGATACAGAGAAAACTGATCACTCAGATGATTAGTGAACTGGCAAGCGAGGGCGATACCGCCTTAGAACACAGCAATTCTAACAATTCGCTGGTCAGAACCCTGACGCCGCGAGAGCTGCAAGTCGCACGCATGGTTCATCTTGGCGGCAACAACAAAATGATCGCTCGCGAACTCGAGATCTCGGAGCGAACTGTGAAGGCACACCTGAGTGCTATTTTCAGAAAACTTGAAATAGAGAATCGGCTCAACCTCGCACTCTTCTTCAGTGAAATATCCTGAAACGTCATCATTTTTACAGGAGACTGCTGCCGAATAGCACGGGGTGACCTATTCCGGCGACATCGCGTCCGGGTGTAATCCCATGCCAGTGAAACATTCAGCACAACGGATGTCGTCAGTCTCCAGGTCGGCGAAGCCCGCCTCAGATGTTCCAGGCGAACAGAACGTACATACTCGATATTCATGGTGTAATGTTCGCCACCTGCAGGATCCTGGCCTGGATCGGCAAGACGCTCCGGGCACTCAACGTCTCGCTACCCGAGCAGGCCAACACCATTCAGTATCAGCACACAACCACACCGACATACAATAGGCAAAGGCTGCCTGGCACCTTCATATTGGCAGGGCCTTGCCAGGCGAGCAGGACGGAACGCCTTTATTTTGCAGGACGCCGGCTATACGATAAGCCATGCCTGATGATTCGATCATTTTTTCCATATTCCTCATATTCACAGGCGCTGCTGTACTCGCCGCCCTGGCGCTGTTTGCCAGACAATCATTGCTGGTTGCATATATCCTGCTCGGCGGACTCGTCGGGCCATGGGGCCTGCAGCTGGTGACCGACGCCTCGGTAATCCAGCAGATCGGCCATATCGGTATCATCTTCCTGCTGTTCCTGCTGGGACTCAACCTGTCACCACAAAAGTTACTGCTGTTACTCAGGCAGACATTGCTGGTAACGCTGGCGACCTCTTTGATTTTCGGACTTGCGGGCTGGTCCATTGCATCTTTATTCGGATTTTC
>DATKZN010000055.1:0-6645 GCA_035527955.1 Gammaproteobacteria bacterium
ATTTGCTGCAGATCCTCCGGCTGCTCCGCGTCGGCCAGGCCGGCATCCCAGGCGGCACGCGCCACCTCCATGGCAATGGCGGTCGATACCCTGCGAATGTCGGTCAGGGGCGGGTACACCGTGCCCCTGGCCAGGTCCTGACCGGAGACCATGGCCGCCAGGGCGTGAGCCGCCGCGAGGAACATGGCATCGCTGATGGTGCGCGCACGGCAGGCCAGTGCGCCGAGACCGATCCCGGGAAAGACATAGGCATTGTTGCCCTGGCCCGGACGCGAGATCCTGCCGTCGATCTCGATGGCGTCAAACGGGCTGCCGCTGGCGAACACCGCGCGCCCGTCGCTCCAGCGGTAGGCCTGTTCGGCGGTACACTCGGCGCGCGAGGTGGGATTGGACAGTGCGAATATCACCGGCCGTTCGTTGATCTGAGCCATCAGGTGGATGACCTGTTCGGAGAATATCCCGGGTGAGCCGGTCGCCCCGATCAGGACCTGGGGCCGCAGGTCGCGGATGGCGTCCACAAATTCGCGGGCAGGCACATCGTGTGCGTAGTTGGCGAGATGCGCGGCGTGCGGGCCGTTGTCCTGCACGATCAGTCCGGAACGGTTCACGAACCACAGCTGGCTGCGCGCCTGCTGTTCGTCCTTGCCGGCCTCGCATTGGGCGGCAACGATCAGGTCGGCGATCCCGGTGGCGGCGGAGCCGGCGCCGAGGAACAGGATGCGCAGGCCGGTGAAATCGGATCCGGTGATGCGGCACGCGGCCAGCAGGCCGGCCAGTACCACGGCAGCGGTACCCTGGATGTCGTCGTTAAAGCACAGCACGCGTTCGCGGTAGCGATCCAGCAAGGCATAGGCGTTCGGTGTCAGGAAGTCCTCGAACTGGATCAGGGCAAGCGGGAACGCGTCCTGCACGGCCGTGACGAATTCGTCCACCAGTGACCGGTAGTCCGCGCCGCGCAGGCGTGGCCGGTCGATCCCGAGATAGAGCGGATCCCGGCGCAGCGTTTCGTTGTCGGTGCCGACGTCGAGCATCACCGGCATGCATTGCTGCGGCGGTATACCCGCGCAGGCGGTATACAGCGCGAGTTTGCCGATCGGGATGCCCATACCGTTGGCGCCCAGGTCGCCAAGCCCGAGGATGCGCTCGCCGTCGGTCACCACGATCAGTCGCACGTCCCGGGCCGGCCAGTTGTCCATGATGGCGCGTATCTGTCCGCGGTCCTGCGGGGTGATATAGAAACCGCGCGGCTGGCGGAATATGTGCGCATATTCCTGGCAGGCCTGGCCGACCGTTGGCGTGTAGATCAGCGGCATGATCTCCTCGATGTGGTCGATCACCAGGCGGTAAAACAGGCGCTCGTTGCGGCCCTGCAGGGCGAGCAGGAAGATGTAGCGTTCGATGTCATTTTCCTTGCGGCGCAGGTTGGCCAGTGCGCGTGCTTCCTGTGCTGCCAGGCTGGATACCCGCGCCGGCAGCAGGCCGCGCAGTCCGTAGCGGTCGCGTTCCGTCTCGGTAAATGCGGTACCCTTGTTGAATTCAGCGCGCTTCAGCAGATCGTAGCCGCGCAGCTGCGGATGTGCCTCCGGATGGTTATCGGCCATGGCCATAGCTCCCCGCGGCCGGTGCCGGCCGCAACTGTTGCCGGCAATGCTGCCAGTGGCGGGGCGCAGGCTGTCACCCCGGGCATGTGCCCTTGCGCTCAACACTGCGGAAGCCTTAATGTAACTGAAATGACCGGGTTTTGAGTCTTACTTGACTGATATCAACGTATATCATTCAATTATGAGCTAATTATTGAAAAATTAATCAGCATCACGGGAGTCCAGATGGCAACCAGTATTCATTCGCTAACAGCATCCGCAAAACCCGGCACTACCCCGGCGACAGCGGATGCCGGGGCAGCAGGCACCGTCAAGCCGGCGTGCAACATCGAGACGGACAGCCCGCAATGTTACCTGAACCGGGAGCTGACCTGGCTCGAATTCAACCGCCGCGTGCTGCACATGGCGGAGGACAAAGGCACACCGCTGCTGGAACGCGTCAAGTATCTAGCCATCGTCAGCAGCAACATCGACGAGTTTTTCATGAAACGCATCGGCGGTCTGAAGCAGCAGATCGCCGCGGGTATCCGTACACCGACCGTGGACGGGCGAACACCCTACGAACAGGTGATCGAGTGCCAGGCCGTGGTGCGCGATCTTCACCAGCGGCAGAAGATCATCCTCGAGCGTCTGCGCGAACTGCTCAGGCAGCACGACATTCGCATCGTGCCCTACGCCGATCTGCGGGCGGAGGAGCAGGCAGCCCTGCGTGAAAACTTCAGCATCAATATATTTCCCCTGCTGACGCCGCTGGCGATGGACCCGGGACACCCGTTCCCGTTTATTTCCAATCTCGCGCTCAACCTGCTGGTGACCCTGCGCCACCCGGGTGGCAACGCCAGCCATATCGCCCGTGTCAAGGTGCCGATCTCGGGGGATGTGGCGCCGCGCTTTATCAGGGTGGGCGATGGCAATACCTTCGTGACCCTGGATGATGTCGTCACGGCCAATATGGACATGCTGTTCCCGGGCATGGAGATTCTGTCCTGCGAGTTGTTCCGGGTGACCCGCAACGCCGTCGTGGAAGTGGATGAAGAAGAGGCGGATGACCTGCTGGAAATGATCGAATCCGAGCTGAGAGACCGCCATTTTGCACCGATCGTGCGCCTGCAGGTGGCGCACGGCATGAATCCCGTACATCGCGGCATGCTGGCCGCCGAGCTCGGGCTGGACGAGGAGGCGGATGTCTTCGAGGTCAATTCGCTCATGGGCATGCGCGACCTGTTCGAGATCGCATCCCTGGATATGCCTGACCTGCACGATCCGGTACATACCCCGATCGACCATACCCGCCTGGCGCATGACTCACGCAATATCTTCCACATCATTCGCGAGCAAAAGGCACTGCTGCTGCAGCACCCCTATGAATCGTTTGCCACCAGCGTGGAGCGATTCCTGCGCACCGCCAGCGAAGATCCCAAGGTGCTGGCGATCAAGATGACGCTCTATCGCACCTCCGGGGAAGGCAAGGTCATAGAATCCCTGGTCCAGGCCGCCCTGAACGGCAAGCAGGTGGCGGTACTGGTCGAACTCAAGGCGCGCTTCGACGAGGCGAAAAATATCGGCTGGGCACGCCGCCTCGAACAGGTGGGTATCCACGTCACCTATGGTGTCGTCGGACTGAAGACGCACAGCAAGGTCATTCTCGTGGTGCGCAAGGATTACAACGGCCTGCGCCGCTATGCGCACATCGGCACAGGCAACTACCATGCCGGCACTGCGCGGATGTACAGCGATCTCGGCATGCTGACCTGTGACCCGGATATTACCCAGGACCTGACCGAATTGTTCAACTTCCTCACCGGCTACTCGCCGCCGCCGCGCTACCGCAAGATACTTACCTCGCCGTATGCCCTGAAAAAAGCGCTGATCGAGAAAATCGAACGCGAGGCTAAAAACCACCGCCCCGAGTCGCCCGGTTTGATCCAGCTGAAGATGAACGCGCTCGAGGACGAGGACATCACCCGTGCGCTGTACCGTGCTTCCCAGGCGGGTGTCCGCATCGACCTGATCGTGCGGGATACCTGCCGGTTGCGGCCACGTGTCCCGGGTCTGAGCGAGACGGTTCGCATCATCAGCGTGGTCGGACGTTTTCTGGAACACGCCCGCATCTACTATTTCAAAAACAAGGGCAGCGAAGAGTATTTCATCGGCTCTGCGGACCTGATGAAGCGCAATCTGGAAAGCCGCGTGGAAGTCGTCGCGCCGGTTGAGGAACCGAAACTGCGCCAGGAGCTGCGCCTGATCCTGGATGCGCAGCTCTCCAGTCGCAAGAACGTCTGGGAAATGCAGTCCGACGGCAGCTACCTCGAGATGCCGGACAGCGGCGAGAAGGAATCACGCAGTTGCCAGGAAATCTTCATTGAACTGGCGCAGAAGCGTCAGGCAGCTGCACTCAAGCATCGGCAGGCCAAGCTGCGCAAGAAACTGCTGACGTACTTCCACAAGCGCGTGCAGAGCAACAAGTAGTAAGGACGTTTGACCGGCGCTTGTTGATACATCTGCCGGCGCGAAGGCTGTACTATACGAATACCCCGACAGGACGCGCGGGCGCAAAGCAGGGACTGCCCGGCGTCCACGGAACACACAGGGTAAATCTGTTTTCCGTGTGCATGGATTTACATCGCTGCACACGAACGTCCCGTCACCGTTCCGAACAGTCAGTCCGCAGTCTGGATGGCTTCAGCACAACCCGGGCCGCATTCCTGTGCTTGTCCGCGTCAGCCACATCAGGGCCGCGGGTTCTCCGCACTGCTTGAGTCGGTGGAGTGTGCAGTGAGCTTGCGAACCGTACCAATTTACCCGGATTGTCTGCAGGGGCGGACCTCGTCCGCGGGCAAATCGACTGGCGGGCGTGGTTAATCTTCAAGCCCGTTCGCTTACATGTCCACGCCTGCCGCCGGGCAGGATCAACCGGACGGATTGCCTCGGCCCGCGCAGAGATCAGACAGCGGGTGCGCTGGTCAGGTGCTCGGCGTCAGCATCATCCTCGCCCGGTGCCGTGTTTGACCAGGGCACCTTGATGCTGCCCGAACGCAGGAACCCCGATTTCTTGCCGAGCTCATCGTAGCGTATGCAGTTGCCGTCCCGGTCGAGGGTGAAATCACCGATGTACCGGTGCGAAACCTTCTGTTTCAGTTGGCGCGCGTAATCGAGGCCGAGAAAATGACTGACGAATCCGCGTATGACGCCGGCGTGGACCACTACCAATACCGTACTGTCCGGGTAGAATGCATTCTGTGACAGCAGGAAGTCGACGCTGCGTTTCTGCATCTGGCGGAAGCTCTCGCCTTCGGGGTAGACAAAGTCCGGGTCCTTCTTGTGTTGCGGGATGTTCTTCGTGACCCACTGCTTGTTTTTGTTGTACAGCGCACCGTAATTGACTTCATTCAGTTCCGCGGCATCGTGCAGACAGAGGATGCCGTAACTGCTGGCATAATGCATGGCCGTGCGGCGTGCGCGTTCCAGGTTGCTGGAATAGACGCGATCGAAGCTGATGTCCAGCTCGCGCAGGCGGTTATAGACATAGGCGATGTCGTCTCCCCAGTCCTTCGCGCGTGGCGCATCGCCCCAGCCCATGATCCGGCCGGAGGCGTTCAGCAGGGTCTTGTAGTGCCTGACGACTATCGCACGCATATTCATCAAGTTAGCAAGTCGGGCGCGGCTTGTAAAAACATACCGGCCGGTTGCCGCGCCGCTGCGGGTGGCATTGCGCCTCGCAGGCGTCACTGGCTGGATGCCATGTCTATGAATAATAAAGGCTTAGTCGGGAATGCGCAGGTGACCGCCCGGTGGGGCCGCAGCCGGTGCGGCCGGGTGAAGAAAATGCCTGTCAAGCCGAATTGCTAATGTACTATCGTCAGCGATAATCCGATTGTGCCCCGCATTCGACGGGATCCGGCAAGGTGTCGCATATGGCAAAAACCGTTGTTATCAATCAGCCCGATGGCGACCGTACTCCTTTTTTGCGCGGAATCCTCGTGCAATCGCTGATGAATGTCGGACTGCCATTCGACGAGGCCTACCCGCTGGCGCAGAAGGTTCGCGACGAACTGCGCGACACCGAGGAGATCACCAGCACCGATCTGAAAAAGAAGGTGGCCGGGTTACTGGAGGCGCGGTTTGGCAGGAACCGGCGCAAAACATATGAAGCACGGCCGGCTGACGATACCGACATCCTGGTGCATACGCCGACTCGCAGCGAGCCGTTTTCCGCCGGTCTGCTGGCCCATTCACTGGAAAGCTGCGCGATCGACCCGGATATCGCCCATGAGGGCGCGCGCAAGGTGTACGCGTCCCTGCAGAAAACCGGGCACCGGGAGATCAACCACAAGACCCTGCGCAAGCTGATTTACCAGTGTCTCAAGGATCATTGTTCCCCTGAGTCTGCGGAACGCTATCTCTCGTGGCGCAGGTTCCAGAACAGTGGCGATCCGCTGATCCTGCTGATCGGCGGTGTGACCGGCGCCGGCAAGAGCACCATTTCCTCGGAGGTGGCCTACCGGCTGGACATCGGTCGCATCCAGTCCACGGACATGATGCGTGAAATCATACGCGCCTACCTGACGCCCGAGGCGGTACCGACGCTCGGTTATTCGAGCTTCGAGGCCTGGCGTGGACTGGCCTCGCCGCCAGATGAGCAGAGCGGTGAAACCGAAAATCCCGTGATTGCCGGGTTTCTTTCCCAGTTCAGTACCATCAAGCCGGCGCTGGTCGCCGCCATCGGCCGCGCAGTCAAGGAACAGCACGACCTGATCATAGAGGGGGTGCATATCGTGCCCACCATGCTGGGCCTGGAGGATGCACGAAAACAGGCGATCGTCGTACCGCTCATGCTGGCGACCATGGAAAAGTCGGCGCTGGAAAAGCAGCTCAAGCGCCGCGGCCGCGAAAAGAGCGGGCGGCGGGCATCGCGTTACCTGAAACACATCGATGATATCTGGGAGCTGCAGTCCTACCTGTTGAGCGAGGCCGACAACGCCGGTGTCCCCATCATCACCAACTGGCACATCGAGACCACTGTGCGCGAAGTGCTGAACCTGGT
>DATKZN010000056.1:0-5350 GCA_035527955.1 Gammaproteobacteria bacterium
CACCTCACGCACCAGCGTCAACTCCGGCGAGGTCAGTAGATCCGGCTCTGATACCCAGCAAGGTGCGGCCGCCGGCACACCGGCTGCCAGTGGCGGACAGAACTCCACCGTTTCCGGCAGCGAGGTCAGGACAGACTCCGCATCTGATTTCTGGAAAGACCTGCAGGATTCGCTGAACCTGATCGTGGGCAAGGAGGACGGCCGCAAGGTGGTCGTGCATCCACAGTCCGGCGTCATTGTCGTCCATGCCCTGCCGGAGGAATTGCGTGACGTGCAGGACTATCTCAACACCATCGAGAACGTGGCGCACCGCCTGGTAATCCTCGAGGCCAAGGTCATCGAGGTCTCACTGAACGACAAGTTTCAGGCTGGCATCAACTGGAATGCGCTGATCGAGTTCGGCGATGACAAGTCGATCCTGTTCGGCCACTCCGGCGGCGGCACCGTATTCGACAGCGGGGCGTCCGCGCTGGCCGGCACCGTTGTGCCGCTGGTGCGTGGCACGCAGGTCACCGGCTTCGACACGACCGCCTTCGGCGGCATCTTCACCATCGATGCCAACCTGAAAGACTTCAATGCCCTGATCGAGCTGCTCAAGACACAGGGCGACGTACAGGTACTGTCCAGCCCGCGCATCTCGACAATGAACAACCAGAAGGCCGTGATCAAGGTGGGCCAGGACGAGTATTTCGTCACCGATGTCGATACCGACACCGAAATCACCAATGGATTCGGCAACACGAATGTCAATGTTACCCTGACGCCCTTCTTCTCCGGTGTCGCACTCGATGTGCTGCCTCAGATCGACGCGGATGACAATGTCATCCTGCACATCCACCCGGCCATCAGCGAAGTAATGGAGAAGACCAAGAACATCCAGGTCTCCAGCGACAGTGACCTGTCGATCCCGCTGGCACTGAGCACAATCCGCGAGTCGGACTCGGTGATCCGTGCACGCAGTGGCCAGGTGGTGGTGCTGGGCGGGCTGATGAAGAACGCATTGCGTGACGAGGAGTCGCGCACGCCGCTCCTTGGTGACATGCCGGTAGTCGGCAACATGTTCCGCCACCACCGCGAGGTGGCCGGCAAGAGCGAGCTGGTCATCCTGCTGCGTCCTGTAGTCATCAACAGCGACCAGCAATGGAACGGGCAATTGCGCAGCACCGCGGATAGCTTCCGCAACCTCAGAACCATGGACGGCAACGGCCGCTGAGCGCCGCTGCCAATGGAGTCTACCCATGTACCTTGAACACTTCGGACTGGAACAGCAGCCATTCACCATCACGCCGGACACGGAGTTCTTTCTCGATCACGGCAGCCACAGGGATGCACTGAACGTGCTGCAGTATGCCCTGCACTCCGGTGAGGGCTTCATCAAGGTCACCGGCGAGGTCGGCACCGGCAAGACACTGCTGTGCAGAAAACTGCTGAATTCGCTCGGCGAAGGTTTCGTCACGGCCTACATCCCCAACCCGTTCATCAACCCGGTGGCGCTGCGCATGGCACTGGCCAGCGAACTGGGCATCGAATATGCGCGCAATATCGGCCAGCCACGCCTGCTCGAACTCATCAACGAGCGGCTCATGCAGCTGCATGCCGGCGGCAGGCAGGTCGTGCTGCTGCTGGACGAGGCGCAGGCCCTGCCCGATGACAGCATGGAGGCACTGCGCCTGCTCTCCAACCTGGAAACCGAGAAGACCAAGCTGCTGCAGGTGGTATTGTTCGGACAACCGGAACTCGACGCCCGCCTGCAACAGGAACACCTGCGCCAGCTGCGCCAGCGTATCCTGTTCAGCTACCGGCTCAAGCCGCTGGCACCCCACGAACTTGCGATTTACCTGCAGCATCGCCTGATGGTGGCTGGCTACCGCGGCGTTCCGCTGTTTACCCCGCGGGCACTGAAGCTGCTGCACCGCAGCAGCCGGGGCATTCCCCGACTGATCAACATCCTCGCCCACAAGGCCATGCTGTCCGCCTTCGGGCGCGGAGACCGCTGCATCGATGCCGTCCATATCCGCAAGGCAGCACTGGACACCGATGACATCCGGCCCTCCCGCCACCGCCTGGCACTGGCCTCCGGCCTGTTCGGGCTGCTGACCCTGACCGGCGCCGGCTTCTACGCGGCCTGGCACTGAGCACGACCGTCATGAGCCTGATCAACGACATGCTGAAGGACCTGGACCGGCGCAATTACCAGCCGGCGAGTGCCCATGCCGCCGCCCTGCACCCGCCGGGCCTGGCGGGAATGCATCTGCGTAACCCGCTGGCAGGACGCGACCCGATGCTGGCTGGCGCCGCCCTGCTCGTCGCCGTCGTACTGGTGGCTATTGCCTTCAGCAATACGTTCCGCCTGCAGCAGATGCGGACACCCGACAGCGACCCGGCGAAAACAACCCGGATCCTGGAGATACCGGTGCGGGCGGTTGTCGCCAGCACGGTCGCGGCGCTGCAACCCGCTGCACCCGCACAGAGCGCTCCCGACACGATAGAGACCCCGGTTACCGAACAGCACGAACGGAAAGCGCAGGCGCCCCCGGCAGCGCCTGCCAGCGGGCCGGCCAGCGGGGAAGACGGTCATTTCGAGGTGACACCCCGCCCGCTGTCGCCGGAACAGCGGCTGGCACGCGATTTCCAGGCTGCCGCGGCGGCCGTGAACAAGGGCAACGCCGTCGAGGCGGAACGCCTGCTCGAGGACCTGTTGGCACGTGATAACAGCCTGCACAAGGCGCGGCTGCTGCTGGCCGGCCTGTATGTGCAGCAGCAACGCAACAGCCGCGCAGAGTCGGTGCTGGCCAGCGGCCTGCTGCACTACCCGCAGCATGCCCCCTACGCCAGCCTCTATGCACAACTGCTGGCTGCACAGGCGCGTGACAGCGAGGCTATCAATGCCCTGCAGGGCGCACTGCCCGCTGCCGCTGACGACGCCGCCTACCATGCCTTGCTGGCCGGGCTTTACCAGCGCAGCGGCAAGGCGGATGCGGCAGCCGGGAGCTATCGCGAGGCACTGCGGCTGGCGCCGGCACATGGCGAGTGGTGGATGGGGCTGGGCATTTCCAGCGAGCAGGCAGGTGATGCGGAGACGGCGGCATCGGCCTACCGGCAGGCACTGCACTATCCGCTGGGCAAGGCATTGCAACAGTACGTTCAGCTGCGGCTCGAACAGCTGGCGCGCTGAACAGGCACGATAACCGGCAAGGATTGTAATCATGGCAGCGAACATGAAACGCGTGAAAGTCCGCCTCGGCGACCTGCTGGTGGAGAAGAAGCTGATTTCCGAGAACCAGCTGCAGGCCGCGCTTGCGGAACAGAAAAAGAGCGGCCGCAAGCTCGGCCGCGTGCTGATCGATCACGGTTACGTCAACGAGGAGGCCATGCTGAGAATCCTGTCGACGCAGATCGGCATCCCCTATGTTGACCTGCAGACCTTCGAACTGAATCCGCAACTGGTACAGCGGCTGCCGGAAACCGACGCCCGCCGCTACCGCGCCCTGATCCTCAAGGAAACGGCCAGCGGCCTGCTGGTTGCGCTCGGTGACCCTACCGACATTTTCAATTACGACGCGCTGGTCAAGGCGCTCAAGTGCCCGGTCGAGCTGGCGGCCGTCAAGGAGGCCGACCTGCTGACGGGCATCGACCGCATGTACAGCGGCAACGACCAGCTGCAGTCGCTGGCCAGCGAGGTCGGCCGTGACATGTCGGACAGCACCTTCGACCTCGACCGGCTGATCGCCGCCAGCAGCAAGAGCGACGCGCCCGTGGTGCGCCTGATCCAGTCCGTTTTCGACAGCGCCGTGAAGGCGCATGCCTCTGATATCCATATCGAGCCTGATGAAACCGTGTTGCGTATTCGCCGCCGCATCGACGGCATCCTGCACGAGCAGATCGTCGACGAAAAGAACATCACCTCGGCCATGGTGTCGCGTCTCAAGCTGATGGCCAATGCCGACATATCGGAGCGTCGCCTGCCGCAGGATGGCCGCTTTTCGGTGAACGTCAAGGACCGGCAGATCGATGTGCGCCTGTCCACCATACCGACCCAGCACGGCGAGGGCGTCGTCATGCGCCTGCTCGACCACAGCAACTCCATCAGTACGCTGGAGGAGCTGGGCATGCCGGCGGCATTGCTCAAGACCTTCCTCAGGATCATCCACAAACCGCACGGTCTGATCCTGGTGACCGGGCCGACCGGCAGCGGCAAGACCACGACACTGTACAGCGCATTGCACGAGCTGAACTCGCCGCAGCGCAAGATCATCACCATCGAGGACCCGGTCGAGTACCGCATGCAACGCGTCAACCAGGTGCAGGTCAACAACAAGGTCGGGCTCGATTTCGCGCGCGTATTGCGCACCGCCCTGCGCCTCGACCCGGACATCCTGCTGCTGGGCGAGATCCGCGACCATGAAACCGGCGAGATCGCGCTGCGCGCCTCGCTGACCGGTCACCTGGTGCTGTCGACACTGCATACCAACGATGCCGTCAGCAGCGCCATCCGCCTGATGGACATGGGCCTGGAGGGCTATTTGCTGGCCTCGTCCGTGCAGGCCATCCTTGCCCAGCGCCTGATTCGCCGGGTCTGCACGCAATGCAGCGCACCGGCGGCACTGGACGCGAACGAACAGGCCTGGCTGCACGACCAGGCCGGCGACACCCTGGACAAGCACGTGTTCCGGCGCGGCAGCGGTTGCAACAATTGCAATCACACCGGCTACAGCGGACGCATCGGTATCTACGAGTTGCTGGTGATGACACCCGGGCTCGCCGAGGCCCTGCGCAGCGAGGACCAGAACGCCTTCCAGCGCGCGGCACGCGAGCAACCCGGCTACCAGCCGCTGGTCGGCAATGCACTGGAGTATGCGCGTGACGGCATCACCAGCATCGAAGAGGTGATGCGCCTGTGCGGATGGGCCGACTGATGCCGCTGTTTAACTACAAGGCACGCGGCGCCCATGGCGATGCCATCGAGGGCACTATCGATGCCGGCAGCCCCGACCTGGCCGCCGCGCGCCTGATCGAGGGCGGGCTGACGCCGGTCGACATCCAGCCCTTTGTCGAAAAACTCTCGCTGGGCATCAGCCTGGAAAGCCTGTTCGCGCCCAAGGTCCAACTCACTGACCTGATCCAGTTCAGCCGGCAGATGCACAGCATGCTGCGTGCCGGCATACCGATCTTCCGGGCAGTCACCGGGCTGGCCACCACCACGGGCAACCGTTCGCTGGCACAGACGCTGCACCAGGTGGCGGCCAGCCTGGAGACAGGACACACGCTATCGGATGCGCTCGGGCAGCATCCCCGGATATTTTCGATGTTCTACGTCAGCCTGGTGCGCGTCGGCGAGACCAGCGGCAAA
>DATKZN010000057.1:0-9171 GCA_035527955.1 Gammaproteobacteria bacterium
TAGCTACGGCTACATCGCTTCGAGGGGCGGAAGAGGGGCCCCGCCGCGCAGCGGTGGGGATCTGACCCCCGGTGGAGCGAAGACCCGCGGTGGTATTCGAAGCGACATCCCGCCCACCGGCGGTCGCATCCCCGGCTACGCCGGGGCCCCTGCTCTGCGCCTCGAGCGGGTCTTTCGTTCCAGAGCGGCGTCCGGTCACACGAGCCCTCGGCAACTGCTCCCTGCATTGCTCTCGGCTCTGGCATGGCCCAGGCCAGTCTCTCGATCGCTGTGCGATCTCACCTTCTCCTGCTTCGCTCTACCGAGTCCATCCATGGACTCGTACCTCCTGCATGGCCCAGGCCAGCCTCTCGACCACTACGCGGTCTCACCTTCTCCGGGATCCCGGTGAGAAATGCGGGCTAGAACGGCAGCGACAGGTCGCTCTTGACCTGCAGCATGGCGCGGCGGAAATCTTCCATAATCCGCACCAGCGCGGCTTCGGTGTCGGCCTCGAATCGCAGCACCAGCACCGGCGTGGTATTCGACGCGCGCACCAGGCCCCAGCCGTCCTCGAAATCCACGCGCAGACCATCGATGGTCGATACCGTGGCATTCTCGAAGTGCGCGTTCTCGAGCAGGCGACCGATGAACTGCTGTGGCTCGCCTTCGCGCATGGGAACGTTGAGTTCCGGGGTGTTTATGCTGTCCGGCAGTTCCGCGAAGATCTCGGTACTGCTACGCATGTCCTTGCCGAGGATTTCCAGCAGCCGCGCGGCGGCATACAAACCGTCGTCGAAACCATACCAGCGCTCCTTGATGAAGATGTGACCGCTCATTTCACCGGCCAGCAACGCGCCACTTTCGCGAATCTTGGCCTTGATGAAAGAGTGGCCGGTCTTCCACATCAGCGGCTCGCCGCCGTGGTCGTGAATGATCTTGTCGAGATGACGGGTGCATTTCACGTCGTAGATGATCTGTCCGCCCGGATTACGTTCCAGGATATCTATCGCGTACAGCATCAGTACGCGGTCAGGCCAGATGATCGTGCCATCGGCCGCCACCACGCCAAGCCGGTCGCCGTCACCGTCGAAGGCCAGGCCGATATCGGCATGCCCGGTCCGCACCGCATTGATGAGGTCGGTGAGGTTGGCCGTCTTGCTGGGATCGGGATGGTGGTTCGGAAAATTGCCGTCCACGTCGCAGTACAGCTCGGTCAGGGTGCAACCCAGCGAACGCAGCAGATCGGGCGCGACGGCGCCGGCTACCCCGTTGCCGCAATCGATCACCACGCGCAGTGGCCGCGCCAGGCTGACATCGCCGCGGATACGTTCGATGTAGTCGGGAATGACATTAATGGTTTCGACGCTGCCGGCACCGGATATGAAATTGCCGGCCTCGATACGCTCGCGCAGGTCCTGGATCGAGTTACCGGACAGGGTTTCCCCGTCGATCACGATCTTCAGGCCGTTGTAGTCGGGTGGGTTGTGACTGCCGGTCACGACGACACCGCTCTGCGTATCCAGGTAGTAGGTCGCGAAGTAGAGCACCGGTGTCGGCACGCAGCCGATATCCTTCACGTCGCAACCGGTCGAGGTAATGCCTTCAACCAGGGCATCGACCAGGATCGGTCCGGACAGGCGCCCGTCACGGGCGACCACGATTTCGTTGCGCCCGCGCTGCAGTGCCTCGCTGCCGATCGCCCGACCGATAAGGTACACAGCATCCACGGTCAGCGTCTTGTCCACAACACCCCGTATGTCATAGGCACGGAAAATCGACGGATCGATTCCGGCTGCAGCTTTCGTGTCCGGCATGCCTTCCTCCACAATCAGGTTGTCGCTGGAAATAGCCGACGTGAAATTCGCGGCGCCTGTGGACGGGTAATCGTCATGCTCCTCAACACTGATCCCGGCAACAGGCGTTTCATACTGCGCACTGTCGTCACGATCGTTCTGGCGCCGGGCGTGCCCGCGCTGCTCGGGCTCCCTGGCACTGGCCGCCAGCTGCACCATGAAATCGATGGTGGATTGCAGCTCGGCAAGACCGCCACCCTCGTCGCGTCGAACCCGGCCATCGCGAAAATCTTTCATCAGCGTCACGATGGTGACCTCGTCCTGGCGCAGCGCATTGACCAGGCGACGGAACAGGACGTTCACGAGGGCAGCGAATAACAGTACCGTGATCAGCAGGGCGCCGATCACCCAGAAACTGATGCCGGACAGGTAAGCCAGGCTGCCGGTCTCGGGCCACCAGGCGATCTGCCAGCGTGTATGCTCAATGGGCACCACGCGCTCCGCCTGCCCCGACTTGATGGACGGATCACCGCGCGCGGCAACTACCACCGGGGCGCCCTTCTCGCCTGCCTGGCGCAATTCGATGTAGCCGTGCAGTTCCTTCAGGTCGTCGAGGATGCCCTGCAGCACATCGTTGGACAGTGACAGCATGATGTGACCGATCACGCCGGTTCCGGCGGGATCCATGACCTTGCGCACGATATTGACATGCTGTTGCGGCGTGTTGAACAGGTGCACCTCGACGGGAGGTGGCTTGTCGCTGGCCTCGGCGGCGCCCATCTGGGCCAGTGCGGAATAACTCAGCGGCGGCGACGCCCGCGGGTCCACCATGGTGATGCCAGGCGACAGCAGGCGCACGTTGATCGCCGTCGGGAATACATAGCGCAGCGATTCCTCGCGGGCGCTGCGCTCGGCCGCGGTACCGATCATCAGGATGTCGGCAATCTCGGGATCCTTGGCCAGCAGCGCCGCGCTGGCGCCGTAATAGTCGGCCATCGCGGCAACCCGGGCGGCAAGCAGATCGGTGGTAGTGACAGTCTCCTGGTCCTTCGCGGCCACGATATAGATTGCCATCACCTGGAACAGGAAATAGGCCAGCGCCACCAGCAGGATGATACCGGCGAACAACAGCTGGATGCGGACCCGGGCCAGGCTGGCCGACTGTGGTAGTCCGGGCGCCCGGGAGGATTTAGCAGCCGGTTTCTTCGCGGGCTTGCGGGAACCGGGTAAAGGAAATTTCATCGCAATCCTTCAGCTAACTGTAACATTCTGAGTAATTTGGGATTTTTAATGCAAGTACGCTATCGGCAGGAGGGGCAGCTTGATTGAACTCAGTGCCTGCCGGTATGACCGAAGCCACCGTCGCCACGGTCGCTGGCAACGAATTCCTCCACCACCTCGAAATCGGCATGCACCACCGGCACGATAACGAGCTGCGCGATGCGCTCGCCGGGCACCACCGTGAACGGCTCGCTGCCGCGGTTCCAGCAGGACACGAAGACCTGGCCCTGGTAGTCCGAATCGATCAGTCCGACCAGGTTGCCCAGCACGATGCCGTGCTTGTGGCCCAGGCCGGAGCGCGGCAGCAGGATGGCCGCCAGCCCGGCATCCTCGACATGGATGGCCAGGCCGGTGGGAATCAGGTGGGTCTCGCCCGGGGCGATTTCCAGTGGGGCCTCGACGCAGGCGCGCATGTCCATGCCGGCCGAGCCGGCGGTGGCGTAGTGCGGCAGGGGAAACTCGCTGCCCAGGCGCTTGTCGAGAA
Source organism: Gammaproteobacteria bacterium (assembly GCA_035527955.1). Taxonomy (GTDB): domain Bacteria; phylum Pseudomonadota; class Gammaproteobacteria; order UBA9214; family UBA9214; genus UBA9214. The sequence goes on from DATKZN010000057.1 coordinate 3,541, forward strand.
TCTTAAGCTGAATCTTTTGCATTGAACGGGATTACCTTGGTGCCCCTGTCATGAAAACGTTCCGCGATCAGCGCCAGCAGTTGCCGCGCCAGCCTGGCCTTGCCGGTGAGCGGCAGTTCGCGCTCTCCGCCTGCCCAGATCACATGCAGGGCGTTGTCCCCGGCGTCGAAACCCCGGCCGGCACCGACCCGGTTCGCCGCGATCATGTCGACGCCCTTCGCCAGCCGCTTGGCGCGCGCATGCTCGACCATCGCTTCGGTCTCGGCGGCAAAACCGACCGTGAAGGGCGGCTGCGGCAGCGCGGCGACCTCGGCCAGGATGTCCGGGTTGCGCACCAGCGTCAGCGCCAGATGTCCGGCCATCTTCTTTAACTTGTGCCCGGCCGGCCGCTCCGGCCGGTAGTCGGCCACCGCCGCGACGGCGATGAAAATATCACAGTTCACCACCTTTTCGCTCACGGCGCGCTGCATATCCGTGGCGCTGACGACGTCGATGCGCTGCACCCGCGGTGGCGTTGCCAGGCTGACCGGGCCGCACACCAGGATCACCTCGGCACCGGCCTCGACAGCAGCCTGCGCCACGGCAAAGCCCATGCGGCCCGAGCTGTGATTGCTGATATAGCGCACCGGATCGATCGCCTCGCGCGTGGGACCCGCGGTGATCAGCACCCGGGTGCCGGCCAGCGCACCGGTTTCGAACAGGCTGGCAACGGCGCTCACCAGTTCGCCCGGTTCCAGCAACCGGCCCGGACCGGTTTCGCCGCAGGCCTGCTCGCCCAGCGCTGGTCCGAACACAGGGATACCACGCGTGCGCAGCGCGGCGATGTTGGCACGCGTCGCCGCATTCTCCCACATGGCATGGTTCATGGCCGGTGCAATCGCCACCGGTGCCTCGCAGGCCAGCGCCACGGCACTCAACAGGTCGTCCGCCCGGCCCTGGGTCAGCCGCGCAATGAAATCCGCGGTGGCCGGCGCAATCAGCAGGGCATCCGCCCAGCGCGCCAGCTCGATATGGCCCATCGCGGCCTCGGCCCCCTCGTCGAGCAGCCCGGTGTGCACCGGGTTGCCGGACAAGGCCTGCAGGGTCAGCGGCGTGATGAACTGTTGTGCCCCTGCCGTCATCACCACGCGCACCAGCGCACCCTGTGCGCGCAGCTGGCGGATCAGCTCCGCGCTCTTGTAGGCAGCGATGCCGCCGGTCACGCCCAGCAGCAGGTGTTTGCCGGATAAGGTATTCATACGGCAGGAGTTTAACAGAAGATCGGTGGGTGCAAACCTGAAAAGCGTCTCCCGCGAGCATACCAGGGCGCCAAGGAAAAAAGCATTGCCACCGAGAACGCCGAGGTCACAGAGATAATGCATGCATACGCACGCAGGCTGGGCAGGACCCTGTAGGAGCGGATCCCATCCGCGATCATTTTAAACACCCCATCGCGCATGAGATGCGCTCCTGCCCTGAGAGTCGTTGTAGGGTGCACTCCGTGCACCGTGAACGGTGCGTAAAACGCACCCTACGGTCCCTAATCAATACACGCGTAGGAGCGGACGCGGTCCGCGAACAAATCAGGCTCCGGTCGCCATCGATGCGCTTCGTGCCTCACCGCTCCTACGATCACCCGGGGTTTCTCCCGATGTACGGCCATCGGTTCATCGGCAAAAATGAGGCATGCATACCATCAGGGACTGGCCGGCGGGCGAGCGGCCACGCGAAAAACTGCTGCAGCACGGTCCCGGCATGCTGTCGGATGCCGAGCTGCTGGCGATCTTCCTGCGCACCGGCCTGCGCGGCAAGACCGCCGTCGACCTGGCTCGCGAGCTGCTGGCCGCCTTCGGCAGCCTGCGGGCGCTGCTGGACGCCGACCGCACGGCGTTCTGCGCCCATGCCGGGCTGGGCGACGCCAAGTTCGCCCAGCTGCAGGCGATACTGGAGATGGCGCGCCGGCACCTGCAGGAGCAGCTGAGTCGCGAGGACACGCTGGAAAACCCGGACACCACGCGCCGCTTCCTCACCGCCCGCCTGCGCCACCTGCCGCACGAGGTATTCGCCTGCCTGTTCCTTGACAACCGCCACCGCGTGATCGCCTTCGAGGAACTGTTCCGCGGCACCATCGACGGCGCCAGTGTGCACCCGCGCGAAGTGGTACGGCGCGTGCTGCACTTCAACGCCGCGGCCGTGATCCTGGCCCACAATCACCCGTCCGGGGTGCCGGAGCCCAGCCGCGCCGACGTGCAGCTCACGCGCCGGCTGGTGGACGCCCTGGCACTGGTCGATGTGCGCGTGCTGGATCACTTTATTGTGGGGGAAGGCAGCGGCGTGTCCTTTGCCGAACGCGGGCTGATTTGACAGCCCACTGAAATCATTGAGAAAAACCATCAACCCCGGCGACTGACCGGGTTGTATCCGGCGATCCTTTCTGGTATAAAATGCGCCCTTCCCGCTGATGTCGGGCTTTTTTCAGAGGTTCAGAGCAATGTCCAGAGTATGCCAGGTCACGGGAAAGCGTCCGCAGAGCGGCAATAACGTCTCCCACGCCAACAACAGAACCCGCCGCCGCTTCCTGCCCAACCTGCACGACCACCGTTTCTGGGTGGAAGGCGAAAAGCGCTTCGTGAAGCTGCGCGTCTCGAACAAGGGCATGCGCATCATCGACAAAAAGGGCATCGACACCGTGCTGGCCGAGTTGCGCGCCCGCGGCGAGAAGGTTTAAGGAGAACACACCATGCGTGACAAGATCAGACTCGTCTCCAGCGCCGGCACCGGCCACTTCTACACCACCACGAAGAACAAGCGCAACATGCCGGAGAAGATGGAAATCAAGAAATTCGACCCGGTGGTACGCAAGCACGTGATGTACAAGGAAGCCAAGATCAAGTAATCCGGTCCAATGTCATTGCACCGAAAAAACCCGGCCCTGCCGGGTTTTTTAATGCCCATGCATGACCGGAAAAAAACATGTCGTACAGAGGCACCAAGGAACTCGATAACAGCCTCGCGCACGACTACATGGATGTAGGAGGTAGAGCAACGCAGGAGCAGTTGCCGAGAGACGCAGAGTACGCAAAGAAATCATGTCATTCCCGCGCACGCGGGGATGACCCCCACTTTGGTTGGCACACCCTGAGGCTATGGGCAGGTGGCTACATCATGCCAGGTAAATGATTAAATGGTTTTGCGCCCTGGCATGAAATATAAATATTTAATTCTCTGCGAACTCTGCGTCTTTGCGCGAGATATTCTTACTCCCGCTCCAGCAGCAAATTCCCCACCGCATCGACCGTGCAGGACCAGTCCGCCGGCAGCCAGGTGGTGGCCACCGTCTCGGTGACCAGCGCGGGGCCATCGAAGCGACACCCTGCGCCCAACGCCTCACGCGCATACACCGGTACCGGCCGGGTATGCCCGGCCACTCGGGTGTGACGCGGCGCGGCAGCGCGGCAGGCCGCCAGCTTTGGCAGCCGGACCTCGACCGCGGGACCCTGCAGCCCGCAACGTACGGTGACCAGTTCGACCGGCGTGTCCAGGCGATGACCGTAACGCTGCGCATGCAGCGTCTCGAATGCCGCCCGCGTCGCCAGCAGGCCCTGCCAGGCGAGATTCAGGGTGTAGGACTGGCCCTGGTAGCGCAGGTCGAGGCTGAACACGGCCTCGATGGCGTCGGTACTGACCCCTTCGGCGACGAGTTCCGCACGGCCATGCCTGGCCAGCGCCTGCAACTCGTCGACGATCGCTGTGTCGCTGAAACCATCGAGCACACCGGTCAGGGTGCGCGACAGCTGCCGTGACGGCGGCGCGACCAGCATGCCCAGCGCCGACAGCACCCCGGCATGCACCGGCACCAGCGCACGCACCATGCCGAGCGCCTCTGCCAGCGCGCACACGTGCAGGCCGCCGGCCCCGCCGAACGAGGTCAGGACCAGATTGCGCGGATCGATACCACGCTGCACCGAGATCACGCGCAACGCCTGTGCCATGTGCTCGTTGGCGATTGCGATCACGCCCGCGGCCGCCTCCTCGACACCGATCTGCATTGCTGCCGCGAGCCGTGCCAGCACCTGCTGTGCTGCAACGGCATCCAGTGACATGGCACCACCGAGAAAGGCATCCGGCAACAGCCGGCCCAGCACCAGGTTGGCGTCGGTCACCGTCGCCTGCGTCCCGCCCTGCCCGTAGCACGCGGGCCCCGGATCAGCGCCGGCCGACTCCGGCCCGACCTGCAGCAGGCCACCGCTGTCGAGGCTGGCGATCGAGCCACCCCCCGCGCCGATGGTATGCATGTCGACCATGGGCACGGCCACCGGCCACGGCCCGATCCGGCCCTCCGAGGTCAGCCGGATGTCACCGTCGATCAGCGCGACATCGGTCGACGTGCCGCCCATATCAAAGGTGAGCAGGCGCGCGTGCCCGGCCTGCCGGCCGATAAACCGTGCACCCATCAGGCCGCCGGCCGGGCCGGACAACAGCAGGTGCACCGCCTTGCGGCCGGCCAGCACGGCATTGATCGTGCCGCCGCTGCTCTGCATGACTGCCACCGGCGCCGGGGCGAGTGCGGCATCGAGCCGCTCGAGGTAACCGGCCACGCGCGGCCCGATCCAGGCATTCAGCCAGGTGGCGATGCCGCGCTCATATTCCTTGTATTCGGGCAGCACCTCCGAGGAGCGCGCGATGAACAGCCCCTTTGGCAGCCACGACTCGATGGTGCGCTCGTCGCTGTCATCGAGAAAGGAAAACAGCAGGTTGATCGCCACCGCCTCCGGCCTGAACCGCTCGATCTGCGCCAGCAGCCCGGCACGGTCGGCATCCGTGAGAGTGGAGACGCGCGCGCCGTCCGCACCCAGGCGCGCACCGACCTCCCAGCACAGTTCGCGCGGCACCGGCGGCGGCTCGGGTCCGGGCTGCAGGTTGTACAGCTCGCGGCGCGCCTGGCGGCCGATGGTGAGCACGTCTGCCAGCCCGCGGTTGGCGATATAGGCCGTGCGCACGCCCTTGCGCTCCAGCGCGGCGTTGGTGGCCACGGTGGACCCGTGCACGACATGCAGCCCGGCAGGGGACAGGCCCAGCTCCCCGATACCCTGGAGGATGGCGCGTTCCGGCGCGGCCGGCGTCGACAGCACCTTGTGGATGCGCAGCCGTTCACCGTCGAACAGTACGAAGTCGGTGAAAGTGCCGCCGGTATCGATGCCCAGCCAGCGCCTCGGGTGGGGTGTGCCGGATTCAGTCATAGGGCGCGTATTGTAGCGTGACACGACGGATGCGGCCCGCGAACGAATCTGCGCCGATCTTCGTGCATGAGATGCGCTCCTACCCCAATAGGCGTGGTAGGGTGCACTCCGTGCACCGTGACCGGTGCGTAAAACGCACCCTACGATCCCAGATCAATGCACGCGCAGGAGCGAATGCCTTCCACGATCTTTTCAAATACCCATCGCGCATGAGATGCGCTCCTACGGCAACAGCACCTGGCAGGTCCGAACACAATTCGCCGACCGGCATAAACTAGCACCTATCCCTGCTTGTATTCGGCGCGGCAAAGGGAATAATAGGCGCCATGTCGAATACCCCCCTGGTACACACCGCCAACCTGTACCGTTATTACAGCCAGACCTGCGCGGTCGACAATGTCAGCTTCGACCT
>DATKZN010000058.1:0-9890 GCA_035527955.1 Gammaproteobacteria bacterium
ACCGTTCGCCCGCTCGGTGCGCACAGCGCACCCTACAACTGCGAAACGTGAGTCGTGAAAGAAGAATGGCCACGGAAACACACGGAATTACACGGAACAGATAATACCGGGATCATCCCATGCGTGAGACGTGAGTCGTGAAGGAAGAATGGCCACGGAATCCACGGAAGAACATGGAAAAATTATACCCGCTGTCTGCTGTGTGCTGATTCACCGGATCAGGAAACGTAGGGTGCGTTCCACGCACCGTTCGCCCGCTCGGTGCGCACAGCGCACCCTACAACTGCGAAACGTGAGTCGTGAAAGAAGAATGGCCACGGAAACACACGGAATTACACGGAACAGATAATACCGGGATCATCCCATGCGTGAGATGTGAAATGTGAGACGTGAAACGTGAAAGAAGAATGGCCACGGAATCCACGGAAGAACACGGAAAGATTAAACCCGCTGTCTGCTGTGTGCTGATTCACCGGTTCAGGCCGGTACAGCAGGAAATGAGCAGAGGTTTCGCAAATGCGAAGCAACCGATGTCTGACCCGGTTTAGATAAACATATCGATAGACAGTGCGCTTGCCCGATCAGCAATAAAAATTCTTGGGCTGATTTATTCGAAAAATCTTTTTTCCGTGTTATTCCGCGTGTTTCCGTGGCTATTATATATTTTCACAAGCATCAAATGCGGCTGCCGCAACCGGCACCGATAATGCCAGTTGCATCAACCATGTCTGATGAACCAGGCTGCTACTCCTGGTAGTAGTAGTCGTAGCTGGTCAGGATATCCTGAGTGAAACCCCAGGCCTCGTTGTAGGAGAGTCCGCTGTCCTTCGGAATGATGACCTTGACGTAGAGCTGGCCGGAATACTCATCCTTCAGGGCCGACAGTTTTTTGTCGAGTTCCGCGCGGCTCAGCGTCTTGTAGTCGTCGTTCTCCATTTCCTTGAATTCCAGCTGATTCTTGCCGCTCTCCTTGCGGTAGCGCACCGACACCAGGTACTTGCCGGCCGCGCTGCGTGCCGGCTTGATCAGCTTGTTGTACTTGACGCTGAGACTGTCGTAGGTGTCCTGCAGACTGGTGAGTTGCAGTTCGTTCTCGGAAAACTGAGCCCGGAGCGCGGCCAACTCGTCGCTGCGCACCAGTTCGAGCTGCTCCAGCTGGGAGACTTTTGCCTGCTGTCGTGACAGGTCGTCCTGTTTCTGCTGCAGCGCGTCCTGCACCCGGCGCAGGTCCAGCGCCGACTGCTGCAGGCGCAACTCGAGCCCCTTGCGGTCGCTTTCCAGCGCACGCACCTGCTGGCGCGTCTGCACCAGTTCGCGGCCGGTTGCCTGGTTGATTTCATTGCTGCGCATCAGCTGCATGCGCAGCTCGGAGATCTCGCTCTGCGCCGATGCCAGACGCTCTTCCAGCGTTTCGCTGGTGCGGGTGGCGGTCTTGGCCAGCGCCTCGGCCTGGCGTTCCGACTCGATGGTGGCACGCAGCTCGCGCACCAGTTCCCAGTTGCGCAGCATCAGGATGGTGCTGGTGATCATGAAAATCATCACCACCACCATCATGATGTCGGTAAACGACGGCCAGAAGCTGTCGCCGCCGGTGCTGTGGTCGCCGGCATGCCTGAGATCGATAAACCCCTCGTCCATGCTCAGTTACCGGCAGGCGGCAGCCGGAACCCCTCGCGCAGCAACTGCTTGACCTGATTCATGTCGACTGTGACCTTGCTGACGCTTTCGGCAAGCCCGCCGATGGTCGCATCCAGGCTGTCGCCGGCCGCCGCGAAATCCTGCTGTACCTGCTTCATGCCTTCAGCCGCCTCGCGCAGGCCGCTGACCAGGCCGGTCACCTCGTGCAGCAGGCTCTCGCTGTCATGCGACAACCTCGGCAACAGGTAAACCGAGGTGATCTCTTCCACCTTGCCAAGCACGTTGGTCTGGGCATCGCCCAGCTTGAGATAGAAATAACCATAGAACAGATAGCACAGGATGGCGGTGAAGGTAGTCGACAGCGCGGTGGACATGCCGTGTATCACCATGCCCATGCTGCTGGTGGCCTGGACATCCTCCAGCAGGTTGGAGGCACCGGCCAGTGCGATGGACAGCGATACGATGGTGCCGAACACACCGGTCAGGATCAGGATATTGCTGACGTACTTGGCGAAGCTGATGCGGGTACTCTCGACCGCGAGCAGGGTGGCGGCGAGTGCGCTGTGATTGATCTTCGCATACTGCTCGCTCAGCCGGCTGAGCGTCTGGTAACGGCGCGCGATGATGGAACGTGCATTGACACCCTTGATCGGGTTGTCATGGCCGCTCTCCAGGTGGGAGACGAGGCGGTCCAGCGCGACCTCCTCGCGCATGTAGCGCAGCAGTGACAGCACGATCTTGGCCAGCCCGAGCAGAAAGATACCGAAGATCCCGCCGTTGATGGCATAGCCGACCGCGGTCAGCTGGCGGGTGAAATACATCTCGTCGATGAATTTATAGTTTGCGATCAGGACAATCACCACGATTGCCCCGAGAACCATCATGCGCAACAGCATGCGTCCGCTGAAATTGGCGTTGCTCTGGTTCATGGCACGTCCTTAAAGAAAATAAATAGACAGATTCGGGATTGGCGCATATTACATCGTCCGGCTTCGTGTCACACAATCAAAATATCAATGGCCACGGAACTACACGGAACTACACGGAACTACACGGAACTACACGGAAAAATTCTTTTCCGGGATATGTTGACCAGTGTTTGTTTCAAAATTCCGGCGAATTCTTGAGATCAGTAAGGGATTGAATCACAACTCCTGGTATCCGGTGTCGTCCTTCACGCACGACAAGAAAATGACTCAAGGGTCCCTGGTCAGATTTTTCCGTGTTCTTCCGTGGCGATTGCAGAAATCGTAGGGTGCGTTCCACGCACCGTTCGCCCGGTCGGCGCGCACAGCGCGCACTACTATCTCATTAATATCAGAAGATACTGACCCCTTTATTCTCCAGCGAGCCCGGTTAGTATTTTTTCCGTGTTCTTCCGTGGATTCCGTAGATTCCGTGGCCATTATCATTCGCAGCGACAATTCACGTCTCACGTATCACGCCATTGGTGCACTGCGCACACCCTATAATCTCATCGTATCAAAAGGGTACTGGTCCTTATATTGAGTCAGGAATTTTTCCGTGTTCTTCCGTGGATTCCGTGGCCATTATAAAATCACGGCCTATGCCTTGAGGTAGATTTCCGCTATGAAATCACCGCCTAGGCCTTGCGGTAGATTTCCGCACCACCTTCCTTGAACTCGGTGGCCTTCTCGGACATCCCGGCCTCGATGGCCACGTCGATATCGCCAATGCCCCGGCCGGCGGCGTACTCGCGCACGTCCTGGCTGATCTTCATGGAACAGAACTTCGGCCCGCACATGGAGCAGAAGTGCGCCACCTTGGCGGAATCCTTCGGCAGCGTGGCATCGTGGAATTCGCGCGCCTTCTCCGGGTCGAGGCCGAGGTTGAACTGGTCCTGCCAGCGGAACTCGAAGCGTGCCTTGGACAGGGCGTTGTCGCGCACCTGCGCCCCGGGATGCCCCTTGGCCAGGTCCGCGGCATGGGCGGCGATCTTGTAGGTGATGATGCCCTCGCGTACGTCTGCCTTGTCCGGCAGGCCCAGGTGCTCCTTGGGCGTCACGTAACACAGCATGGCCGTGCCGTACCAGCCGATCTGCGCCGCGCCGATGGCGGAGGTGATGTGGTCATAGCCGGGCGCGATGTCGGTGGTCAGCGGGCCGAGGGTGTAGAACGGTGCCTCGTGGCAGTCCTGCAGTTCCTTTTCCATGTTCTCGCGGATCAGCTGCATCGGCACGTGGCCCGGGCCCTCGATCATCACCTGCACGTCGTGCTCCCAGGCGATGCGCGTCAGTTCGCCCAGCGTCTCCAGTTCGGCGAACTGGGCGGCATCGTTGGCGTCGGCGATCGAGCCGGGGCGCAGGCCGTCACCGAGCGAGAACGACACGTCGTAGGCCTTCATGATGTCGCAGATATCGGCGAAGTGCGTGTAGAGGAAACTTTCCCGGTGATGCGCCAGGCACCACTTGGCCATGATCGAGCCGCCACGCGACACGATGCCGGTCACCCGGTTCGCAGTCAGCGGCACCCAGGCCAGGCGCACGCCGGCATGGATGGTGAAGTAGTCCACGCCCTGCTCCGCCTGTTCGATCAGCGTGTCGCGGAAGATGTCCCAGGTCAGGTCCTCGGCGCGGCCGTCGACCTTTTCCAGCGCCTGGTAGATCGGCACGGTGCCGACCGGCACCGGGGCATTGCGCAGGAGCCACTCGCGCGTCTCGTGGATATTCTTGCCGGTGGAGAGGTCCATCAGCGTGTCGCCGCCCCAGCGCACCGACCACACCATTTTCTCGACTTCCTCGGCGATCGAGGAGGTCACGGCGGAATTGCCGATATTGGTGTTGATTTTCACCAGGAAATTACGGCCGATGATCATCGGCTCCAGCTCCGGGTGGTTGATGTTGGCGGGGATAATGGCGCGCCCGCGTGCCACCTCGTCGCGGACGAATTCCGGCGTCACGCGCTCCGGGACGCTGGCGCCGAAGCTGACACCGCGGTGCTGTTTCAGCAGGCCGTGCTCGCGCAGCTCGTCCAGGCGCAGGTTCTCGCGGATGGCGACGAATTCCATTTCCGGCGTGATGATGCCCTCGCGCGCGTAATGCATCTGGGTGACGTTGCGGCCGGCCAGCGCCCGGCGCGGCTGGCGGATATGCTCGAAACGCAGCGCGGCCAGTGCGGGATCGTGCTGGCGCGCCCGGCCGAATTCGGAACTCGGCCCGTCCAGCAGCCCGGTATCGCCGCGCTCGGCGATCCAGTTGCCGCGCACGTCGGGCAGGCCGGCCAGCAGGTCGATGCAGGCGTCCGGGTCGGTGTAGGGACCGGAGGTGTCGTAGACCGTGATCGGGGGATTCTGCTCCACACCGAAGCTGGCGGGCGTATCCGCCTGGCGTATTTCGCGCATCGGCACGCGGATGTCCGGGCGCGAGCCCTGCACGTAGATACGGGTGGAATTCGGAAACGGCCGGGTGACGTCGGCCGAGAGCTGCGCGGTCTTCCTGATGAAATCTTCCGGGATTGCACTCATGCGGCCGTCCTCATCGATAGGTATACAGGGTGCGCCGGCGAGTGATCGAGCTTCCCTACGCCGGCATGACCCGGATCAGGTTCCAAGGGTAAGTCTCAGCCCGCTTCGGGCACCCCCAGCTGGGGCTACACGGTACCCAAAGGACCGTCGGTTTGCAACAATACATTCCCTCCGGATGTGATCAAGCCATTGTTTTAAATTCATTACTTGCCCCCTACCCCAGCCAGATTATTGCCAGCCCGGAGCAAAGTCCGTACCCTTGGCGGCCTTCAAGCGAAACCGGCGACGCACAGATGAACCAGGCAGAAATCGAACAGGCCCGTCATAACATGATCGTGCAGCAGGTCCGGCCCTGGGATGTGCTGGATGCGCAGGTGCTGGAGGCCATGTCACAGGTTCCTCGCGAGGCCTTCGTGCCGGAACGCTACCGCTCGCTGGCCTTCGCCGACACCAATATCCCGCTGGGCCATAAGCAGGTCATGATGAATCCCAACGTCGAGGGCCGACTGCTGCAGGCGCTGGCCATCCGGCCGGAGGACGAGGTACTGGAGATCGGTACCGGCAGCGGCTACCTGACGGCATGTCTCGCCCGGCTCGGACGGCATGTCACCAGTATGGAAATCCTGCCCGATCTTGCCGCGGCGGCCGAGGCGCATCTGGCGGGGCTGAGCATCGACAACGTCACCCTGCAGACCGGCGACGCCCTCGTTGATATCGACCCGGGCAGACACTACGACGTTATCGCCGTGACCGGCTCGCTGCCCGTACTGGACCAGCAGTTTTTCAGCAATCTCGAAAACGGTGGCCGCCTGTTCGTCATCACCGGCCCGCTGCCGATCATGGAAGCCCGCCTGGTCACCCGCATCAATGCCAATAACTGGGCCAGCGAATCGCTGTTCGAAACCTGCATTCCGCCGCTGATCAACGCACCCGCACCCGAATCCTTCAGCTTCTAGCGGCAACCGTTCCTGCATGCGCGAAATGACCCCCGACGAGTGCAAGGCGTACCTTGAGAGTGCGCCTACCAGGCCCCTGCTGCTGGATGTCAGGGAACCCTGGGAGTACAACATTGTCCACCTCGAGGACTCCGTGCTCATGCCCATGCGCCAGGTACCCGTCGAGGCCGACTCGCTTGATGCGGAGCGGGAGATCATCGTAATCTGCCACCACGGCATACGCAGCAGGCAGGTTGCCCTGTTCCTCAAGGCCAGGGGCTTCAGCAACGTCATCAACCTGAGTGGCGGCATGGATGCCTGGGCACGCCACACAGACACGAGCCTGCCGACGTATTGAACAGGATGCTTGCAGGCGGATGGAAACAGGAGACAGACCATGTTTTCTGAACCGGCTGCAAAGACAGGAAACAACGTCGAAGAAAACATGGTTTGTCCCCGACGATTTCCGAACGGGTGTATAAAGGACAACAGCTATGCTGCGCATGAAACAAACGATCACGGTGTTTTTACTGTCCGGCAGCCTGCTGACAGCCCCGGCCACGCCGGCCGACGACCTTGCCGACGTCTACCGCAGGGCGCTGGCGGCTGATCCGCAGTACCTCGCCGCCACGGCGGCATATCAGGCCGCGCTCGAGGTAAAACCGCAGAGCCGCGCCGGGCTGTTGCCCGATGTGGGATTGAGCGGCAGTGCCTCGCGCGACCGCTACGACCCCAGGACCAGCGGCCCGACCACCTACGCGACCAACCAGTCCTACAGCGTCAACCTGCGCCAGCCCGTCTTCCGCCGCGACCGTTTCATCCAGCTCCAGCAGGCCGACAGCCGCATCGCGCAGGCCGATGCCGTGTTCACGTCGGCGCAGCAGGAGCTTATCCTGCGTGTGGCGACGCGTTATTTCGCCGTACTTGGCGCCCGTGACAACCTCGCCTTCGTGCGCGCCGACAAGGAAGCGCTGCAGCGCACGCTGGACCAGGCGCAGCAGCGTTTCGAGGTCGGCCTCGCGGCCATTACCGACACCCTCAAGGCGCAGGCCGCCTACGACATATCGATCAGCGACGAGATCAGCGCCGAGCAGCTGCTGGCCGATTCACAGGAGGCCCTGCGCGAGCTGACCGGATCACTGCCCGATACGCTGGAGATACTCAGCGACCAAATCCCGCTGCTGGTACCGGAACCGACCGACCAGGACCAGTGGGTCAGGTCGGCCATCGAGCAAAACCCGCTGATGCTGGCGGCGCAGGCGGCTACCGAGACTGCCAAACAGGAAATTCAGGTGCAAAATTCCGGCCATTATCCATCACTCGACATGGTTGCCGGCTTCAGTTACCGCGACAACAGCTTCGGTGGCGTCATCTCGCAGGAGCGTAACGACAGCAGCGTCGGACTGGAACTCAACCTGCCCCTTTACCAGGGCGGCGCGGTCACCTCGCGCACGCGCCAGCAGCGTTCCCTGTACGAGCAGGCCGTGGAAGAGCAGGAACAGCAGTACCGCGCGACGGAACGCCAGACGCGCGACAACTACCGTGGCATCGTCAGCGGCATCAGCCGTGTCAGCGCGCTCAAGCGTGCGATCGAGTCCAACGAGAAGGCCTACGAGGCCGCCAAGTCGGGCTTCGATGTCGGCACGCGGGATATTGTCGACGTGCTCGATGCCCAGCGCGAACTGCTGCGTGCCCGGCGCGATCATGCCCGCTCGCGCTACGATTACCTGCTGAGCACCCTGCGCCTGAAGCAGGCAGCCGGCATCCTCGACGAGGAAGACCTGCTGCAGGTCAACGAACTGCTGGTGGCGGATGACATGTAGGGTGCACTCTGTGCACCATTGCGTGAGACGTGAATTAGAGCTCGAAATGATAATGGCCACGGAATCCACGGAAGAACACGGAAATACAAATGCAGGACGTTTTTTGCAGGAGCGCATCTCATGCGCGATAAATAATGGCCATGGAAACACACGGAACAACACGGAAAGAATGTAGGGTGCACTCTGTGCACCATTGCGTGAGACGTGAGACGTGAGACGTGAGACGTGAATTATAGGCCCGAATGATTATGGCCACGGAAGGCCACGGAAATACAAGACACAGAAAAACGCAGTCTGCCCCCTGTTCCGCTATTTCGCGTTACAGTTTCTGCACATAGGAGGCTAACGGGAAGGAGCGTCGGCAAAGTCGTCTGTCATGTATAAATCAATTGATCTTTCCGTGTTCTTCCGTGGATTCCGTGGCTATTTTTAAGTATTCAATACTCGACCCGTTCGCGGATTGCATCCGCCCCTATAGATGCATGATGTATTGTAGGAGCGCATCTCATGGGCGATGGAATATGGAAAAGATCGCGCATGAGATGCGCTCCTACAGATCTATTCATTGGATAGAACGGCGGAACACACCATGACCGACAACGGCCTGCCTGAACAACTGCCCGGTTTCGATGACCCGATCGGCTTGCTGCGCGCCTGCCACAAGAAAATGCTCGCGCACTGCGAGCTGCTGGAGGGACTGCTGACCGATCCGGACCCGGCTGTCGCGCAGCAGGTGCTGCGCTATTTCTCCACCAACGCGGTCACCCATCACCATGACGAGGAGGAAGACCTGTTCCCGCGCCTTAACCGCCAGTCCATGAAACTGGCCGACCTGGTGCATCGGCTGAAAAAGGATCATGTCGAACTCGACCGGCTCTGGACCCGTATTGCGGCCGGCCTGCGCCAGCTGTCTCAGGCCCGGGCCGACCCGGCCTTCAGCGAGGCGGTACAGGTATTCTGTGCGTTGTCCCGGGACCATATCGCACGCGAGAACACGGAATTCCTCCCGCTCGCGTCCAGTAGTCTCAGCAGCATGGCGCTAGGCGAAATCGGCGAGGCCATGGCGGCGCGCCGCGGCGTACGCTACTCGGCACTCTGACAGGAATCAACTATCTGCCGGTCGATCATGGCCAGTACCGCAGCCAGCGCACCGCGGTTCTTTTCCACGACCTTGCGCCCCTGCTCCCCGGCCAGGTGCCGTGCATTGGCGTCCTGCAGCCACTCGCGCACCGTGCGTTCCAGCCCGGCCACGCTTTCCACTTTCACACAGGCCCCGGCCGCCAGCAGCAGGTCGCAGATCTCGGTGAAATTGAACACATGCGGTCCGGTTACCACGGGTATGCCGAGTGCGGCCGGCTCCAGCAGGTTGTGCCCGCCGTGATGCACCAGGCTGCCACCGACGAAGGCCACGTCGGAAGCGGCATAGAACAGCGGCAGTTCGCCCATGGAATCGCCAATGAATACCTGGGTCTGGGCACTGCAGGGTTCACGCGTACTGCGCAGGACCGCGCTCAGACCACGCTTGCGGCACAGGTCCGCGACCGGCTCGAAGCGCTCCGGGTGGCGCGGCACCAGCACCAGCAGACAGTCACCGAACTGCCGGCGCAAGAGCCGGAATACATCGAGCACCAGTTCGTCTTCACCTTCGTGGGTGCTGGCGGCGATCCACACCGGACGCCCCACGCCCCATTCGCGGCGCAGCGCCTCGGCACGCTCCAGCAGGCTGGGCACGACGCGCTGCTCGAATTTCAGATTTCCGGTCACGACCACACGCGTACTGTCCGCGCCCAGGCTGATGAAGCGTTTTGCGTCGGCTTTACCCTGGGCGGCAATCTGCGACACCGCCGCAAGCGTCTGGCCGACCAGAACGCGCACGCGCCGGTAGCCACGCATCGATTTCCCTGACAGGCGCGCGTTCAGCAGCAGCAGGGGTATGGACCGACGCCGGCAGGTGGCGAACAGGTTCGGCCACAACTCGGTTTCCATGATGATTGCCACGCACGGCCTGAC
>DATKZN010000059.1:0-2584 GCA_035527955.1 Gammaproteobacteria bacterium
CATGTGCCAGACATGGATACCGCCGGATGCCACCGGAATCACGCCAGGCATGGAACCCCAGTCCTGATCGAAGAAGATACCGCGGGTACGGTCTTCCTTGATGAAGGAGTCGCGCATGATATCGATCCAGCCCAGCGTTGCATCGCGGTCGCCTTCCAGCTTGCCAACCACGGTACCGGAGTGCAGATGGTCGCCGCCCGACAGACGCAGACACTTGGCCAGTACGCGGAAGTGGATACCGTGGTGGGGGTTGCGATCGAGCACGGCATGCATGGCACGGTGGATGTGCAACAAGATGCCGTTTCTCTGACACCATTGGGCCAGCTG
This sequence comes from Gammaproteobacteria bacterium, assembly GCA_035527955.1. Taxonomy (GTDB): domain Bacteria; phylum Pseudomonadota; class Gammaproteobacteria; order UBA9214; family UBA9214; genus UBA9214. The sequence goes on from DATKZN010000059.1 coordinate 328, forward strand.
CGTATTTGCAGAGAAACCGCCGGTCAGGAAGTCATGCATGATGATCGGCGCACCGATTTCCTTGGCATACTCGGCACGACGCATCATTTCGTCAGCGGTCGGCGCGGTGACGTTCAGGTAATGACCCTTGCGCTCACCGGTCTCGGCCTCGGCCTTGTGAATGGCTTCCATGACGAAATCGAAACGGTGACGCCAGCGCATGAACGGCTGCGAGTTGACGTTCTCGTCGTCCTTGGTGAAGTCCAGACCGCCGCGCAGGCCTTCGTAGCAGGCGCGACCGTAGTTCTTGGCCGACAGGCCCAGCTTCGGCTTGATGGTACAACCCAGCAGCGGACGACCGTACTTGTTCAGAATGTCGCGCTCGACCTGGATACCCTGGGGCGGACCATTACAGGTCAACACGTAGGCAATCGGAAAGCGGATGTCTTCCAGGCGCAGGGCACGCAGTGCCTTGAAGCCGAAGACGTTACCGACCAGAGAGGTCAGCACGTTAACGACAGAGCCTTCCTCGAACAGATCGATCGGGTAGGCCACAAAGGCGTAGAAGCAGGTATCGTCACCGGGTACGTCTTCGATGGCGTAGGCACGGCCCTTGTAGTAATCCAGGTCGGTCAGCAGGTCGGTCCAGACCGTCGTCCAGGTACCGGTTGAAGACTCGGCGGCAACTGCCGCGGCAACCTCTTCACGCGGCACACCTTCCTGAGGTGTAATCTTGAAACAGGCCAGAAGATCGGTGTCTTTTGGCGTGTAATCCGGCATCCAGTATGTTTCGCGGTATTGTTTCACACCCGCGCTATAGGTCTTTGCCATGGTTTAAACCCTCCAGAGGTTTATCGTGAATTCGTTCCCTTTTCAGCTTCGCGATTCTGATCCCTTTAGCATCGCAACGCCCCGAGGTGGAGATGCAGGGTATACCCCTTTATCTATAATTAAAAATCAGTATTATTGATTAAAACAATAAGTATTAATTATAATTAAGTCGTCCGGTTAATTTAGAGATTTCTCATACCCTTATGAACATCACCCTGCGCCAGTTGAAGGCCTTCGAGGCCGTTGCACGCCACTTGAACTATACGCGTGCCGCAGAGGAATTATTCCTGACCCAACCTGCCGTTTCTATGCAGATCAAGCAGTTAGAGCAACAACTGGGTGAGCCGCTGTTCGAACAGATGGGCAAGAAGGTCTTCCTCACCGAGGCCGGCAAGGAAGTCTACCGTTATAGCCTGGCCATTGAGAACCAGCTCAGCGAAATGCAGATGGTGCTGGCGGATATGAAGGGCATGCAGCATGGCAAGCTGTCGCTGGCGGTCGCCAGCACCGCCAACTATTTCGTCCCCACCCTGCTGGGGATCTTCAGTAAACGACATCAGGGCGTCACGGTGGATATCGACGTGACCAACCGCGAAAACCTGCTCAAGGCGCTGGCCGCCAACACCGCCGATTTCGCCATCATGGGCAAGCCGCCGGAAGGGCTGGAACTGGAGGCCCACCCGTTTATGGAAAACCCGCTGGTGATGCTGGCCGCGCCGGACCATCCGCTGGCCGGCCGCAAGCACATCCCGTTGCAGGAGCTTGCCGGTGAAACCTTCATCATGCGCGAGCGTGGCTCGGGCACGCGCGCTGCGCGCGAACGCTTCTTCAGCGAGCATGGCGGCACCGCCTTCGGCAAGACCATGGAGATGAACAGCAACGAGGCCATCAAGCAGGCAGTCCAGGCCGGGCTGGGACTGGGGGTCCTGTCGATTCACACCATGGAGGTCGAGCTGATGCTGAAGCGACTGGTGGTGCTGAACGTCGAAGGGTTCCCGATCATGCGGCACTGGTATATCGTGCACCGGCAGGGCAAGCGTTTTTCGACCATCGCCCAGGCCTTCAAGGAATTCGTCACGACCGAGGCACAGTCCCTGCTCACAGTGCCCTCGGCGGAACACGCGACATGAACCGGACTCACGAAACCGCCACGGACAGTATGCCCGTGCTGCATGTCGCCGTCGGCGTCATCCAGGACGCGGCCGGCCGCGTGCTACTGGCGGAACGCCCGACGGGCAAACCCATGGCCGGCTACTGGGAATTTCCGGGCGGCAAGATCGAGGTGGGCGAAAATCCACGGACAGCGCTGGGGCGCGAGCTGCACGAGGAACTCGGTATAGACATCGTGGATAGCTTGCCCTGGATCACGCGTGAATATCGCTATCCGCATACCACGGCACGCCTGCACCTGTTCCGCGTGACGCAATGGCAGGGCGAAGCGCACGGC
>DATKZN010000060.1:0-3292 GCA_035527955.1 Gammaproteobacteria bacterium
GACCTGTACCGGGTGCCGCTGGTGCTGGAGGCCGATACCTTTGCCTTTGCCGCCAGCGTGGTGCTGGGTTCGGCCATTATCTCCGGCCTGCTGCTTTGGCGTAAACTGATCTGCCTGGACCTGGTCGGTGTTCTGAAAACACGTGAATGACGCGCCTGCCAATTCTGACGGGACTGATTACGGATGATGTCACTGAAAAGAAAAACCGGATTCATTGTAATCGCGCTCGCCATTGCCGCGGCACTGGCATGGGGCTTCTGGCCGGCGCCGTTGCTGGTCGAGCGCGCAACGGTCAAGCGTGCGCCGCTCAGTGTCACCATCGAGGAGGAAGGGATCACGCGTGTCAAGGATCGCTTCGTGATCTCCACGCCGGTCGCTGGCTACCTGCAACGTATCACGCTGGAGGTTGGTGATGTGGTGCAACAGGGCCAGATACTGGCGCTCATGGAGCCGCTGCGCCCGGATGTGCTGGATGTGCGCAGCCGTGCCCTGGCCGAGGCCAAGGTGTCCGCGGCACGCGCAGCCGTGAAAAGTGCGGAACAGAAGACAGGCGCGGCCCGCGCCGAGGCCGAGTACGCGCGTAACGATCATGCCCGCAAGAAGCAGCTGCAGGGCAAGGCGCTGGTGTCACGCGAGGAACTGGAGCAGGCTGCGACCCGCTCCCGTCAGGCCGCGGCAGAGCTACGTTCCGCGGAATTTGCCGTCGAGGTGGCGCGCTTCGAGCTGGAGGCGGCGCAGACCGCACTGCGTTATTCCATCAGCGGCAACGGCGACACCGCGGCCGAAACGGTTGCCCTGAAGGCACCGACTGCCAGTCGCGTGCTGCAGCTTCACCACGAGAGCGAAGGCGTGGTCACCACCGGCGAGCCGCTCATGGAAATCGGCGATCCCGCCGCGCTGGAAATCGCGGTCGATGTGCTGTCCGCCGACGCGGTGCGCATCCGGCCCGGCACGGCGGTGAAGTTACTGCGCTGGGGCGGGCCGCAGTCACTTGATGCCGTGGTGCGCACGGTCGAACCCACCGGCTTTACCAGGATCTCGGCGCTGGGCGTCGAGGAGCAGCGGGTGTGGGTGATCGCCGACCTGGTGTCGCCGCGTGCAGAATGGGAGCAGCTCGGCGACGGCTACCGGGTCGAGGCAAAATTCCTGCTCTGGCAGGAGGGTGATGTCTTGCAGGTGCCCGCCAGTGCACTGTTCCGGGTCGGGGATGACTGGTCCGTGTTCGTGGCTGAAAACGGCAAGGCACGCCTGCGCACGGTCAGCGTCGGTCGCAGCAGCGGGCTTGTCACGCAGGTGCTCGACGGCCTGCAGGCAGGTGAGGAGGTGATCCTGCATCCCGATGACCGTATCGGCGAGGGTGTGCGTGTCGAGGTAAAATAAACCGCTGCCGGTGCTGGAATTTGCGTGCCCGGACATGGTCACATACCGGCAGGTGATGTCATCCCAACGGGACTGCCAGGCCTGTAACCTGAATAACACTGCGGGGATTGTGTATGTTTGACTGTCAGCTATTGAAGTTACTTGGCGTTTCCGGCATCAGCGTTCTGCTGCTGGCCTGCGCCACGACCGCCAACGTGGACTACCGGGAAGGATATGATTTTTCGTCGATCCACACTATCAGGCTGGTTTCACCGGCCCGGCCAGGCACCAGCGACACCCGAATCAACAGTCCGCTGGTCGAGGAACGTATCAGCAAGGCCATCACCGATCACCTGCTCACGCAGGGCTTCGAAGTCGTCGACGCAAATGCCGATGCCAGCATGACCTGGCAAATAGCCACGCGTTCCGGGCTGGAGGGTAATGACAGCGGCATTTCGGTCGGATTCGGTACCTTCGGCCGCCATTCGGCGGTCGGTATCGGTTACGGCTTCCCTGGCTATGACGTGGACAGCTACGATGAAAGCGTGCTGACTGTCGATGTCCAGAAGGCTGCAGACGATACCCTGCTGTGGCGCGGTTCGAGCAGCCGGCGCCTGGTCGATGGCGCCACGCCGGAGAGCATCACCAAAACAGTGCATGAACTGGTCAGCGAGGTGCTGGCGAATTTCCCGCCACGCTGAACAGGGACTGCACGTGTCATGCGCGTGGCTCCATGCACTTGTCCGGTCCGTTCAAGCGCCAACCGTGCATGTCGATAGATTCAGGAGTGGCTGTTCTATCAGCAGATATACATGCAACCGGGGGTGGCGTCATGACTGTTTCCCAGCACACTGCAGGCAGTGCCAGCCATGCCGGAGACATGCGTAAGTCACGGCGTCTGGAAGTCCGCCTTGCCGCTGCCTTGTTGTCGGATCATTGCGAGGCGACCGGGCAGGTTGCCAATCTCTCACGAAACGGATCGTGTATCGAAGGCGACAAGGCACTGGCCGACCTGCTGCTCGCCGCTGGCAGGCGTGCCACCGGCACGGCATCGGACATGGTGCAGGTTCGTTTCGATGTTCCTGCCGGCGCGGCAGGAACTGTCTCGGTGACCGTGCAGGCCAGGATCGTGTACGTCGTACATATGCATGCCGACACCTACCGCTGCGGGCTCGAATTCAGTCTGTTCACCGAGGGCGAGGCTGTATTCGCAGCGTACCTTTGCGCCAACGGGTTGCCGGATTGATCGAGCAGCTGTTCCCGCCCCTGTCGCAGCCACCTGTTATCCCGCCGTAGTATCTCATTACCGTCAGCAGCAGGCCTGCGGCCTGGATGCTGTATTGATTAATATCAACAGCCGGTCTTCATGATCGGGTATGCTGGAATTCGATGTCCGCGATTGCGCGGATTGCCCTTCCGTAAACCGAACCACGCGTGACCGGCAGGGTCTGTAGTGCACGGGTGCGGCAGCATCTTCACGCCTGTGTGATGGGGGATGTCCATGTACAAGGATCTGAATCAGCTGCTGGTGGAGATGCGCGAGATCCATGAGCAGGTCGCGAAGTTTTTCGATTCGGCACGCGAGCGATTTCGTTATACCCTGGAAGACGGGCGGGTACGGGTTTCGCACGAAATGCAGGAATTGCATCGTCGCTATCGGGTCAGCTCGTTGCGCTACCTGATGGATGCCGATCTGTCCAGCGTGATGACGGCCCCGGTCATCTACTCGATGGTGGTCCCGCTGGCCATCACTGATTTGAGCTTTACCCTGTTCCAGCATATCCGCTTTCGTGCCTATGGCGTGCCGCGTGTGCTGCGCAACGACTATCTGGTGATAGTCCGCCACAGGCTCCTCTACCTGAATAGCATCGAGAAAGTGAACTGTGTCTATTGCGGTTATGGCAACGGCGTGATCGCCTATGCACGGGAAATC
>DATKZN010000061.1:0-2094 GCA_035527955.1 Gammaproteobacteria bacterium
CCAAGCAGGAAAAACATACCGTCCACCTTCAGCGTGGCAACGCTTACCAGCGAGGTGCCGGGGCAATAGCCGCCCAGGATGAAGCCCACGCCCATGATGAGGCCGCCAACGATGCCGGGCCACAGCCAAGTTTGCTTGACCATGATGTCGGCGTAATCGAGCAGTCCCAGCGCGCTGGCCCAGAACACCAGCAGCATCGCCACCACGATGGCGGTGAACATCACCTTCAGTACCCGCAGTTCCCGAAAGTAGAATTGCGCGGCCAGTTTGCGGGAATCTCCGAAGCCGCTGGATTCCAGAATAAAGCCGAAACCGAAACCGATCCCGAGATAGACCAGATAGGATCCGGTGACCCCGAGCATGCTTGCCAGATCGAAGGGTGCCATCATCTATGCTCCCGGCTGCCACAGGCGCCTGACGAACCACGCGAGCGCGTAGCCGCCGGCAAACACGGCGAACATGAAGGCCCAGCTGCCGACCGACAGGACGGCGCCGCCGCTCAGTGCCTGGCCCGAGGTGCAGCCGCGCGCCAGGCGCGCGCCATAGCCCATCAGGATGCCGCCGGCAAAGGCGAAGGCCCAGCGGGTGCGCGGGGTGATCTGCGGGCCGTGGTAGGTCTGCAGCCGGACGCGGCCGCGCAGCAGGCCGGAGGTAAACCCGCCCAGCATCACCCCGACGACTTCCAGCACGATCCAGTCGCGCAGCGGGTCCCGGTCACCGCCCGCGATTTGCGCGAGGTAGGGTGACTTGTCGACGTGTTCGGGTACGACCAGATCCTGCACCGAGACGGCAATGCGGTTGACGCCGCCGGAGGCACCCAGCCCGTGGCCGGTGATGAAGAACGACAGGAACAGCAGTATGCCCAGCAGCGCACCGCCGATGTAGGGATTCCAGTATTTGATCTTGTCGGACAGCTCGTTCATGGTTCGCTCCGTATGGTGTTCTCCAGCGCCTGCCAGGATTCCGCAACACCGCGCTCGGGTACGAACCGCAGGGCACCGTCCGCAGCCGTTTTCCAATTGCCGTCGAGGGTGATCCCGGTGGGGTCAGTAACCAGCACCGGTTTTACACTGCCCGGGACATAGGGCGCCAGGTAGAAACTCGGCAATACCGCTTTCGCATCCGGGTGGCAGGCGCTGCAGTCCCGGCTGACCCGGTCGCCGTGGCGAATATTGTGATGAATATGGTAGGCGCGCACCTCGCCACGAACCAGCGGATTGTGCACCCCCGCGGCGCGCAGGCGCTCCTTGATGAGCATCAGCTTGGTGTTGTCGTCCAGCCGCAGCTCTCGCCGGCTCAATTGCCCGTCGCCATCAGCGTCAAAGGTTTTCAGGACTTCGGCCGCGTAGCCGTCGCCAGCAAGCCAGGCCGCGCGCAGCTGTTCAGACGCAATTGGCTCGTGGCCGTCACCATCCGCCCAGTACCATGTTGATACCAGGTTGTAGGGCATCACCTGGTTTCTGCCAAGGGCGCTCTTGCCGACCCGCAGCAGTGGCTGGTAGCCGCTGATGTAGGCCATGCCGGGGGCAGCTAGTTCGCTGTCTTCGATGCCGCGGTAATTGATCAGTGGGGTGCCATCTGGCTGCATGACGGTGGCGTCGATAGCCTGCCTGGCACCCATTTCCAGCTTCGCTACGTGGCAGGATTCACAGGCGACTGCAGTGAAGTGGCGTGCCGCTTCCGGTAACCAGTCGTGGGTGCCCTCGAGACTGTGACAGCTTTCGCAGCGGCGCTTGATGCCTTCGGACGGGATCACATTCGCCGGGGTTGCCTTGCCTGCCAGGCGCACCGGGCGGTCACTGGAATAATGACAGTCGCCGCAGGAGACCAGGCGTTCGGCGTGCACGTCCCAGACCATATCGAGGGCGTCCTTGTTCGCATGGTTCATGCCGGACAGCCGGATCGGCTGCGGCGAGAATACCTGGCCGGTGGTCTCCGTGGTCCAGTTCTGTCCGGTGCCCAGCGGCACCAGCAAGGGACTGGAACCGTCATGGACCATGCCATGGCAGGCACCGCAATTGGCCTCGGAAACCGGCCGCAGGTCGATTACGGCCTCGCCATCCTCACCGACAAGCTCGCTGTTCCACTGGTAAC
>DATKZN010000062.1:0-4099 GCA_035527955.1 Gammaproteobacteria bacterium
GCAATGCCGATGCACAGCTCAACATCGGTATCCTCTATGACGCGGGGCAGGGTGTGCCGGAGGATCCGTCACTGGCCGCGCGCTGGTATCGCAGGTCTGCCGAACGCGGACATGCCGCTGCACAATACAATCTTGGCATGATGTATGCCGACGGACGCGGTGTGGCACACGACCGTGATCAGGCGCGTTACTGGCTGGCGCAGGCGGCCGGACAGGGTTTGCAGGAGGCACGCGCGATGCTGCCGGACGTGGACGCGGGCGGCAGGACAGCACGCGCCGTGCCGGGCACCGCCGACAGCGATCATGAAATCTTCATCGACTCCCTGAGTGGTACATCGACGGGAACCGCCTGGCCGGTAGCCGGCGGCTATGCGATCACCAGCAATCACGTCGTGGCTTCCAGCGAAACAGTGACCTTGTACGATGTCGTCGGACACAAGCTGCATGCCACGGTGGCGGTCCGCGATACGGTCAATGACCTGGCGATACTCAGTGTCAGTGACGCCGACAGCCTGCCGCCAGCGCTGCCGCTGTCGCGCGGACCGGAACGCCTGGGCAGTAATGTGTTTACGCTGGGCTTTCCGCGTGTCGACATCCTGGGCCGGACACCGAAACTCACCGACGGCATCATCAGCTCGGTGAACGGTTACCGGGACGACCCGGGCAGTTACCAGACCTCGGTACAGATTCAGCCGGGCAACAGCGGCGGACCGCTGCTGAACATGGATGGCGAAGTGGTCGGTATCGTCTCGTCCATGCTGGGTACTGTCAGCGAGTCAGCGGAAACCGTGGTCATGCCTAACATCAGCTATGCCGTGAAGGTGGAGATGTTGCAGGCCATGCTGCAGGCCTTGCCGGATCGCGAGGGCAGCCAGGCCGCGACGAAGGGTCTGCGTACACCACTGGCTGATCTCGCCGAGCGTATCCAGTCATCTGTCCTGCTGGTGGTGGCAATCGACTAGGTACGCGCACGTCCCTGATTTTCGACCGCAACAGTACTTACCGTGCTTTGGGCATCAGGCCGGGCTGTCAAGCAGGCTGAATGCCGTCTCTAAAACCATCCATTCAGTATGACTTTGGCGCGCAATGCGTCAAAATATCATCATGTGTTGCATAAACACCTGAGGATAAGCTGTTAACTCACGCCGATTTGTTGAGCCGGCGACTCGCTATTACCCACACATTTTTCAGTGAATTGACCTGGCAGTTCATTCTTTGTAAATGTTTGTGACAGACCTGAAAACGACGTCCTTTCCTTTAGACTCGGCGTGGCTGTGTACGTATAGTAGGCCCCGACAAATGAGTGGGTCTGCCTGCAGACATCAGGTCGTTCCGGCGAGAGATTGATACCGCGTCAGGGCACAGACCGCACTTGATTCAACCAGAAAAACCAGAGAGGTCCTGAGTATGGAAATTCGTAAGCTATCAACACTTGCAGGCATCGTTGCGGTGACCGCGGTGACCGGCGCGATGCTGTTTGCGCCAACCCAGGCTGCTGAGGACGGCAAAGCGTCAGGCGCGGGTCTACTGCCGGCCAATGCACGCCCGGGCGAATGCTATGCCAAGGTGATGGTGCCGGCACAGTACAAGACAGTTGAAGAAGAAGTGGTGATTGCGGAAGCCAGCGAGAAAATCGAGGTCATCCCGGCCAAGTACGAATGGAGCGAGGTCAAGGTCCCCGTGCAGCAGGAATCGGAAAAGCTGATCGCGGTGCCGGCCAAGTTCGAAACGGTCGAGGAAAAGATCGAAATCGAACCCGCACATACGGTCTGGCGTCTCGGGCCCGGCAACAAGGCGAAGGATGTCGGTGATCGCGATCTTGCCATGGCACTGGCACTGGGGCTGCCGTCCGCCGCCAATGCCGGACAGTGCTACAACGAGTACTATCAGCCGGCGAAGTTCGAAACCAAGACGGAAAAGCTGCTGAAGACCGCTGCCGCCGAGGAAATCACCACCTCCGAGCCGCAGTTCGAGTGGGTCGAGGAAAAGGTGCTGGTAAAGGAGGCCTCGGAGAAGTTCGTCGAGGTGCCCGCCGAGTATGACGTGATCACCGAAAAGGTCCTCGAGTCACCGGCCTATACCACCTGGAAAACAGGTCGTGGCCTGAACGAGCGCATCGACAACGCTACCGGTGAAATCATGTGTCTGGTGGAAATCCCGGCCAAGTACGCCACCATCGAGAAGCGCGTGCTGAAGGCGCCGGCCACGATCAAAAAGATCGAGATCCCTGCCGAGTACAATACCGTACGCGTGCAGAAGCTGGTCAAGCCCTCGGCCGAAAACCGCACGCCGATCGAGGCCGAATACCAGACCGTGTCGAAGCGTGTGAAGGTGTCCGACGCCAAGGTCGGCTGGAGCCTGGCCGGCATGAGCGGCGACGGCGAGGCGACCGGCAGGACCTACTGCCTCGCGGAGGTGCCGGCGAAGTTCAAGACCATCACCAAGCAGGTAGTCAAGGAACCGGCCAGCATCAAGAAGGTCTCCGTTCCGGCGACCTACAAGACCATCCGCATGAAGAAGCTGGTGTCAGCCGCCGCCGAGAAACGCATCCCGATCCCGGCCAAGCACCAGATGGTGTCCAAGCAGAGCAAGGTGTCGGATGCGCGTCTGGAATGGCAGCAGGTACTGTGTGAAACCAATACCACCCGTGACCTGGTCGTGCAGATCCAGCAGGGCCTGGAGAAGGCCGGTTACAACCCGGGTCCGGCCGATGGCGTGCTGGGCGGTGCAACCATGTCGGCGATCGACGCCTACCAGCGCAAGAACGACCTGCCGACCGGTGGTCTGACCATCCAGACCCTGGACAAGCTGGGTATCAAACTCGGCAGCTAGCCGCTGGCGTAGCCGCCGTGCCCTCCCGGCGCGGCGCTACCCGATCCATCAGCCCGGTGCTTCTGCACCGGGCTTTTTTTTGGCACCTGTTCGTGCATAGGAACAACCTGTAGGAGCGGACCGCGTCCGCGAACCGCTTACTCGGAAATGTCTCGGGCTTTGTCCGTTCGTTTCTGCGGGCCGAGGCTGTCGATGCTCACCTCCACCGAGGTGCGCCGCTTGAACACCGCGTCCTCGACCAGGCCCTGACGGGTAACATGGAAATAGCGCCAACCGCTGATCATGGCCGACAGCAGCGCGCCCTTGCCCTTCCCGTCGTGCAGGAACACTGCGATGACATGCAACAAGGTAAACAGCGCAAGGACGCCACCCAGCCAGCTGTGCAGCGCATCGGGTTCCTGGCCGAACACAAGCCACGGCGCGTCCTGGAACTGTCCCGTCGCCATGCAGGCGGCGAGCACGACAAGGACCAGCAGGTAAAACGGTTTCCAGAGCGGATTGTGCGCGTACCAGGCCGGCAGCGGGGTGCGTGCCAGGCTGAGATAGAACTTCAGCATCTGCACCATGGCCTGCCGGTCGGTACGGTTCGGCAGCAGGGCGCGCCAGTGACTGCTGCCGGGCACGAACAGCAGTGCCACGCGCAGCAACACGGCCAGCGCGGCCAACTGCCCGACCATGATATGCCAGTCATACCAGAACACCGGATCGATGCCGTCATGCGCCAGCGCCCACGCACTGGCAAGCTCGAACAGCACACCACCTGCAATCATCCAGTGCGCCAGCCGCAGCCAGCCGGACCAGATCTTCACATAACGAATGGTTTCGGATTCCATGCGGATATCATAACGCTTAACAGTCGGGCGTTTCCAAGGCTCGCGCAGAGACGCAGAGGGCGCAGAGAGACGCAGAAAAATCAAAACGCTGCCTCGCGCGAAGACGCAAAGGCGCAAAGGCGCAAAGATAAATACCGCCACAGAGGGCGCAGAGGCCACAGAGGAAGTCAGTTTTCACGAGGATGTGTGGCTTTCCCGCAGGAGCGGACCACGTCCGCGAATTGCTCCGGGCTTAAAAATCGGCTCTTCCCCAGATTGAGTGGGTAACACATCAATTTAGACGAGACGCATTCCTTCTGATGGCAAGGTTGTTGGCCGAATGAATTCGGCCCTTGTGTCTCTCTCGATGTACTGATTAGCTATCCGTGCATCAGGTGAGGTGGTGAGTCTGTTTCGGCCCTGAGGCCTTTAGAGCCTGCGCTGTAGATTGGACC
>DATKZN010000063.1:0-2528 GCA_035527955.1 Gammaproteobacteria bacterium
GGCTGGCTGCACACCAAGCTCGCGCTGGTCGGCGGACTGATCGTGTTTCATCTCTACTGCCTGAAAATCATGCGCGAGTTCCGCGCCGGCACCGCACAGCACAGTCACGTTTTCTATCGCTGGATCAATGAAATTCCCGCGCTGCTGCTGATCGCCATCGTACTGCTCGCCGTCGTGAAACCCTTCTGATTGCAGGGGCTCCACGACGACAATCCCAAGCGCACCGGTTACAATAGAGACAAAGTTCAACCCTGAGGAAATGATTCATGAGCCGTATCGTCAACTGTGTCGTACTCAAGCGTGAAGCCGAGGGATTGGACCACATTCCGCATCCTGGCTCCCTGGGTGAACGTATCTATGAAAGTGTGTCCGCGGAAGGCTGGAAGCAGTGGCTCGAACGTCTCACCATGATTATCAACGAGAACGGGCTGAATACCGCCGATCCCGGCAGCATAGAGGTGATCGAGCAGCACATGCTCGGCTTCCTGTTCGATGAAGGCGAGATGGGCGGCACACCGCAGGGATTTCAACCGCCCGGTGCCAAGAAGTAATCAGGCACCGGCACGCCCGTCCTGCATGCGCAGCAACGGGGCCACCACGATATCCAGTTCCGCGAAGGCCGCGCGCAGCGCGGCCTCGGCCTGTGCGGGTGTCGGCGCCCGCGCAAACATGAAGCCGAGGTAGCTCGCCCCCTCCGGCAACGGCACGAGTTCATACCCTTCCCTGATCGCAATCGAGATATCCTCGAGATACGGCACCGCGCGCGCCGCGCTGATACCCTCGATGCGGCGCAGGATACCGGCACGCGGTATGGGGATCATCAACACGCCTGCCGCATCAACCGGCCTTTCATACGCCAGCGGCTGCCCGCTTGCATGTGCGATCACCAGTTCCTCGAGGCCGTGACCGGTCGCCGCACGCAACAGGCGCGCGCACTCGCCACCGATGGTGCGCGCGGCAACTTCCATGATGACACAACCCCGGGCGGCGATTCGCAACTCGGCATGGACCGGGCCTTCGCGCAGGCCGAGCGCGCGGCAGGCAGTCTGTACGCAGGCAGTGATTTGCCGCTGCATGTCAGGCGCATGCCGTGATGGCATGATGTAGTAGGTCTCTTCGAAGAACGGTCCTTCGAGCGGATCCGGCTTGTCGAAAATCGCCAGCACCTGCAGGGCGCCGCGCATGAGCAGCCCTTCCAGCGCCACTTCCGGCCCGGATACGAAGGTTTCCTGCAGCAGGTGCACGGCGGCAAACCGGTCATGCTGCGTTTCCTGCGCCAGGATCGCCTGGATGCGTGCACAGGCAGACAGGGCCTCGGCCAGGGTATCGACGCGCATGACGCCGCGACTGCCGGACAAGGTCAGCGGCTTGATGACGCATGGATAGGGCAGTGATTCCAGTTGCGCCGCCAGCGGCTGATCGAGATCGATAACCCGGAAATCGGGCGCACCCGCACCGGCCTCCGCCAGCGCCTGCCGCGACAGGTCCTTGCGCCGGGTGCGCCGCGCCGCAGCCGGAGGATTGTGCGGCAGGCCGAGTTGTATGGCGACACGGCTGGCAAGTTCCACGGTGGCATCATCAGTGGCCACCACGCCACTGAACGGCCGCTCACGGTTCGCCTCCAGCAGGGCTTCCAGCGCTGCGGGATCGGCCAGATCGACGTGCAGGCCACCGGCAATCTCACTGACCAGGGAATGCCTGCCTTCGGATGCAACCAGCACATCGATGTGACGCTGGCGCGCCGCGGCAAGATAGGCAGCGGTGCGATAACTGTTGGGGGGCGCGATCAGCAGCAGACGCGGTTGCGCGTTCAAACGACCGGCACCTGACAGGTCAGGGTGCAAGATGCCGGCACGCCGGCTGCCGTCACGAGGTATGACGGACTAAGAGGGAAAATGCAGTTCGAGTCTGACGCAAGGATGGCATGCAGACGGCCACGGTTTTGTCCGCAGCCATTACCCGACGCCGAGCGGTCCCCGGCGTGGTGGAAAGGGTTTGACGCCGGGGACCGGTTGCGACGGATTGCCGCGGGCAACGCGGTGTATCAGGCGCAGCCGCCGCCGGCTGAACCGCAGGCACCACAGGTCCCCGAGCCACCGGTAATCGCGAAGGCATTGTTGAACACGAAACTGGCGCCGGTCGGGCGCTCCACATAATCGATTTCCACACCACGCAGGAAATTCAGGGCCACGGCGTCAACGTAAACCTCGAAACCCTCCTCCTTGCGTACACTATCGTACTCCGAACGGGCATCGGTGAAAGTCATGCCATAACCCATGCCGCCGCAGCCACCGCCGGACACGAACACGCGGATGGCCTTGAGGTCCTCATCTTCCACCTGGCTGAACAGTTCCAGCATCTTCTCGCGCGCCATTGCGGTCAGGGCCAGGTCGGATGTCGATAATTCCATACTGTAGCCTGTTGCTGTAGTTGCCATTGCAAACTCCGTAAGTCGTCAGGAAAGGGACTGCACCTGACTCAATATATAGGCTGACCTTGATGTATTCCAGCCCCCTGATGGGATGTAA
>DATKZN010000064.1:0-3590 GCA_035527955.1 Gammaproteobacteria bacterium
CGGCGGCACCGGCATTGACGTGCACTACGGTGCCGCCGGCGAAATCCAGCAGGCCCATGTCCTGCAGCCAGCCGCCGCCCCACACCCAGTGCGTGACCGGTGCATACACCAGCACCAGCCACAGCGCCGAGAACCACAGCATGGCGGAAAACTTCATACGCTCGGCAAAGGCACCCACGATCAGCGCCGGCGTGATGATGGCGAAGGTCAGCTGGAACATGGAGAACACGGTCTCCGGTATGGTACCGCTCAGGCTGTCGCGCCCGACATTGGCCAGCATCAGTTGGTCGAACCCGCCGATCCAGCGGTTCATGTCACCGCCGTCGCCGAATGCCAGTCCGTAGACAAACACCAGCCACAGGATGGACACCAGGCAGGTAATGGCGAAGCATTGCATCAATACCGACAGCACGTTCTTGCTGCGCACCAGGCCACCGTAAAACAGGGCCAGTCCCGGGATGGTCATGAACAGCACCAGCACGGTTGAAGTCAGTATCCAGGCGGTGTCCGCCCCGTTCAGTTCGTCCGCCCGGGCGACCGCCGGAAACAGCCCGGCGACGGCGAGTGGCAGGAGTGTCTTGTACCGCGTCAAGGCAGCAAGGCTCATGTCGGATCCCCCGTTTTTCCTCGATTTTTCTAGAGTGCGTCCGGACCGGTCTCGCCGGTACGGATACGTATGGTCTGCTCCAGGTTGGTGACGAAGATCTTGCCGTCGCCGATCTTGCCGGTGTTCGCGGCGCCGGTGATGGCGTCGATAACCGTCTCGACCTTGTCCGCCGGGACGCCGATCTCGATCTTGACCTTGGGCAGGAAATCGACCACGTATTCGGCGCCACGATACAGTTCCGTGTGGCCTTTCTGACGACCGAAACCCTTGACCTCGGTCACGGTGATGCCCTGTACACCGATTTCGGACAGCGCCTCGCGCACGTCATCGAGTTTGAACGGTTTGATAATGGCTGTAATGAGTTTCATTTTTATCCTCCGGTGAGCTGACTGCCGCGCAGCAGCCGGAATCATACCAGAGGCCGCACCGCTTTGGTGCCACCCCGGGAGAACCGGGGACAGACCACGTTTTTTCGTAATTTCCAGCACGTGATCCTGCCCTGCACGTCCGGATAGAAAAAACATGGTCTGCCCCCATTTCGCCTGTAGGAGCGCATCTCATGCGCGATGGGGTATTTAAAATGATCGCGGTCGGGATGCGCTCCTACCCCCAGGGGAAAACACGGTTCACAGGCAAAAAAAACGGGCGCCGAAGCGCCCGTCGAGGAGGGCAGGTAAACTACTTGCCGGAGCCCTTTGCACCCACGAACTCGGGGTAGGCCTCGATACCGCATTCGCCGAGATCGACGCCTTCGTACTCTTCCTCTTCGCTGACGCGGATGCCGATCACCATCTTGATGATGCCCCACACGATCAGGCTGGTCACGAAGGTCCAGGCGAAGATCACGCCCAGGCCGGTCAACTGCGCCATTAGCGTGGCGTCCGGATTGCTGAAGGTGACCGCGATCAGGCCCCACATGCCGACCACACCGTGCACCGAGATGGCGCCGACCGGGTCGTCGATCTTGATGCGGTCCAGACCGAGGATCGAGAACACCACGATGACACCGCCCACGGCACCGATGATGGTGGCCAGCAACGGGGTCGGGGTCAGCGGTTCAGCCGTAATGGCCACCAGGCCGGCCAGTGCGCCGTTCAGCGCCATGGTGAGGTCGGTCTTGCCGAACAGCAGGCGTGCAACCGCCATGGCGGCGATCACGCCACCGGCAGCGGCCATATTGGTGTTGACGAACACCAGCGCGACGGCGTTGGCCTCGGCCACATCGGAGACCTTAAGCTCGGAACCGCCGTTGAAGCCGAACCAGCCCATCCACAAGATGAAGGTACCCAGTGTCGCCAGCGGCATGTTGGCGCCCGGGATCGGGCTGATGGTGCCGTCAGCCCTGTACTTGCCCTTGCGTGCACCGAGCAGCAGGACACCGGCCAGCGCCGCGGTCGCACCGCACAGGTGCACGACACCGGAACCCGCGAAGTCCAGGAAGCCCAGGGCATCCAGACCGCCGCCGCCCCACTTCCAGTAACCCTGCATCGGGTAGATGAAGCCGGTCATCACCACGGCGAACAGCAGGAACGCCCACAGCTTCATGCGCTCGGCAACGGCACCGGAGACGATCGACATGGCGGTTGCCACGAACACGACCTGGAAGAAGAAGTCGGACAGGCCGGAGTAGTAGGTGTCACCACCGCTGGCAAGCACGGCTTCGGCCGTGTTGTCGGTACTACCCAGGATGCTGCCGATTCCCGGCCACCAGGGGCTGACCGCTGCATCACCTGGATACATGATGCTGTAGCCGTACAGCATGTACATGATGCAGGCCACGGCAAACAGGGAGATGTTCTTGGTCAGGATTTCGGCGGTGTTTTTCGCACGCACCAGTCCGGCCTCGAGCATCGAAAAGCCCGCAGCCATCCACATGACGAGCACGCCGGATACCAGGAAGTAAAAGGTATCGAGCGCATAACTCAGTTCGGTTATTGCTTCCACGATTCAGTCCTCCGTCGGCCGGATCAAAGTGCGTCCGGACCGGTCTCGCCGGTGCGGATACGGATGGTTTGTTCAACACTGGAAATGAAGATCTTGCCATCACCGATCTTGCCGGTATTGGCAGCCTTGGAAATGGCCTCGACGACCTTGTCGGTCATGTCCGCCTTGACCACGGCCTCGATTTTCACCTTGGGCAGAAAGTCGACGACGTATTCCGCGCCGCGATAGAGTTCCGTGTGGCCCTTCTGACGCCCGAAGCCCTTGACCTCGGTGACCGTAATGCCCTGCACACCGACCTCCGACAGGGCCTCGCGGACATCATCCAGCTTGAAGGGCTTGATGATTGCAGTTACCAGTTTCATGTTTGTCTACTCCTTGTGAAGACCTTTAAAGACGGCCTGCCCAGTGGCAGGCCGTAGCCACATCGGTTAAAGAGACTTGGAGACGCTGAAGACGACGCGGCCATCACAGACATTCAAACCACCAAAACACTCTGACTTGCTCAGGTCCGTGTCCGTATAGGTCAGGCCAAGATCAACGCCCGCAAGAGACTTGCTAAGGCCAACCGAGTAGTCGACGTAGTCGGCGCTGCCAAATGCATCGCCATCATTCTTGCCTACACCCGCTGACAGGCTGAAATCCATCGGCAGACTGACGTCAACAGCGGCTTCCAGACGCCAGGCGCTTTCGTCCGTATCGAAGAAGTCAGAACTGTAGGAGTACTTGGCGGAACCGGACACCATGTCGGTGAAGGCATAGCCGCCACCGATGTAAAGTTCCAGGGTATTTAGGTTGCTGGCACCCGGGTAGACGTATTCAATCAGGCCCAGGTCATAGCTGATGGCGCCCATCTCGCCGCCATAGCCACCGTAGAAATCCAGCTCGATCTGCGGGTCAGTCTCATTGTAAAAGAAGTCTGAATCGATATTGGACGCCCAAGTGCCCACATACAGACCACTTTCGTGGCTATAGTCAAAGCCGCCGGAAATGGCCATCTGGTTATCCGTCTGGGAAATGCCACGCCATACGTAGTCTGACG
>DATKZN010000065.1:0-9310 GCA_035527955.1 Gammaproteobacteria bacterium
ATCCACGGAAGAACACGGAAAAATAAAAATGATAATAACCAAAGGGCCTTCATACACCGGTGCCATGTACGGTACTCTGCCGGACTGAACGGTTTTCTCCTGTCTGTCCCGGCAAATCCTATCCGTGTGGTTCCGTGGCCATTACCTGCGCGCTGAATGCGCCGGGTCCAGTCGAGAGACAGTACAATGATCAATCACAGCACCGGTACTTGCATGCCATGAAATTTCTCACCCTTGAAGCGGGGCAGCTCGGTGTCCTGCTCGATGCAACGGTCATCGACATCCCGGCCGCTGCCGCGGCATTGCAGGCCGGCACAGTGCCGGAAACCCTGGCCGACCTGGTGGCCGCCGGCGATACCGCGGCCGTCGGCGTGTACGCCCTGGCGCAGCAGGCGTTGCAGAAGGGTATCGCCGCGCGTGCATTCGACGAAGTCAGGCCGCAGGCACCGATCCCGGTGCCGGTACGCAACATCCTCTGCCTGGGCAAGAACTACCTGGAGCATGCTCAGGAAGTCGCGCAGAAGATGCATACCTCTGCCGATGCGCCGGCGAAACCTATCATCTTCACCAAGGCGACCACGGCCGTGATTGCGCCCGGCGCGCCGGTCCCCAGCTACCCGCAGTTTACGCGCAAGCTCGATTACGAGGCGGAACTCGCGCTCATCATCGGCCGCGGCGGGCGTGATATCGCGCCGGAGCAGGCATGGGAGCACGTGTTCGGCTATACCGCGATCAACGACATCTCCGCGCGTGACCTGCAGAAGGATCACCTGCAATGGTT
This sequence comes from Gammaproteobacteria bacterium, assembly GCA_035527955.1. GTDB lineage: Bacteria > Pseudomonadota > Gammaproteobacteria > UBA9214 > UBA9214 > UBA9214. The sequence continues at coordinate 782 of DATKZN010000065.1, forward strand.
TCGTGCCAAGAGCCTCGACGGCTTCGCGCCCATGGGCCCGGTCGTGGTGCACCGCAGTGCGATGCCGGAAGTGCAAGACATCGAGGTAAAATGTTACGTCAACGGCGAACAGCGCCAGTGCGCACGCTTCGACCGGCTGATCTTCGATGTGCCGACGATTATTTCGGTACTCTCGGCCGGTATGACCCTGCTGCCGGGCGACATCATCGCGACCGGTACGCCCGCCGGCGTCGGCATGGGCTTCTCGCCGCCGAAATACCTGCAGGCGGGTGACGAGGTGGTGGTCGAGGTGACCGGCGTCGGGCAGCTGCGCAACCCGGTGAGCTGATCTGCATGCGGCGATGGCTGCATTGGTTAGAACGGTGCCCGCGGGTTGGGCGCGGGTGTCAAGCAATGTCGTCCCATCAGGGTTGACAGGTGCTGTTTCCGTGTTGCTCCGTGGATTCCGTGGTGAGGCTCAATCGCGCATGAGATGCGCTCCTGCGCCAATAGATGCGCCTGTAGGAGCGCATCTCATGCGCGATCGATTCGTGCATCGCTGTTCGCGGGCGGGTTATTCCTTCACCGGATTCTTCGCCAGCTTGCGCTGCAGTGTCCTGCGGTGCATGTTCAGCGCGCGGGCCGCGGCCGAGATGTTGCCGTTGTGTTCGGTCAGAACCTTCTGCAGGTGTTCCCATTCCAGGCGCCGGACTGACAGTGGCGATCCTGCCGGTGCGACACTGGTATCGCCCTCATCGCGGTGCAGTGCGGCAACCACTTCGTCGGCGGTGGCGGGTTTGGTGAGGTAGTGCACGGCGCCCAGCTTGATGGATTCCACCGCGGTGGCCACGCTGGCGTAGCCGGTCAGCATCACGATGCGGGTGTTCTCGTCCAGTGCTGACAGCTGCCTGACCAGTTCCAGGCCGGACTCGGTGCCGATGCGCAAATCAACCACGGCATATTCGGGCTCGTTGTCGCGCGCTTGTTGCAGGGCATCCGCCAGGTTGTGGGCGACAGTGACCGCGTAGCCGCGTCTGGACAGTGCATCGCCGAGCACTTCGCAGTAGACCTCGTCGTCGTCCACCAGCAGCAGTGCCGGCAGCTCGGATGGTGTTTGTTCGCTTGCCATGTTCATGCCCTGTGGTCCCGGTTTGCCAGCAACGGCAGCACGATGCTGATCAGGGTACCACCCTGTTCACGGTTGCTGATGGACAGCCTGCCGCCGAGTCGCTCGATGGTGGCGTGTGACAGAAACAGCCCGACGCCGAGCCCTTCCTGCTTGGTGCTGATCGGGTGCTTGCCGAGCCGGGCGATCAGTTCTGGACCCAGACCCGGCCCCCGGTCGGATATATTGAGTGCCAGCTCGGCCTCTGTCCAGGCGGCGTTCAGCGTGACATGATCAGGCGAGGCGTCGGCTGCGTTGTCGAGCACGTTGATCAGCGCCTGGGTCAGCGTGCGTTCCGCGATGATATCGGCGTCCGGCGCGCCATCCGCGATCTGCAGGGCCAGTTGCGCCGCGGGGTGATGCTCGCGCCATTCCGCGATCACCGCGTCGAGGTAGCTTGCCACCTTCATGCGGTGGCCGGATTCCGCGCGCCCGGCGCCGACGCTGGATGACAGGCTCGACAGCGCTTCCTTGCAGCGTTCTATCTGGCGCTGCAGGATAGCGAGTTTCCTCTGCAGCCCGCTGTTGTCCTCGCCGGCATAGTCCTGCTGCAATTCCGCGGTGAGGATGGCCATGGTGCCGAGTGGCGTGCCCAGTTCGTGCGCCGTGCCCGCGGCCAGTGTGCCGAGTGCCACCAGCCGCTCGTTCTTCAGCGCCTGCTCGCGTGCCTCGGCGAGTTTGTAGTCGCGCTCGCGCAGGCTGTACGCCATGCCCACGATAATCACGGCCACGAAACCGGCACTCATCACGAAGCCGAGCCACATGCCGAATACGTGCATCTGGAAACCTTCTGCCTGGTGATGGGCGTGTTCACCGCTGGCGGGCGTGTCGATCAGGAACAGGGACGAGTAACACAGTACGGTGACGGCGGCCATGGTCCAGGTGTGCCCGCGCGGCAGGATGGTGGCCGCGATCATCAGCGGCAGCAGGTAGAACCAGACAAACGGGTTCGAGGCGCCGCCGGTAAAGAAGAAGACGGCAGTCAGCCCGGTTACGTCGAGCAGCATCAGGGTGAAGATTTCGTTGTTGCCGTAGCTTTGCCCGGATGCGAGGCGCAGCCAGGTGTAGATGTTCAGGCCCGTGATCAGGGCGAGTGTAACCAGCAATGGCAGCAGCGGCAGCTGCTGTTTGAAATAGACGGTCGCGACCGCCAGGCCGAGCGCAATCAGCACGATCTCGGCATTACGCAGCATGAATAATCGATAGTAATTGCGGCGGGCGATGTCCTCGGGGAACCTTGCGGTCTGTGAACTCATATCCGGATAATGCATTGGTGGTCAGCAGGCGACAAGTGCCGTGACGGCAGGTCAAAGCTGCTGTCGTGCTGCGAATGCCGCATGCGTATCCGGGTGCGAGCGAATGTCGCGCGGCACCCTGTCACATTCTGCCGGCGACTGATGCCGTCTAGAATATTCACTGACACAAGCCAATCCTGTGAAAACTCACACGCTTTGCGGCGACCTCTCGCAGACTCCTACCCCTCCCTGGTCTGCTCAAGGTTGCCGCAGTTTTATTGCCTGTCCCGCTGTGGTTCAGGTCACGCCATGGCAGGAGAGGGCGCCTGCCTGCCGGGCACAGTCCGGCAGAATCGCATGGTGCTTCCCTGTGTGAGGAATATATAACAATAAAACAGCTGGTTACGACTTGCTGGCGGCCCCGCCGTGGCCCGGATACGCACAGGGTTATTCGCTGTCACCGGTGATTGTGGCTCTATGGAGTCGCTTTTACTGGTGCTCGCAGACCGGAACATGCCGTCATCCGTCGCCATTGCCTGTCTGCAGGGTGCCGCTGGCGAGCTGCCCCCCGGTCTTCGATGTGCGTCCAGTTCCATGGTTACGCGCCTGTCATTGCCAGGGCGTCCGCCCTGCAGCCTCGGATATGTTTATCCTGTACCCGTGTCGATGGCGCCGACTGTCAGATCCTGCCGGCAAGGCGGTGGCGATTGCCCGGGCAGCTTGTGGCAAGCGCATGCGATGACCGGCGTGGCTACCGCACCGCTTCGCAATCGAAGACGTAGCTGCTACTGGCATCATTCGTTTGCGGATATTTGACCGATATCACCGGGTCATTTTCAAACAACAGGCCGAAGCTGTCGAGACAGGTATTTTTATCCGGGTACAGTCGCTCGTCTGGATAGACGCGCTTGTTGTTCCTGTTCTGTTCACAATCGGGCCAGTCGGTCACGCGACAGACATAGGCTTTCCACTGGCTGCTGGCGTCGACTGCAGTTGCCGGCGCAGCAAATACCGCTGCAGACAGGGCCAGGATGAGCGGCGTTACTGTTATCCAGTTCATGTTGTCCTCTCGTTTTACCGTATCGAAACACACCAGCCTGTCCGGTGCGATGGATTCTGCAGGCATCCCGATGCCCGCCAGAATGACCCGGATTACACTACCGCCGGACTTGCGGTCCTGTCCGCTTCCTGCGGCGAGCGTTACCGGAGTTTGCTCGTCCTTGTTCTGAACAGTGATCTTTGCCCTTTCTCCACGCACACAAGCTACAACAATACTCCAGCTGGCGGGCCCGGGCCCGCGCCGGTATTGCACCGCTGTTTGCTGGTGTCGCAGTTGCTGTTCGGGTAGTAACAGTCGCGATAATTATACGGGTATCCATTTGGATGTAATATAACCGGCAGCGCCGGTAAGGGTTCGCTGCCAGGACTGTTCGGGCCTGTATCAGGGTCGGCGCCTGCACTCACTTAACGACCTGTATATCAGTCGCGAGTTCCCTCTGCCGTCAGGATGCTGTTGTTTGTCATGTTGAGGTCGTCCTGTGCGGCCATCGAGCAGGGGCATGCAGCCCGGGGTTCATGTCACAATCCCGCGGCCAATCCGGTAAACTGAATCCGGCCGTCGTTCCGCACGAAATGTCAGGCAGGTTCTCGCAGCGGAAATTGCACCTCAAGTCTGAAGGGTCTTGTCTGTGTCCACAAGCAATGTTTCGTATGTTGATGCGCTGGAATCCGAGGTACATGTCTGGCTTGCCAGGCCGGAGGCTGTAACGGATGCTGCATACCTGGCTGACTGTATCGCCATGCTCGGTGACGACGAGCGTGAACGTTACGGCCGCTTTCGATTCGAACAGGACCGCCATCTGTTCCTGGTCGCGCATGCACTGGTGCGCCGGGTATTGTCTTGCTATGTCGATGTCGATCCGGCTGACTGGCGCTTCGTCAGCGGTGCGCACGGTCGGCCCGAGATCGCGGCGCCCCTGTTGCCGGTAAACCTGCGTTTCAATCTGAGCCATACGAGCGGCCTCGCGGCATGCGTGGTGACGGTGAATGACGCCTGCGGTATCGATGTGGAAAGACTCGACAGGCGAACCCGGATGCGCGCCATTGCCGCGAAGCTGTTCGCCGAACCCGAGGTATATGACCTGCTCGAACGGGAAGGGAGCGCGGTCTATCACGAACGCTTCTTTACCTACTGGACGCTGCGCGAGGCGTGGTGCAAGGCACTGGGTACCGGGCTTGCCCATGGGGACAGGGCTGTCTGGTTCGGCCTGGACGGACTGGAAGCCGTCAGGCTGCACGGTGTTGCCGGACACTGGCAATTCGCCGTAACGAAACCAACGGATGCGCACGTGCTGGCCGTCGCGGTAAGTAATGCGGACGGCATCGACAAGGCGGTCGTGAGCCGTTTTGTCGAACCGTGATTGCCCACCGCCGGCGCCCTTTTCCGGATTCGACCTGCCTGCGCCGCTGCTCTCGCAACGGCGGCCACCGCGCTGGACCATGTTTGCCGCTTGTGCCGGTGATGCCGCAGGGCGCGATGACTGCCAGCCACGTCGCCTGCGCGGCGCACGAATGCCGGTCCGTGGATCGTACCCGGCCACGCCAGGCCTGCAACGCCTGTACGCGGGGCAACCGCGGTTTCGCCCGTCAGCTGGTCGAAAGGCCATGATCACGGGGCGATGCAGCTGGACATAAGTCAGGGTATGCCCGGCAATGCCGGGCTGGCATCAGCGTGTCGGCTGCGCGGAAAAATCACAAGTATATGAAAAATAACAAAATAACACATCGCGTTCGCCGGATTGACAAACACCAAATGATAATATTAAAATCCACTAATCTTCTGAATCACCAGGTAGCCGGAGGGATAGCGATGTTTGCCTGCAGCCCGGATAAAGCCGTTGTACACAGCGCCACACGCAACCGGACGCTGATTGTTGCCCGTCAGGATTTCTTTGTAGACGGCATCGTCCGCATCCTGAAGACCAGCCCGACCGCCGGCACGATCACCTGTGTGGGGCCGGGCGAGCCCTGTACCAGGCATTTCGTCGGCGGGAACCCCGACTTCCTGCTGATCCAGGAAAAGTCCAAGCCGGAACCCTTCGATGCGTTCATCCGCGAAATGGTGGACGGGTTTCCCGACATGCGCCTGCTGGTGTTCGGACAGTCCATGTCGGACGACTACCTGTACCGCCTGATCCAGGCCGGGGCGCACGGTTACTTCAATGAGAAGATGACCGGCGAACACATCATCCAGGCGCTCGATGCGGTCAGGCGGGGTGAATACTGGATCGAACGTCACATCATGCAACGCTTCATCACCGAGCAGTCGATACTGAATGACATCAACAACCGGATCAGGGAACTGAGCGAGCGCCTGACCCCCCGCGAACTCGAGGTGCTCGAACTGATACTGCAGGGCTTGTCCACCGGCGAGATCGCCGAACGCATCTTCCTGTCACATCAGGGGGTCAAGGCGCACCTGACCACCCTGTTCAGGAAATTCCATGTCAAGAACCGTTCCCAGCTGATTCTCACAGCACTTGACGAGGTGAGTCCGGTAGACAGTATCACCGGCCTGTTCCAGCAGGGCCTGCAGGCATTTCGCCTGCCCGAGCAGCAATCGGCAACCGGCTGAGCGCGAACAGCAAGCGCAGAGGACTATGGGTCGACCTGGCGGTGTACCGTAGCGGGGCTGCATGTCGCAGGCAGCGCGGATGCAAACCTGCAGTCTCTGGCAGAACGCAAAAATACAAAGCCAGGGATCTATTGGGTGGCTGAACATCAGCTACTCGTCAACAACAGACGCATAGCTGACACCATCGCCCGTTCTGATAAGACCGAACTGTATTTCCGGGAACGGCCCAGACTGTGTGAAAACTCAAAACTAGCTCGAAACAAGGGGTACCAAAACCACTCCGCACATGCCGATCGCTGCGCTGCGAGCTTCTGGTGGAGTCAGTTTGCTGCGAGGCATCTTGCAGTCCGAGTTTTCACACAGTCTGGGCCATAACCAGACATAGCGTATAAACAAAAAGCCCCGGTTGTGCGGGGCTTCTGTATTTCCTGAATCGGCCAACTGTTGCCGTTCCCTGAAAGGAAACGGCTCACAGAGGCCACTCTTTTCGGAGTGATAATTTGTCAGGCCGCTTTCTTCCTTCTGGATATACCAATAAGTCCGAGCAGGCCGGACCCAAACAACCATGCAGTCGCTGGTATCGGAATCAGTGCAGGTGGGTTCTGTCCGAAGCGGATGTTGTCGATACCAATGTTGTCCTGGCTACCGGTTAATATATTACTGAAGTCGATCTCGATGACCAGCTGCTGCGCGCTCAATGGCGTGGCAAAGTCGAACGCGGTGTGGCCCGGCCCGGAAGAGTCACCTTCTACCAGCACGTTATTTTCCGAAAACAGCATCGCAGTGTTGCTGAACACGCTCACGCCATTGATGGTGTAATCCGTGTTCGCCCAACCAGCCAGATCAAAGTGGTATAGCTGGACTTCAAAACCCAGATCGGCGGTCAGGCGTACATTCAGCGTATTCGGGCTGGCACCCGTGAGAGGTTCGCCGGCGAACAGGACGTTGGTCAGATCACCGTATTGGATAGTCCACTGGCCGACACCCGTGTCCGAGAAGTAATCGACGACGACATTGGGGGTAAATCCCTCGCCCTGGTTGCCATAAGTGAACTGCCCCCCGGGCACATTCATGGGCGAGCCGGTCACATTATCCCCGTAGTCCTGTTGTACGACTGAACCCGCGCTGGTCGGGACCACCGTGGTTTGGGTCGCGTTCCGCGACTGATCAAATATCAAAACGGTAGCGTGACTCTCGCCAACATAAACAACGAGAGCTATTGCAGCGGTTACACGCAACGATGTGAAGTAGTTTCGCATGGCAGCCGCCCCCTGTATTAATGGTCCGAACGCCCATGACATCCGGTTCGTAGCCCCATAATTGATAATATAGTTCGCGAGTATGAACTGCGCCAACTACCATACCCAGCAGCTGCCATGAAGGTCTTTAGAGGGCCAATCTTTCTTGTTCATCGTTGTTTATATAAGCCATGGCGGAAGGTCCGGGAAGGGCCGACACCCGCCTTATAACGAATTCTTATATAAGCGTCGATCGATTGAACCGGCAGCCAAAATCGGAAGTTCAATATTCTGCGAGAAGTTACTTTTTCTACGAAATCATAAAAGGCCATCTCTGCGAGCCAAGATGGATCTGTTGCCGTTTCGGTTGGTGTTGAATAGCCTAGATTGGATTCAAGCCTTCAACTCGCACTCGCCGGGTTGCTGTGCCTTAATCGGCTTTCGTCTGATCTGCTAGTGGTCCGTTCAGTACCTTCTTGCCCGAAATCATTGCCGATATCAGGTTGCCGCCTTCGCGCAGCTCGGTAATGGCGACTGCCAGGATATGAATCACGGCAAAGGCGAGCAGCACGTAAAAGCCGTAGTAATGAACGGTAATGAAGGGTTTACGGAAGGCACGCATCGCCTCGCAGGCGGCCTCGTCATACATTTCCTTCGCGTAGGGTACCAGTGTTGCCGGATCGAGACCCAGGTTGGCCACCCAGCTGGCAATCCACGCACCGATGGGCGGGTAGAACAGATCCGTGCCTGAAAGTACCAGCCCCGTGATGGCCTGTGACAACAACAGCAGCAGGAGAGTAACCGCAATGCGCCCGAGCGGATTGTGACCGAGGTACTGGCGTGGCCGTCCGGCCCTGAAATCACCGATGTATCCGCAGACTTCATTCATGTAGCCACGCCCACCGGGCAGGATCGCCCGCCAGCGTGCATGTGGCCCACCGATAAAGGCCCAGACCAGGCGCCACAGCAGATTTACCGCGAACACATAACCAATCCAGACGTGCACGGTCTTCAGCAAAACCTTGCCGTCGTCGGTCACACCAAGCGCCTTGGCGTTGAGGATGGCCACGCCCACGGCAATCAGCCCGAGCATGCACAGCAGATTGAGCCAATGAAACCAGCGGACGTTGGCGTCCCAGACAGATTAGACTTTGAGGTCGGTCATGGCAGTGCTCCTGTAATGCGTGCCTACTGTGAATATGGTGGTGAGTTTCTAATCATCATCATAATTTCGTCCTTTCGATTTCAGGCCGGGACGAGGGGAGTTGTTCTTGCCCT
>DATKZN010000066.1:0-2059 GCA_035527955.1 Gammaproteobacteria bacterium
TGGCCATTATCATCGCGCGATGTTCAGGATGTACAAGTGCCGTGGAGCACATGGATGTGCGGGAACGGCCATGATGATGCGCTCCTACCCTATAGACGGCGTGGGGCGCACGCTGTGGTTCCGTGGCCATTCATCCATTCACGTTTCACGTCACACGTCTCACGCTTCACGTCTTATGTCTCACCTTTCACTTCTCACGCTTTATGCGACAATCACGTACTGTTCAAAAGCCACCAAGGATCCAGCGCCATGAGCCGCTCTCACGAACTGTTTCAGTCAGCCTGCCTGCATATCCCCGGTGGCGTGAATTCACCGGTACGCGCCTTCAAGGGCGTGGGCGGTGACCCGGTGTTCTTTACCCGCGGCGAGGGCCCCTGGCTGTACGACGCCGATGGCAAGCGCTACATCGACTACGTGGCCTCGTGGGGTCCGATGATCGCGGGCCATGCCCACCCGGCCGTGATCCGCGCCGTCCGGGACATGGCCGCCAACGGGCTGGGCTTCGGCGCGCCCACCGAAATAGAAACCCGCATGGCCGACCTGCTGTGCCGGTTGGTGCCGTCGATGGATATGGTGCGCATGGTCAGCTCCGGCACCGAGGCGACCATGAGCGCGATCCGGCTGGCGCGCGGCTTTACCGGCCGCGACCGCATCGTCAAGTTCGAGGGCTGTTACCACGGTCATTCGGACGCCCTGCTGGTCAAGGCCGGCTCCGGCACGCTGACCCTCGGCGTACCCACCTCGCCGGGCGTGCCGGCCAGTATCGCGGCGCTTACCACGACCCTCACCTACAACGACAGCGACGACGTAGCGCAAGCATTTGCCTCGATCGGCAATGAAGTTGCGGCGATCATCGTCGAACCGGTCGCCGGCAACATGAACTGTATCCTGCCGGAGCCGGGCTTCCTGGAGACCCTGCGGCGCGTTTGCGACGAACACGGCAGCGTGCTGATCTTCGACGAAGTGATGACCGGATTCCGCGTGGCGCGCGGCGGCGCACAGGCCCGTTACGGCATTACCCCGGACCTCACCACACTGGGCAAGGTGATCGGCGGCGGACTGCCGGTCGGCGCCTTCGGCGGCCGGCGCGACATCATGGAACAGATTGCGCCACTTGGCCCGGTCTACCAGGCGGGCACCCTGTCCGGCAACCCGCTGTCGCTGGCGGCCGGACTGGCCACCCTGGAGCTGGCTACGGCCGATGGCGTGGAGGAACAACTGGACGCGACGGCTCGGCGCCTGGTGAACGGCCTGCAGGCAGCGGCCGACCGGGCCGGCATCGCCTTCACCACCAACCAGGTCGGTGGCATGTTCGGCTGTTTCTTCAGCCCGGAATCCGCCATCAGCCGCTTCAGCCAGGTGAGCGGCTGCGATATGGAGCGCTTCCGGCGTTTCTATCACGGCATGCTTGATGCCGGCGTCTACCTGGCACCGTCGGCCTTCGAGGCCGGTTTCGTATCCAGTGCGCACACCGACGCCGTCATTGATGAAACACTTGAGCGCGCTGCACGGGTGTTTGCCGCGCTATAACCTGTAATGGAAAATTATTTGGACCGGTTGCGCACGGAACACCAGCTGTGGTTTATATTTTTCCGTGTCCTTCCGTGGATTCCGTGGCGTTTACTCAACGCCTCTGTAGCCTGGCAGGGCGCACTCCGTGGAACCCGCCCGGTGCGGAAAACGCACCCTACGCCTGATTGTTTATTTTTCCGTGTCCTTCCGTGGATTCCGTGGCCATTACACAACGCTTCTGAAGCCTGGCAGGGCGCACTCCGTAAACCCCGCCCGGTGCGTAAAACGCACCCTACGCCTGTGTTTGTTTTTTTCCCGCGTGGTTCCGCGGCCATAACCCTGCATAGCCAGCTGACAGTCTGATGGACGCACTGCTGCAAACCACGCTCGACTGGATCGCCCTGCATCCGCACGCCTTCAACGCGGTCGTCTTCACCGTCGCGCTGATGGAGTCACTGGTGGTGCTGGGACTCTTGATACCGGGCGCGGCGCTGCTGTTCGGCGCCGGCGCCCTGGTCGCCACCGGTGCCCTGCCGCTGTATCCCAT
>DATKZN010000067.1:0-2525 GCA_035527955.1 Gammaproteobacteria bacterium
TCTACAAGATGCCGCATCTCGAAGGCTGGGCCATGGCCGGACGCCTTGCCTTCGTCCCCGCCGTCGGCCAGCACAGGGTGCTGGTGGTGGACACGGACAACTGGCAGCAACAGGCCGCCATCGAGGTACACGGCCAACCGGTATTCGTCATGGCCCGCCCCGACGGTCGCCAGGTGTGGGTCAATTTCGCCCATCCGGACAACGACAGTGTGCAGATCATCGACGTCGAGTCGCGCGCCATCATCAAGACCCTGAAACCCGGCAAGGCAGTCCTGCACATGGAATTCACGCCGCGCGGCGAGAAGCTCTGGCTGTCAGTGCGCGACGAGGACCGTATCGATGTGTACGACACCGCCAGCCTGGAAAAAACGGCAACGCTGCCCGCCGTCAAGCCGAGCGGGATTTTCTTCACCGACCGCGCCCACCGTATCGGACTGTAGCCTGCATCTCGCACCGGGCGGCAACTTCATGACATATCAAACGGGATATAAAGTGATACCAAACCAGCAACAAACAGAACATCGCCGACAAGTGCCTATCCCGGCGCTGGCTGGTTCTCGCACGCCCGTACTTGCGATGTACAGGGACGTTCAAGTGTCGCGGGAGACAGGATGTCGGGAGCGGCCTGTTCACTCAAGCGGTAGCTACAGCTGCATCGCTTCGAGGGGCGGAAGAGGGACCCCGCCGCGCAGCGGTGGGGATCTGACCCCCGGTGAAGCGAAGACCCGCGGTGGTATTCGAAGCGACATCCCGCCCACCGGCGGTCGCATCCCCGGCTACGCCGGGGCCCCTGCTCTGCGCCTCGAGCGGGTCTTTCGTTCCAGAGCGGCGTCCAGACACACGATCCCTCGGCAATTGCTCCCTGCATTGCTCTACCTCCTGCATCCCTGCAGTCGTGCGCCAGCATCCGGGATCCCGATGAGAGATGCAGGCTAGTGATGGAAGTGCTCACCCAGCGCCTGCTGAACGACTACCAGAGGGAATTTCCGCTCGAGCCGCAGCCGTTCGATCACATCGCGCGGGAGCTGGACACCTGCACCGCCACCCTGCTCGACCACCTGCGCGACCTGCAGGTACAGGGCGTGGTGAGCCGCGTCGGACCGGTGTTCCGGCCCAACACCATCGGCGCCAGCACCCTGGCGGCGATGGCGGTGCCGGCCGCGCAACTGGAACGGGTCGCGGCGCTTGTGAACGGTTTCCCCCAGGTCAACCACAACTACGAGCGCGAACACCGTTTCAACCTGTGGTTCGTGCTCACGGCGCCGAATCAGGAGGCCATCGCGGCCACCCTCGAGGCCATCCGGCAGCAGAGCGGCCTTGATGTCATGTCGCTGCCACTGGTGCGGGACTATCACATCGACCTGGGCTTTCATCTGCGCTTTGACCGTGCGTCGAACATGACGGTTGGCCCGGACTGCACACAGGCCGTGACACCCCCGGTGGCGGCCACCTCCCCGGCCGGCAGCGCCGAGGACCTGATCGAGGCGATCCAGGGCGGCCTGCCGCTGGTATCACGGCCCTACCAGGCAATCGCCGAGCGCATTGGCTGTACCGAGTCCGGGGTCATCGAGCAGCTGCGCAACCTGCTCGAGCGCGGCATTATCAAGCGCCTGGGCGTGGTCGTGCGTCACCACGAACTCGGCTACCGCGCCAACGCCATGGTGGTGTGGGACGTAGCGGATGACCAGGTCGACCGGATCGGCCGGCAACTGGGCGACCAGGATTGCGTCACGCTCTGCTACCAGCGGCCGCGCCGCCTGCCCGGCTGGCGCTACAACCTGTTCTGCATGGTACACGGCCAGGACCGCGACGAGGTGCTGGCCTGCATCGAACGCATGACCACCGCGCTCGGTCTGGGCGAGACCCCGCACGAAATACTCTTCAGCGGCCGGCGCTTCAGGCAGCGCGGCGCGCATTACCGGATTGCGGGCTGATGGACGCGCTGGACCGCCGCATCATCAACGAACTGCAGGGCGGTTTCCCGGTCTGCGAGCAGCCCTTCCTCGAGGTTGCCGAACGGCTGGGCAGCACGGAAAGCGAGCTCATCACGCGCATCGGCTGCATGCTGGATGATGGCCTGCTGACGCGCTTCGGCCCGCTGTTTCATGCCGAGCAGATGGGTGGCGCGCTCAGCCTGTGCGCGATGCATGTCCCGCAGAACCGTTTCGAGGCCGTGGCGAAAACGGTCAATGCCTTGCCGGAGGTCGCGCACAACTACCAGCGCGATCATCACATGAACATGTGGTTCGTGCTGGCCACGGAAACCCCGGCGGCATTGCAGTCAGCCATCGAGCGTATCGAACAGGCCACCGGACTGGCGGTACTGAACCTGCCGAAGCTGGAGGAGTTCTATGTCGGCCTGCATTTCGAGGTTTAGCGCATGACAACCGGAAAGGCATCGTGCGCGACAGAGTCACTGCCGGACCTGGACCGGCGCCTGGTGCTGGCCACGCAGACCGGGTTACCGCTGGACGCCCGTCCCTACCACTGGCTCGCGGCCGAACTCGGCGTTACGCCCCAGCGGG
>DATKZN010000068.1:0-8936 GCA_035527955.1 Gammaproteobacteria bacterium
GGACAGATACAGACGCACGTTGATCTTGGCGTGAAAATTCTCGCAAATAGCAAGCAGGCTGGTTCCGGCGGCCGCATTCCCATGGAGGCCTTGCAGATGGTCGCCACCCACCATGAACGGGCGGATGGCAGCGGTTACCCACAGTGCCTGTCGAACAACGAGATCCCGCTGTTCGGGCGAATCGCCGGCATCGTCGACAGCTATGACGCCATGAACAGCATGCGCCCGCATCTTGATGCCGACGCGAAGCCCCCCCACGAGGCAATTGCCGAACTCTATGCGCTGCGCGGCGGTAAATTCCAGGCCGAACTGATCGAACAATTTATCCAGGCTGTCGGCCTGTATCCCACGGGATCACTCGTCGAACTGAGTACCGGTGAAGTGGGCGCGGTGGTTGCGATCAACGGACTGAGGCGTCTGCGGCCATCCGTCATCCTGCTGCTTGATAAAGACAAGGAGCCATTGCCCCAGTTCGTCATGATGGATCTCTCCCAGCTGGAAGAAGGCATTGCTGTCTCGCACGGGCTGCCGGTCGGCGCCTATGGCGTAGACATGAATGAACTGTTCCTGTAACCAGCAGACCGCCACACCCCGAACTCATGACCGATACCATCACCGGACTGCCTGACCGCCACCAGTTCATGGATATTCTGCGTGACGAGGTCAATGAGGCGAATGAGCATAAAATCAATATTGCCCTTCTGGTGATCAAAATCGGCCGTCTCCGCCGGATCAACCACCTCTACGGCCATGGCGCCGGCGACCAGGTACTGCATTCGTTTGCCCGGCTCCTGCAGCAGGTGTGCCGGCAGGGGGATCGTGTTGCCAGGCTGGGGGATAATGAATTCGCCCTGCTGCTGTCCAATATTGCCAACGAAGGACACGCAACGCTCGCCGCCTTCAAAATCCAGCGCCTGCTCGACATCCCGATCGAACTCGATAACGAGAAGCTGGTATGCAGCGCGCATATCGGTATTGCACTGTGCCCCGTGCATGGATCCGAGGCCGGCAACCTGCTCAAGGAGGCCCAGACAGCCCTGCAGCAATCAATGCAGGCCGACCAGTTTTTCCATGTCGCGGACCGCCCGGAAGAATTGAACATCCCGGATAACTGGGATATCGAAATCGAACTTTCCAGCGCGATCGAAAATTCGGAACTCTGTGTTTATTTCCAGCCCAAGATATCACTGGCCACCGGCAAACCAACAGGCGCGGAAGCACTGATTCGCTGGAACAGTCCGTCCCGCGGCCTGCTGGTTCCCGACATCTTTCTGCCTGTCGCCGAAGAGCTGGGCCTGATTAAATCGATCACGATCTGGATGCTGAACAGTGCATTGCGCCTGAGCAATGAGTGGACCGGCCAATGGGGCAAGCTGGAAGTCTCGGTGAACATCCCGACCAGGTTGCTGGAGCATGTCGACTTCATCGATCTGGTGCTGAGTTCCGAGGGGCTGTGGAGAAACGGAAATATCACCCTGTGCCTGGAAGTGCTGGAACAGTATTTCGTGACCGATGCTGAAAACTGTTTCGCGAAACTGAAAGAGCTACGCAAGGAGGGCATCAGCATCTCGATCGATGACTTCGGCACCGGATATTCGAGTCTGTCCTATTTTCGGGATATTCCGGCGGATGAACTCAAAATCGACCGTTCATTTGTTTCCGGCCTGCTGGAAGACAAGGCCAACGCCAATATCGTTGCGCTGATAATCGACCTGGCACACAAGTTCGGACTGACCGTGGTCGCGGAAGGTGTCGAAGACCAGCAGACACTGGCAGCAGTGCAGCGGTTGCACTGCGACAAGGTGCAGGGATACTTCATCGCCAAACCCATGCCCGCCCGGCAGTTCGGGAACTGGCTCCGGGAGTACCGGCCACCGGCATAACAAGGTTCATGGCGTCATCAGCGCAGCTCGTGTAAAGACCACCCGCTGCCCGGCCTGCATGACGTCAGCGCCGGCGGCCGGGGCCCCGCGGTTGCAGCCAGGGCGGCGGGCCACCCATCGGGCCGCGCGGTGGCATGCCCGGTGGCATCCCCTGCGGCGGCATCCCCCACGGTGGTGGCGGCGGTGTCTGGCCCGGCCTCGCAGCCGCGGCCTGTTGCCATGCCGTCAGCCGCCAGTGCTGCTGGCGCGTGAACGCATCCAGTTCCTGCTGCTGATGCGAATCGAAACGTTGCTGTTCCTGCTGCTGGTAGGCGGTAAATTTTTCCAGGTCGTTCTGCTGCTTCATATCCAGACCGCTGCGTTCGCGCTGCTGGTGGGCACGAAATGCCGCCCAATCCTGCTTCCACCATTGCTGGTCGAGATCGTCCTCATCGAGTTCGGGCGTCGGTTCGTGCGGCCGCTCAACCACCACGCCGGCCTGCCCTGCACTATCCGCGGCAAGGCTCCCGCCCGTCCGCTCATCGGTGGCGGGCGCCCCGGCGCCCGCTTCCGCCTGCGGCGTTCCCGGCAGGGGTGTACTGAGAATGTCCTTGATGCGCTCGAGCAGCGAGTCGTCATCGTCGTCATCCTGCGTAGCGGTTTCGCGCCGGGCCTCCGGTGTGTGCGTGCCGGGCAAGGGGGCATTCAGGATGTCCCCGAGCCGGTCAAAAAAACCCTTGTCTTCGTCCTGCGTCATGTTCAGCTCCCGTAATATCAGCCCTTCACCTTGATCAGCTTGGTCAGCCAGACCAGCAGCAACGCACCCGCCAGTGCGGCGACGCAGGTGAGCAACAGCCCGCCGACGGTGCCGCCACCACCGATACCCAACAAGGCCAGCACATAGCCGCCGACCACCCCACCGGCGATGCCAAGCACGATGTCACCGAGCTTGCCAAACGGCGGTGTTCCACCCAGAAAATTGCGCGCGAGCAACCCCGCAACGGCGCCTATCGCCAACCAGACGAACAATGACCATGCCGGCATCTCTGCTACTCCTTTTGTCAATTACGAAAAAAATACTGCCTGCAACAACGGCTGGCTGCTACAGGCTGCTTTTCTGCACGCGGGCCGGTCAGTATTTGACCGGCCCGCCGGCGTTACTCGTAAAAGTCTCGCTCATGGCGCGCACCATGGCCACGCCGATGCGGTCGCTGATGCGCTTGATCAGGTCCGGTTGTTGTGTGTAGTCGACGATATCCTCGGCACCGATCACGTCGCGCGCGACCATGCCGGCGCTGCCGATCTGATCGGCCAGACCCATGTCCACGCTTTCCGCACCCGTCCATACCAGGCCGCTGAACAGTTGCGCATCATCCTTCAGGCGTTCGCCGCGCCCGTCCCGGACGTCGTTCTTGAACTGCTCGTGGATACTGCCCAGCAGCAGCCTGACATGTTCGACATCCGATTCCTTGCTGGGCAGGAAGGGATCGAGAAAGCCCTTGTTCTCGCCGGCCGTGTACAGGCGGCGTTCGATGCCGAGTTTTTCCATGCCATCGACGAAGCCGAAGCTGTCCATGCGTACGCCGATGGAGCCCACGATACTGGCGTTGTCGACGTAGATTTCATCCGCAGCCGATACCACGTAGTAACAACCGGAGGCGCAGATATCGGTCACCACCGCGTACAGCGGGATGTCCGGGTGCAATTCGCGCAGGCGCTTGATCTCGTGATAGATGTAGGATGACTGCACCGGGCTGCCCCCCGGAGAATTTGCGCGCAGGATCACGCCCTTGGTGTTTTCGCTGTCGAAGGCATCGCGCAGACCGCTGATCACCGTGTCCGCGCTGGCCTCGGCGGTATCCGAAATCGGTCCCGACAGTTCCACCAGGGCGGTATGCTTGGTCGTGCCCTCTAGCAGCTCGGCCCAGTCCGTCGGCAGGTACAGGATCAGCAGCACCAGCAGGTACAGGGCCAGCAGGCACTTGAAAAAGATATTCCAGCGCCGCGCCCGGCGCTGCTCGTCCAGGGCCGAGAATGCCAGCCGGTTGACGACATCCCGGTGCCAGCTGTCATCACCCCCGAGTCCCTTCTCCAGAGACTCGAAGTTCACGTTGCCCCTGCGTTTGCCGCCGAATAGTCCCTTGTCTGACATACACTCACCCGCCCGGTTGAAAGCATCGTTTTACAAATCCCGCCGTGGACATCCACGCCGGCAGATCGGTCACACTGTCCAGGCACACCAGCGGCCCGTGCCGGTACAGGCGTTCTTCCGAATGCACACCGGAGCGCACCGCCACCTTACCGGCCCCGGCATTGGTAGCCATTTCCATATCATACTCGGTATCGCCCACCATGAGCGTCTGCCGCGCTGCCATGCCAAGTTCGTCCATCAATTCCAGCAACATGCGCGGATGTGGCTTGGAGGCCGTTTCATCCGCGCAACGCGTTGCATCGAAATACTCCGTCAGCCCGGTCTGTTCCAGTACCCGGATCAACCCGCGCCGTGCCTTGCCGGTCGCGACACCGAGCAGGAACTCCTGCTCGCGCAGCCTGTCGAGCATTTCGTGCGCGCCCGCAAACAGGCTGGATCCGTCCGAGGCAAACCAGTGCCGGCGGTAGGCCTCCACAAAGGCCTGGCGGAAACGGTCGTCACGCCCGGGCACCAGGGCATCGACTGCCTCGCGCAGACCGAGACCGATCACGTTCTTGACGGTGTCGTCGCTCATGGGCGGCAGACCGAGATCGTCGATCGCGCCATGCAGGCAGGACACGATCTGCGCCTCGGAGTCCATCAGGGTGCCGTCCCAGTCGAAGACGATGAATTGTATGTTGCCGGTCATGCGGGTCTGGGCCGTGCTTACGGCATGTGAAAAATACAGGTTTGGATTATGACGATTCAAGGCGGTCGAGAACAGTCTGCAGTGCGGTGTCGAGCGGCGCCTCGACGTCGATTTCCTCATCGTTTGCAGGGTCGATGAAAGTCAGGCGGCATGCATGCAGGAACATGCGGCGCAGGCCGCGTTCACGCATCACCTGGTTGAACGTCCGGTCGCCGTATTTCTCGTCACCGGCCAGCGGGTGGCCGATATGGGTGGCATGCACGCGGATCTGGTGGGTGCGCCCGGTCAGCAGCTCGACCTCAACCAGGGTCGCATCCGTATAGCGGACCAGCGGCGTGAACACCGACAGCGCCTGCTTGCCCTGGTTATCGACCTGCACCATGCGTTCGCCACCGCGCAGCTGGTTCTTGCGCAGCGGCACATCCACGGTGCGCGCTCCCCCCTCCCAGTGGCCGGCCAGCAGCGCCACATAGACCTTGCGGACCGTTCCCGCGCGCAGCTGCTCGTGGAAGGCACGCAGGAAACTGCGTCGCCTGGCCAGCAGCAGGCAACCCGAGGTCTCGCGATCGAGGCGGTGGGCGAGTTCCAGGAAGGGCGCATCCGGGCGCTCGGCGCGCAGCGCCTCGATCACGCCGAAGCTGAGACCGCTGCCGCCGTGCACCGCCATGCCCGCCGGCTTGTTGATGACCAGGCAGCGCGCGTTTTCGAACAGGATATACGGCTCCAGGCGCGGCGCCTGGCGGCCGGCCGGCGCGTTTCCGGCCGGCTCCGCCAGCCGTACCGGCGGGATGCGCACGTTATCGCCCGCGCAGACCTTGTAACGCGCCTGGATGCGACCGCTGTTCACGCGCACCTCACCACGGCGCAGGATGCGGTAGATATGGCTCTTCGGTACGCCCTTGAGATGCCGTGCCAGAAAGTTGTCGATGCGCTGCCCTGCCTCGTCGTCACTGACGCTGACCAGGCGGGCGCGCGGGCGGTTGCCGGTATCGGATTGTGTCATGTCATGTCGCAGGGTCTGTGGTTCCAACCGGAAATTGTACAGGGAATCACCTGTTTGTATCAGTTGAAGTTGTTTGCGGGCGCTCTGTAACATTGCTATAGTCCAGCTTCGGCGAAGGCTACGGGCCGGCAGCTGTCCTGCCCGGTGGTTGCCGATTTATCCTGATTTATTTCTGGTGATGGTGGGCGCAATACGGCCAGGCATCTCCATAGTTGTTCAGCATAATGCTGTAGAAATCCTGATTAATGACAATCGCTCCCATGGAACACGTACAACTACTGTTCGTCACGTACAGTCTGGCACTGCTGGCGGGTATCACGATACCCCGTAACGGCTGGCTGCGTGTCGCGGTACCGGCCAGCCGGCCGGTGAGGTTGCGGCGTGACCGGGTCGAGCGCAACAGAGACAAAAAACATGAAAAGAATGCTTATCAACACCACGCAGCCCGAAGAATTGCGTGTTGCCATGGTGGATGGCCAGAAACTCTACGACCTTGATATAGAAGTCCCCGCCCGCGGGCAGAAGAAGTCCAATGTCTACAAGGGAAAGATAACCCGCATCGAGCCCAGTCTCGAGGCGGCCTTCATCGATTACGGCGGCAACCGGCACGGCTTTCTGCCGCTGAAGGAAATCGCACGCAACTATTTCAGTGAATCCGCACGCGAGGCCGGCGGTCGGCTCAGCATCAAGGATGCCCTGCGCGAAGGCCAGGAACTGGTGGTGCAGGTCGAAAAGGAAGAGCGCGGCAACAAGGGTGCCGCCCTCACCACCTTCATCAGCCTGGCCGGCCGCTACATGGTGCTGATGCCCAACAATCCGCGCGCCGGTGGCGTGTCACGGCGCATCCAGGGCGAGGATCGCGACCTGGTGCGTGAGGCCATGGCCGCCATGAACATCCCGGAAGGCATGGGCGTGATCGTGCGGACCGCCGGCATCGGGCGCAGCAGCGAGGAACTGCAGTGGGATCTCGACTACCTGACCCACCTGTGGAGCGTCATCGAGAGCGCGGCCACCGAACGCCCCGCCCCGTTCCTGGTGTACCAGGAAAGCAACGTCATCATCCGTGCCCTGCGCGACTACCTGCGCAACGACGTTGCCGAAATCCTCATCGACAGCGATGAAATCATCGAGACGGCCCGGGAATTCATGGAACGGGTGATGCCGCACAACCTGAGCAAACTGAAGCTTTACCAGGAAACCATCCCCCTGTTCAACCGCTTCCAGATCGAGTCCCAGATCGAGTCCGCCTTCAAGCGCGAGGTGCGCCTGCCATCCGGCGGCGCGGTGGTCATAGACCACACCGAGGCACTGATCGCCATCGACGTGAACTCGGCGCGCGCCACCAAGGGAGGCGATATCGAGGAAACCGCCCTGAACACCAACCTGGAGGCGGCCGACGAAGTCGCCCGCCAGCTGCGCATCCGGGATCTCGGTGGCCTGGTGGTGATCGATTTCATCGACATGCAGCCGGCGCGCAACTTGCGCGAAGTGGAAAATCGTCTGCGCGACGCCCTCAAGCTGGACCGCGCGCGCGTTCAGATCGGCCGCATCTCGCGCTTCGGCCTGCTGGAGATGTCACGCCAGCGCCTGCGGCCGTCGCTCGGCGAATCCAGCCAGATCGTCTGCCCGCGCTGCACCGGCCAGGGCACCATTCGCGGTGTCGAATCACTGTCACTCTCCGTACTGCGCGTGATCGAGGAAGAGGTCATGAAGGACAACACGGCACGCGTCATCGCACACGTTCCGGTCGATGTCGGCACCTTCCTGCTCAACGAAAAACGCGACCTGCTGGCGATGCTGGAAGCGCGTCACAAGATCGCTGTCATGCTGATCCCGACGCCGGCACTGGAAACACCGAATTTCGATATCCAGCGTATCCGCGCCGACGAGGTCGGCACCGGACGGCAGCAGGCCAGTTACGACCTGGCGTTGACGCGCGAGGACGTCGAGGCTCAGGCGCCGTTCGAGGATGTACGGGCGGAAGCGGAAGTACCCGCCGTGCGGGCCGTGGCGCCGCCGGCCCCCGCACCTGCTCCCGCTCCCACTCCGGTACCGGCTGCAGCCGGGGCAGACGCGAAACCCGGCCTGCTGAAACGGGTGTTCGGCAGCCTGTTCGGTAGCAGCGGTGATACGGAACAGCCGAAGCAAGGCGGCCAGCGCGAAATGGAACGCAGCCGCCCGGTCACACGTCAGCGTGAGGGCGGCCGCGATGGCAATCGCAGCACCAGCAGCCGGCGCAGTACCGGCCGGCGGCAGGATGAACGTCCGGGTAACCGCACCACCCGCCAGGGCAAGACCGCCCAGGCACGCCAGGGCGACACCCGGAAAACTGCGCAACCTGCAGTCAAGCCGGATGTACAAGCCGCAGAGCCAGGCAGTCCCGCGCAGGACGACAGCCAGACGAGCCAGCGACGCAGTCCCCGGCGCGGACGCCGCGGCGGGCGCCGGCGCAGCGGACAAAACCGCACCCAGGATAACGTAGCGGACACTGCAGGTAACATGACCGAATCGGGCGACGCGTCTGCGGCGAGTGCCCCGAAGGAAACGACGACAACCGGCGCCGCCGATGGCAAGCGCACAGCGGGCAATACAGTGGCCGCCACTGGCAGTGCCAACACGCGCGAGACATCCGGGACCAGCACCGCTGCTGCTGTCGCCACATCACCGGCAACCGAGGCGGCAAAAAAACCGGCCGGCGACGCACCCGCAGCCAGGGAACAGTCGCAGCCGAAACCACCGGCCACACACAGCGACAGCGGCGATTCCGGCTCGCCTCCGGAACAACCCAAGGAAAAGGTGGCCGCTGAATAACGGCCGGGGTTCAGATTCCGTGCTGCTTGCGGATGTTCGCCAGTAAGCCGCGTGACGCCGCATCGATCAGGTCCAGCACCCGTTCGAAGCCGGTAGTGCCGCCATAGTAGGGATCGGGAACGTCACGGGTACCCAGTTCGGGGGCGAAATCCAGGAACAGGTGCAGCCTGGAACGCTGTTCAGGCAGGCACAGGCTCGCGAGAGCCTCGTAATTGCTCTGGTCCATTGCCAGCACATAATCGAATTTCTGAAAATCCACCTCCTGCACCCGGCGTGCCTTCTGACCGGACAGGTCGATGCCGCGACGCAGCGCGGCGGCGCTCGCCCGGCTGTCCGGCGGCTCGCCGACATGATAGGCATGAGTGCCGGCCGAATCGATCAGTATGACATCGGACAGCTTCGTCTCCTCGACATGCCGGG
>DATKZN010000069.1:0-11256 GCA_035527955.1 Gammaproteobacteria bacterium
CAACCTGGTGGAACTGATGCCGCGGGTGCTGGAAAAGGGCTGAGCAGCTCCGGTTTTTGCCGTTCCCTGAAATCTGTGCATCCGGCCTGCGGGATCATCGTGCTGCTTCGGCTACTGTTTTCCCAGCCAAAGCAAAATAAAATCGGTCACCCCGGCGGCATTGTTTATGTCCAGCAGCGGCAAATCGCCGGTAACGATTGCTGTATCCGTGGCCACTGCGATGATGCTGTCATTTTCCGGATACAGGAGTGGATGTCCCAGCGCTGGCCGGTGTAACTCGATGCGTGTGTAGGGCACATGCTTGAAGCCCTCGACCAGTACCAGGTCGATGCTGTCCGGGTCCAGCCGTCTGACCAGGTCATCCAGCACCGGGTCGCCGACACTGTCGTTTTCCGTCATCAGGGCCCAGCGCCGGTCCGAGGCCACCAGCATCTGCCGGGCGCCGGCCTTGCGCAGTTCATAACTGTCCTTGCCCGGCTTGTCGATATCGAAGTTATGGTGAGCATGCTTTATGACGCCGACACGCACACCCCGATCCGCCAGTAGCGGGATCAGTTGTTTCAACAGGGTGGTCTTGCCGGTGCCGCTGTAGGCGGCAAACCCCAGAACCGGTTTCGAGTATTTCATATAGACAGTGTACCCTGCGGGTGGCGAATTCCTGAATTATGCGGCAATCGGGGCCTGAAAAAGAACGTTGCAGGTGGTATCCATGAATAGTTACCGGGTTTTGCGCGCAGGGTATGGTGACCACTGCTAACGTCATCGGGCATGTCCCTGTACAGCAGCTTGTGAAACCGGTTTATCGGAAGCTGGATGAGATTCCCTATGATTTCATTCGCAAGCATTTCGGTATTATGGCGCGTCAGGAACAGGGCGGGGCAGAGGTCATGGTCTGCAAGGGAGCCCTGCAAAATGTACTTGAGGTCTGTGACGGTGTGCAGTCTGGCACGACAAGCGTGCCGCTTGACGAAGACCGTTCCCGGGATATCCTGCGGCGCTTTACAGCCTGGAGCGCAGAGGGTAACCGCGTGCCCGGTGTCGCACAAAAGTACGTGGAACCGGCCGATCGCAACACGCGCCAGGACGAGCAGGGTATGGTGTTTGTCGACTTCCTGCTGTTTTTCGATCCGCTGGAGGAAGGCGTCAGGCAACCCTGGCCGAACTGCGCCGGCTCGGGGTGAGGCTCAGATCATGTGCGGCGACAACCAGCACATCGCACGTCACGTGGCCGAAGCAGTCGGTATCCAGGTGCAACGCTTCATTACCGGCAGGGTATTGCTCATCCTGGCGCTGCCTTACCTGCCGTTCGGCCGGGTCTTCGACTTCGTGCCGCTGCCGGTACTGGCCGCCATGCTGGCCATCACCGGGTTTTACCGGGTGGTGTCCGAATTCACCAGGCGTGCCTTTTACAGGCGTTTCGGCGGCAAGGGGTCGGGTGATTGAGCCAGTGAACAGTCAGCGTTCCGTGAAGTCAGCCTGGCACCGGTTCCGGGCCTGGTTCGTCGGCCTGTTGCTGTTGTCCGGGCTGATCCTGCTGGTTACCCACTATGGCGAGCTCGAGCATTTCGTCAGGCTGGTCCGCCAGGCAGAACCGGCCTGGCTGGTCCTGGCAGCGTTGCTGCAGCTGTCCACCTACCTCAGCG
This sequence comes from Gammaproteobacteria bacterium, assembly GCA_035527955.1. GTDB lineage: Bacteria > Pseudomonadota > Gammaproteobacteria > UBA9214 > UBA9214 > UBA9214. The sequence goes on from DATKZN010000069.1 coordinate 1,644, forward strand.
TGGCCAGCGTATGGTATCTGGCGCTCAGGCGGTCGGGACAGCGACATTCACTCCTGTCGCTGGTGCCGCTCGGTATCGGCAAGTTATTTTCCGATCAGGCGATGCCCAGTGGCGGTATGAGTGGCACGGCGTTTTTAATCACGGCCCTGAGCCGACGCGGCGTCCCTGCGCAGGTGTGCATGGCGACACTGCTCCTGAGCCTGATGTCCTTTTACGCGGCCTACCTGATCGCCGTCCTGGTGACGGTATTGCTGCTGTATTCCTATCATGTCCTGCATATCTGGATCATTGTGGCAGTAACCGTATTCGCGCTGATTGCGGTGGGTATCCCCGCGGGCGCCCTGTGGCTGCGCAGCGTGGCAAAACGGGAATTGCCCGCGCCGCTGCTGCGGGTCCCGGGCCTCGCCGAACTGATGGATGCCATCGCGCATGCCCCTGGCGAACTGCTGCGCAGCCCGGCGCTGGTGCTTGCCACGATGCTGTGTCATGGCTCGGTTTTCGTGCTGGACGCTGCCACCCTATGGGTCATGCTGCAGGTGGTGGGCAACCCCGTATCGTTCTGGATTGCATTCCCGAGCTTCGTGCTGGCTTCCATGGTCGCCACCGTCGGGCCGATTCCCCTCGGGCTGGGCACATTCGAGCTTACCTGTGTCAGCATGCTCGGCGTGCTGGGCGTGCCCATCGAGGCGGCGCTGACCGCGACGCTGCTGCTGCGTGGCTTTACCCTGTGGCTGCCGATGTTCCCCGGCATGTGGCTGGCGCGCCAGGCGCTGCGCTAGTCCATGACAGCGATGACGGGACATAAAGGGCATAGCTGCCGCGCCGGCACGCGCCGGCGGTGCGATGGGCCGGCCTGCCCTGACAGGTCATGTCGCGTAGCAGCGCCCGTGTTGCCTGCGGACGACCCGCATCACGTCATGCACACCGGACTCTCCGGCCAGGGACCAGTCAGCTGCTATGCAGTGTCGTCGGTACAGAGTCAGGCATTTTATTGATGCTTGTCATTGCGTCCTGCACAGCACCGTCCACAATGGCAGTTGACTGCCGATGCGCTATGCACGGCTCTAACCGGGCGGTTGCGCAAGCCGTTGGCTTGCACAGCATTTTTATTCGCAGCACACGCGACAGAGGATGAACGACATGACAACAGACATCGATCCGGTGCTGGGTAACTGGTACCGGCACCTCGACAAGGGGCAGGAATTCTGCGTCGTCGCCATCGAGGACGCCGACGGCGTTATCGAAATCCAGCATTTCGATGGCACTATCGAGGCCATTGACCCGGATGCATGGTACGAGCTCGACATCGAAACGGCGGAGGCGCCGGAGAACTGGGCCGGTGCGCTCGATATCGCCGAACGCGACGATCTCGGCACGGAGATCACCGACACCAGCGCCGCGGACTGGCGTGCGCCGCAGCAGGAACTCGGACATACCGTCGGCAACGAGGCGTTGATCGCCGACGAAGCGGATGAGTGGGAAGAGACGCCGCGGGAAGGCGAAGACTGACATAACCTGGGAGACAGTCATGCTGACACAACATCAGACCAGTGAATTCAGGACGATCCTGAAACAGCGTTTCCTGGAGGAGCGCGAACAGGTTCGCCAGGCCCTGTTGCAATCGGACCAGCAAAGCCATGCGGAACTCGCCGGAGAGGTCCACGACAACGAGGAGGTCGCGCTGGCGGACTTGCTGGTCGATGTGGCATTGGCCGGTATCGATCGGCATATCGCTGAAATCCGCGCTATCGACGCCGCCTTGCTACATATCGCGCAAGGCAGTTACGGGGTCTGTACGGATTGTGGCGAGGCGATCGACCTCCAGCGTCTGCGGGCGGCCCCGACGGTGCAGCGCTGCGTACCCTGCCAGACCCGTTACGAAAATCGCGGCCGGACGCTGCACAACACATCGCTGTGAGTGTCGGCAGTCCTGTCAGGCCGACGAGAGTTGCGCGCATAATCAGCGGAGGTCAGGTCCTGAAGTCGCTGCCCGGTGAGTAATGCCGGCTAGCTACCCAGCGTGATAACCCGGATCAGGTCGGTGCCGCCGGCCTGCTGGTGGTGACCGGCAGTCGACACCACGATGTCACCGGCCTGCAGGTAGCCCAGCGCCTTGCCCTGTTCGATGGCGAAGTCGAGACGTGCGCGGTCACCGGGTTCGCCGTTGTAGAGGATGGGGATGACGCCCCAGTTCATGGCCAGCTTGCGTGCCACCCGGGTGGACGAGGTAATGGCGAGAATGGGAATGTCCGGGCGGTATTTCGAGATCAGTCGCGAGGTGAAGCCGGTCTCGGTCAGGCTGATGATTGCCGCTGCCTTGAGGTGCGTGGACATGCTGACCGCGGCCTGGCTGACGGCCTCGGTCACCACGTTCGAGGGATTCGGCTTGATGCGCTGCAGGTAGCCGTAATCACCCAGCGAGGCCTCCGCGCGCCGCGCGATGGTGGCCATGGTGATGACGGCCTCGACCGGGTACTTGCCGACGGCGGTTTCACCCGACAGCATGACGGCCGAGGTGCCGTCCAGGATGGCATTGGCGACGTCGCTGGCCTCGGCCCGGGTCGGCTTCGGGTTATGTTCCATGGAGGCCAGCATCTGCGTGGCGGTGATAACGGGTTTGCCTTCGGCCACGGTGGTGCGAATGATGAGCTTCTGCGTCGCGGGGACATCGGCCAGCGGCAGTTCCACACCCATGTCGCCGCGCGCCACCATGATACCGTCCGCGGCGCTCACGATTTCCTGCAGGTTGGCGACGCCGGCCTTGTTCTCGATCTTGGCGATGATGGGAATGTTCACGCCTTTCTCGATGAGGATTTCGCGCATCTTGTAGATGTCGTCGGCGGACTGGATGAAGGAGGCGGCGATGTAATCGACATCGTTTTCGGCCGCGAACCCCAGTTCCCTCACCACATCCTCGCGGTTTTCCGGGCTGACGGCGCTCAGCGCCAGCCGGGTCTCGGGCAGGTTCACGCTCTTGCTGTTGCCCAGCCAGCCGCCGTGGATGACCCGGCAGTTGATGGCGTTGCCGTTGACGGCTGTTACCACCACCTCGATGGCGCCGTCATCGATCAGGATCTGAGTGCCGGCACTGACTTCCTCGGCCAGCTTTCGGTAGGTTACCGACACGCCGCTGGCATCGCCGGTACGCTTCTCCGTGGACAGGATAAAACTGGCGCCCGACAGCAGCTCGACCGGCCCGCCATCCAGTATGCCGGTGCGGATCTCGATGCCGCGGGTGTCGATCATGATGGCGATGTTGATGCCGACCTGTTCGGCTGCCTCGCGCAGCAGCACGATCTGTTCCCGGTGCGTGTCCAGGCTGCCATGCGAGAGGTTCAGGCGCGCCACGTTCATGCCGGCCCGGATCATGGCAGCGAGTTTATCCAGCGAGCTGCATGCCGGTCCGATGGTGGCGACGATCTTGGTTTTGCGCTGGCTGGTGAGGCCGGTTGTGGAGTTGGTCATTCGGGGTGTACCGCCTGCTGTGTGTGTCTGATGAAGGGTAAGTATTTCCGGATATTCTACTGCTAATTTTGTGCCCGCAGTATGTTTATTGCGGGTCGGGAGCGGTGACGGCCGGGTCAGCGCCGCGGGGTCCAGGACAGAACATTCCTGCCAGCAGGTATTTCCTGCCGGTGCTCACACGGAAACGGTCAGGCTGCTGACAAGCTGCAAGGCAATGAATGCCAGCGCGCCTGCCGCCCCGACCACGGGCACCCAGCGGTAAACGGAGAAGCCCTGGTAGCTGTCGTCGGCGCGGCGCTTGATGCGATACAGTGACAGGTTGACCAGTACGAATACCAGCAGGATGAAGAAACTGGTGGCGCGGGCCAGGCTTTCCAGTGGCAGCCAGAGCGCCATGAGCATGACGAGCAGTGTCATCAGTCCGGTGGCAAGCACGGGGGTGCGCGTGGCCGGGTGCACCCGCGCCAGCCAGGCCGGTGCCCAGCCCCGGCTGCCCATGCCGTAGCAGACGCGCGAGGCCATGATGATCTGGATCAGTGCGCCATTGACCACGGCGACCATGCTGATCGCCGCGATCAGTAGCGGATCCGCCTGGCTTGCCTGCTGATAGATGTAGGCCAGCGGTGCATCCGAAGCGGCCAGCTGCGCGGGTGTGACCGCGCTCACCGCGACCACGGCCACGGCAAAATACAGCAGCGTCGAAATGCCCAGTGCAAACAGGATCGCGCGCGGCAGGTTGCGCTGCGGCTGCCGAACCTCTTCCGCGACATTGACCATGTCTTCAAAACCGAGAAAGGCGTAGAAGGCGAGGAATGCACCGAGAAAGATGCCCCGCGCGCTGCCGGCATCCACGGGTGACGCCAGCGCCGACAGGGTGTTGAGCAGGGTCGTGGAATCCGGTCGCGCGACCCACAGGATCAGCAGCAGGCCGGCGATTTCCACCACCGTCATCACGGCCGCGATCAGGATGGACTGGGTGATGCCCCAGGCGGCAAGCGCACCCAGGCAGGTCACCAGCAGCACGATCGCCGGCAGCTCCGGAAACGGGGTAAACACCTGCAGGTAGCCGGTGAAGCCGCGCGCGATGGTGGCGGACGATACGATGCCGGCCATGATGATCAGCAGCCCGGTCAGGACAGCAAGCGGGCGGATGCCCAGGCCATGCTGGATAAAGATGACTTCACCGGCGCTGAACGGGTAGCGTGCCGATAGTTCGGCATAGCTGAACGCCGTAAACCCCGCCAGCAGCGATGCCAGCAGGAAGGACAGCGGCGCCTGGTAACCCGCATAGGCGGCGACCTTGCCGATCAGCACGTAGACGCCGGCGCCAAGGATATTGCCCAGACCGTAGAAGGTCACCAGCGACAGCGACAGAGAACGCCGCAGCGCCGGCTGCGGTTCGTTGGCGGGATCGTTACCTGTGCTGTTCATGGGGGGGGCAGCTTGCGGGTTCGGGTCAGCCAAGTGTATGGAAATGGCGGACATCAACAAGCCCCGCGCCGGCATTGACGTACCGGCGCGGACGCAGGTACGGTAGCCGGGAAGGCGGCAGGGCTTGCAGGGTATGACGATGAAGCAGCATGACATGATCAGTGATATCGAGGCCGAGGTGCGTTACACGCAGCATCTTATCGGCCGCAAGGCCCTCGACCCGCGCGTGATGCAAGCCATTGCCGAGGTGCCGCGTGACCGGTTCGTACCCGACAACCTGCGCAAGGCGGCCTTCGACAACGGTCCGCTGCCGATCGGTCATGGTCAGACCATTTCACAACCCTACATCGTGGCGCTGATGACCGACCTGCTGCGGCCCGGGGCCGGACACCGCATCCTCGAGATCGGTACCGGTTCCGGCTACCAGGCCGCCATCCTGTCCCGCCTGTGCGAGCGCGTCTATACCGTGGAGCGTGTACGGGAGCTGGGCGAGGCGGCTGCGCGCCGTCTGGAGTCACTCGGTTACCACAATATCGAGACGCGCATCGGCGATGGTTACGCGGGCTGGCCCGAGCATGCGCCCTACGACGGCATCATCGTGACCGCGGCGGCACCCTTCATTCCGCCGGCGCTGGTCGAACAGCTAGCGCCCGGTGGCAGGCTGGTCATCCCGGTCGGGGAAATATACGGCCACCAGGAGTTGATGCTGGTGCAGAAAGACGCGGACGGTACGCTGCACCAGAAAGACATCCTCGGTGTCGCCTTCGTCCCGCTGGTGGGCAATGAGCCTGTTTCATGATGTCCGGTGCCCGGGGCCTGCCTCGCTGCGAGGGTCGAGGGCATGCGTGCCATGTACCTGGTTCATGCAGGCGAACACTGGCTGCCGGGGCCGCATGCCTGTATAACTACAGCGCATGTTTTCCATGCAACGACTCATGACCGGGTAACACTACCATGCACCGGCGAATTGCAACCCGACTGTCGACAGTACTGGTCATTATCGTGGCCACGAGTGCCATCCTCATGGGTATCGCGGTTACCCAGTCGGGTACCCACCTGCTGATCAATGCATCCACGGCGCGGCTGGCCCAGGAAAGCAAGGTCGTGTCGATCCGCTTGCAGGATATTTTCGAGTTTGTGCGGCGCGATATCGAATTCCTGGTGCGCAGTCCGGCGGTGTATACCGTGGTGAACGCCATGGACAGCGGCGCGGCAGATGCCACTGAGGCCGCCACTGCCGCACCGGCCAGGGCCCGACTGCAGGAGGTATTTGCAGCCCTGCTCAACAATCACCCCTGGTATGTGCAGCTCCGCCTGATCGGGGCGGCCGATGAGGGCAGGGAACTGGTGCGTGTCGACCAGGTGGACGGGCAGGTCCGGCGTGTGCCCGAAGACGCATTGCAGCCCAAGACCGAGCGTGAATACTTTCTGCAGATACTGGACAAGCCGCCAGGCGAGCTGTCCTGGTCTGAAATCGACCTGAACCGGGAACATGGTCAGATCGTCGAACCCGCGCAGCCGGTATTGCGTGCCGGATTGGCCGTCGCGGGCAAGGATGGCACACCCTTCGCTATTGTAATTATCAATCTGGATATACGCCGGGTATTCGATGCGGCGCGGGAGATGGTTACACCCGACCTCACGCTCTACATCGCGAATCATGTGGGTGACTATCTTTATCACCCCGACCCGATCAAGACCTTCGGTTTCGAGCGTGACCGGCGCTTTCAGATCCAGGATGACTTCACCGAGGCGGTGTTTCAGCTGAAGGCCGGTACCGGTGTGGTGCTGGAGGACGTTTCGCCTGCGGGTGCCGAGGAGCCGCCGGTAGTGGCCTACGTCAGCCGCTTGCCGCTGGAGACAACCGGCGGCAACGACCTGATGATTGCCCTGACCATGCCACGCGCGCTCATCCTCGCGGATGTGAACCAGGCCCGGCGCCGGAATGCGGCACTCATGATCCCGTTCATACTGATCGGTGCCCTCGTGGTGGTCTGGATGGTGCGGGTATTTATCGCGCCACTGGAACGGGTCACGCGTGAAGTCAGCCGCTACGCACCGGGCCGCCCCCCGCAATTGCCCGAGCAGAGCAGGCAGGATGAGGTGGGCCAGCTGGCGCAGGCCTTTGCCAGCATGGCCGGTCGTATCGAGCAGCAGGTAACGGAGCTCGAGATGCAGGGCAAACGTTTCCGGAGCCTGTTCGAGGCGGTGCCGGACGCCGTCCTGATCATCGACCAGGATGGCAGCGTGGAATATTCAAATCCTGCCACGGAACGCCTGTTCGGCTATACGGCCGACGAACTCCATGGCCAGAATATCAAGCTGTTGATGCCCGAACCGTACCGGGGACACCATGATGATTATCTGCGACGCTACATGGCTGGAGGGGAAGCACATATCATCGGCATCGGGCGCAAGGTCGTCGGCCTGCACCAGAACGGGAAGACCCTGCCCCTGTACCTGTCCATCGGCGAATTTTCCCTGCAGGGGCGGCGCAAGTTCACCGGTATCCTGCACGATATCTCGGCGCATTCGCGCGACCGTCCTGAGTAACAGGCCAATCCGGCGGTTGCGCAGCAGGCAACAAAGACCGCACCTTGCGCAATCTGCCACCTCGACCTGGCGGCTGTCGCTGCCCCCCCTGGGGCAACACTGCTTAAATCCGGGATTCCCTTGAGGATCAGCCTGCCAGGCAGGGTGTGAAGCGGCTGGCAGGATGCATGCCGCCAGCGTACCAGGCGATGGCGGGACGTCAAGTAAAAAATCATAAATATACAATAAATATTTGTTATTTATAGTTATCACAGCAGCTGGAACGTTACATCCGGTTTGCATTTCACAGGCTGCGCCGGCACGGTCCGGCTATCCCTGGATGACCAGGCTTGATCCGGGGAGTGGTCCGCTGGTCTCGAAATCGTGTAATGTGTAAACGTACGTCCCGTTCTGAACGACTGGTTACCCGTGCGTGTTGCGGACACCGTTAACTTCGGCTATCCGCGAGTCATGTTCCGGTCTGTAGCCAGCACAACCATGGTTAGCGAGCAGTAATATGGAACAGAAAGTCTCGTTCGATGCCGACCTGATCAGGCGTTATGACTACGCCGGCCCGCGTTACACCTCCTATCCCACGGCGGTTCAGTTTCACGAGGGTTTCACCGAGGCCGAGTACCGGACTCACGCGCTGGCCACCAATGACAGCGGCCGGCCCCTGTCGCTGTATTTTCATATTCCATTCTGCGCGCGCCTGTGCTTCTACTGCGCCTGCAACAAGGTGGTGACCAAGAACCGGGCACATGCGCTGCCCTATTTGCAGGACCTGCACCGGGAAATCGCCATGCAGGGCGAGCTGTTCAGTAACGACCGTCGTGTCGACCAGCTGCACTGGGGCGGGGGTACACCGACCTTCCTGAGCCACGAACAAATGACCGAGCTCATGCGGGTGACGGCCAGGCATTTCAATCTGCGCGACGATGACACCGGCGAGTATTCAATCGAGGTGGATCCCAGGGAGGCCGATGCGGAGACCATCGTGCTGCTGCGCGGTATCGGTTTCAACCGCATCAGCCTGGGTGTGCAGGATCTCGAGGAGCGTGTGCAGCGGGCGGTCAACCGGCTGCAGCCCGAGGAGCAGACGCTCGCCATCATGGACGCGGCGCGTGCGCAGGGTTTCAAGTCCATCAACACCGACCTGATCTATGGCCTGCCGTTCCAGAGCGTGGAATCCTTTGCGCGGACGCTGGATCGCGTGATCGAGTTCGGGCCGGACCGGTTGTCCGTATTCAACTACGCGCATATGCCGCACCTGTTCAAGCCGCAGCGGCGCATCATCGAGACGGACCTGCCGACGCCTGCCGAGAAGCTGGAGATTCTTCAGCTCACCATCGAACGCCTGACCGGCGCGGGGTATGTCTATATCGGCATGGATCATTTCGCCAGGCCCGATGACGAACTGGCCCGGGCCCAGCAGGAGGGCAGGCTGTACCGGAATTTCCAGGGCTATTCGACCCATGCCGGGTGTGACCTGGTCGCCATGGGCATCACCTCGATCGGCAGCGTCGGCAATACCTATGCGCAGAATGTGAAAACCCTGGAGGCGTATCACGAACGCATCGACAACGGGCACCTGCCGGTGTACCGGGGCGTGGTGCTCAGTGCGGACGATGTGCTCAGAAGGAATGTCATCACTGACCTTATTTGTCATTTTTACCTGGATATCCGCGTCATCGAGGAAAAATATCAAATCACGTTCAATGACTATTTCAGTAACGGAATCGGGCAGCTCGAGGCCATGCAGGATGACGGCCTGCTGACCGTCGACGCGCAGGCGATCAGGGTGCTACCGGCCGGGCGCCTGCTGATCAGGAATATCTGCATGGTATTCGACAGCTACCTGCAGGGCCGGCCGGAGAAAAAATCCTTCTCCAGGGTGATCTAGCCTGCATTTCGCATTGGGGCAGGCGCTGTAAAAAATACCCGCTCTTCATTGCCGTGTTCGTATCGCTTTTAAGGATGTGTCTATTATTGTAGGAGCGCATCTTATGCGCGATAGATAATGGCCACGGAAGCACACGGAAGAACACGGAAAAATTAAATACACGAGGCGTGAGACGTGAGACGTGAGACGTGAGACGTGAGACGTGGGATGAAGATGTAGGGTGCGTTTTACGCACCGACAACGGTGGGCGGCGTGCATCCTACACCGTCTGTTGGAGGTAGG
>DATKZN010000070.1:0-6973 GCA_035527955.1 Gammaproteobacteria bacterium
CCTGACAGGCAGATCCAGTGTGCAGGCATATCTGGCATCAAACCTTACGGATGCCAGCAGTGATTTTCTTGGTGCGGCAATCAACCCCGAGCATGGTGATTACATGAATGTGCAGTCATCGAGCGATATCTTTCGTGACAATGTCATGAGGCTCGAATATAACAGGCGGGATTCCACCTTCAATACGCGCGCCTGGAGCGAGTTCCGTGATCTGGATTACAAGGAAGAACTGGATGACCGGAAGGTTCAGGACTATGGAGCAGAGATATCCTATAATGTATCGCCGCTCATAACCACGGGGCTAATCGGACAATATGTTCAGACCAAGCAGACGGATATCGGGCAAACCAATAAAGACTATTTAATTGGTGGAAACCTGCGCTACAACCTGTCCAGAAAGTTAAGCTGCAGGTTTAATCTTGCATACGAAGAGAGAGACAGCACGCAACCAACTGCAGAATATGATGAGTTTAGAGTATATGCCGGCATTGGTTATACTCTTAGAAGGTGAACCGGCCCGCCGACACTGGCATGACCTGCAACAGCAGAACCGCAACATCACGCAACCCCGCCGCCTGACCCGCTACCGGGGCAGCGGGGGTTTTCTGCAATCTTCTCAGCAGGCTCTCGTGAATAGCACCGAAGGCCCGTTATTCATAACCAGGCTATAGCCGCCAGGCAGTGGCAGGTCCGCACCCTCCAAACAGTCGCGGACTACCCGCCCTGATCAGGCAAACCGTCACTCTCAGCTTCTGTCAATGCCTTCCATGTCCAGCTTTTTCATCAGGTTATACAGCGATGGCCGGCTGATCCCGAGCGCCTCGGCAGAATGGGACATATTGTAGTTGTTGATATCCAGCGCACGCTGGATAACCTTTCGTTCCGCCTCTTCACGCGCCGCGCGCAAGCTCAGTGACAGTGCTGTACCTGCATCATCCTGCAGCCCCAGATCCTGCGCGATTATCGTGTTGCCCTCCGCCATAACAACCGAGCGCTTGATGCGGTTTTCCATTTCACGCACGTTGCCGGGCCAGCCGTAGGCCTCGATCTGTTCGCATGCCTGTCCGCTGAAACCGCGAAAGCGGCGGCCATTTTCACGAGCATATTTTTCCAGGAAGCTGCGCGCCAGCAACAGGCGATCGGCGGGGCGTTCCCGCAACGCCGGGATGTGGATGACAATCTCACTGATGCGATAGTAGAGATCCTCGCGAAACGCGCCGGTCCTGATCAGGTCCTTCAGATCACGATGTGTGGCGCAAAGGACACGCACATCGACCGGTATCTGTTTGTGGCCGCCGAGTCGTTCGACTTCGTGGTCCTGCAGGAAGCGCAGCATCTTGGACTGCAGCGACATCGGCATATCGCCGATTTCATCGAGGAAAAAGGTGCCGCCACTGGCATACTCGATCTTGCCCGGATTCTGTCGTACAGCGCCGGTGAATGCGCCTTTTTCATAACCGAACAACTCGCTTTCCAGCAGGGTTTCCGGTATGGCCGCGCAGTTTACTGCCACGAACGGGCCACTGCGACGCGAGCTCAGACCATGCAGGGCGCGCGCAACCAGTTCCTTCCCGGTACCACTCTCGCCGGTAATCAGCGTGGTCACATTGGTCGGTGCGACCTTTTCGATCATCCGGCACACCTCCTGCATCTCGGCGCTGGCATAGATAATGCCGTCGAGCGCGTTGCCTGAACGCTCGGCAAGCAGCCGCCGGTTCTCGGCTTCCAGGTCGTAAAGCTTGCTGGCGCGATCGACCATCAGCGCCAGCACTTCGGGATTGACCGGTTTCTGATAGAAGTCATAGGCTCCCAGTGACACCGTCTTCAGGGCGACCGCCTGGGCGTCATTACCGGTCACCACGATAACCTTGGTATGCGGAGCTAGCTGCAATATCTGCTCCAGTGCTGCAATTCCTTCTGAAGCATTGGCAGTATCCGGTGGCAAGCCCAGGTCGAGAGTGACTACGTGTGGCCGGTAGCGCTTTAACTGTTCGATGGCCGATTCACGCGTATCCGCGACATGGACCTCGTAACCATTGAAAGCCCATTTTAGCTGCTTCTGCAGCGATGGATTGTCCTCCACGACCAGCAGGGGTTTCAGATTTTTATCGTTCATGTCAGTATCCTGTGTAATACACCCGGAATTCCCGTGGTGCTGTCATCTGCTCGCCGGCGTCATGCCGGCACAGGCAACGGGTCCCGACTGCCCGGCGTTACTGGCAAATGCAACGAGACCACGGTTCCCTCGCCCGGCACACTGTTCACATGGATCTCGCCGCCGAGCTCGCGGATAAACTCGCGACTTTCATACATGCCGATGCCCATGCCGGCATTGCCCCTGGTGGTATCGAACGGCTTGAACAGCCGGTTGCGAATGAAATCGGTATCCATCCCGTGCCCGTCGTCCGTGATATCGACCACGCAGACCGGCCCCTGCAGCCGCAGGCCAAGCGTCACATGCCCGGCCGGTGTGGTCGCCTGCTGGGCATTTTCAACCAGGTGCAAGAGCACATTCTCCAGGCGCTGTCTGTTGGTCGTCACCTGGCAAATTCCCGCTGCTGGCTCGAGAGCCGGAACAGGATCACTGCCGGAGCGCCTTGCCACCACGGACTGCAGTAAATCCGGCATGTCGATCAGCACACTTTTCCCGGCCGGCACCTGCTTGCTGCGCAGCTGCTCGAGCAGGCGCTTGATATCCGCGGCAGCCGTCGATACCGAGTCAAATGCATCCACCAGAAAGGCCGGGTTGTCCCGGTGCCGTACCGCGTTCACGGCGACCATCTCCAGGCCGGCGGCAATATTCTTCAGATCATGCACCATGTAGGAGGATAGACGATTGAATACCTCGAACTGTTTCGCCTGCGCCAACGCGTCCGTAGTCATGATGATGACCAGGTGACCTGCCACCTGGCGTGCTGCTGTCTTCAGCAGATCCCGGTCTTCCCAGTTCACCTCCCTGGCAACCAGGGGTCTTGCCAGCACCACGAAACCCAGCATGGATTCCGTCCCGGGCAGCGGTACGATCAACCAACCCTGCCCGATGTCAGCCAGCCATGCTGGCAGCTTCAACCCCCTGTATTGATCCGGTTGTGTTGCCAGCTCCTGCAGGTTGATTACGTAACCAGTTTCGTCAAGAAATCGAACCAGACTTGAATCGGCAGGTTCTGTAGTGTCTATACGCGGCGATCCCCAGTTTGCCGCACAGGAATACTCGCCGCGCTCGTCGCGCAACCACAGCGACCCCGCGCGCGCATCGACAAGCTGCCCAAGCGCCCGGATGATGGTCTCATAGCTGCCGGTTTCCCGGTCGGTCTTGCTCAGCGCACGGGTCAGCGACAGCCATTCACGGCGATAGTCGTATTTGTTGCGATAAAAGTGCTTGCCAAGAAATACCCGTAACTGGCGCCGTATCTGCATGGAGAACAGCACGGCGACCAGAAAAATCGCTGCCAGTGTCAGGAAGGTAAATTTGACGACATGTCCCCAGCTGCCGCCATATTCCTGCAGGTAATAACCGGCCACTACCATCATCAGCAGGTACAACCCGCTGCCGACGACGGCCGTGGCATGCAGCACGATATCGCGCGAGATGAAAATATTCGGCGACCTGTCCTTGTTACGGGTGGCGGACAGCACGAGCAGAGGCACCGTGAACAGATTGATGAAGCCGCGCGCCTCCCATAGCTCGCGATTAATATCCATGAATATCAGGGCGTTGGTGTACAGGTATAAATCGAACGCGAAAATCACCCCGGCCCCGATGAACAGGTACTTGAAAATGTACCGGTGACTCACCGCAAGATTGCGATACAGCTGCTCGATGATCGACAGTCCGATAATCGACAGCAATATATGCCCCGCGAATCCGGGTGCCGAGACGTCATATGCGCCGGTTATTCGCGGCACATACCGGACTGTCATCTCGAGCAGGATGACCAGCAGGCCAGATCCCACAACTACCGTACGCGCATGGCGCTGCAGAAAGGAATGCCCGACAATTTGCCGAGCTGCCGGCTCGAACAGCTTGAGCAGAAACAGATACCAGAAGACATAGCGCAAGACCTCGAACACCTGGTATCCCGCTGATGGGTATCGGTCATCGAGAGCCACAGCCATTGCGAGCATCGCCCATACCGCGGTACTAAACACGGCAGCTGTCAATAATTTGACCTGATCGCTGCTGCGCCAGCTGAATAGCAACAGCACGGTAAAAAAGCCGAAGCCAAGCGCTGCACCAAGGTAACCGTAAAAGCCGACAGTCATGGTCACGGGTGAAGCTGCCCCGCGGAGCTCGCCACGACTGACCGAAGCAGGGCGTCAACGTGCATGTCATCCATTGGCGGGGCTCCTTGTGACAAACAAATAAGATATTGAATTAAATCGATTATCATTCAAAATGACGGGTGTCAAGATAATTTACATCCAGTACGCAAACTACCGTCGCATTGCAATGCCATGACATCAATGTCTGTAATAAGTTGACCCGGCCGTCAGCAGTAACCATATACAAATCATCAAGCTAGAATAGCCAGGCACTGTCATAATTTTATACAGACAGCAGTTTACGCCTTTCCGGCAAGACCGGTGAACAACCGGCCCGCAGCAAATCACCCGGTTTATTATAAAAATTGATCCAATTAGTTCCGTGCGCACGCGCCGATACTCCCCAATCCGGCATAGCTCATGCCCCACCCATGGTCAGGAAGACAGGTCAATGTCTTGCCAACACCGGGACCATCGTGGCTTCGTTCAGTACCAGCAAGCTGACCCAGGCGGACATCTGCCGTTTTGTGCCTGCTATCTACCCGCCTGTCTCATGCAATGGGAACAGGCAAACCCTTCCCGGCGGCTTCGCTGACCTGCGGGACAATCCATAAAAAGTATAAAACTTTTGGCGTCGCGATCAGGAGCAAGGGTGCACCAGGATCTGCTCGCAGCAGGCCAGCGTACTGAAACCTTCGGTCACAGCCCTGCCTGGTGCTGGCCTGTCGCGGGTCGGCTTCAGCCAGCGCAGAAAAACGCGATATGCGGCTGCCGGGCAATGCCGCCCGGACAGAAGACAAGCAACACCAAACGGCGGTCCTGCGACTGCCGTTTACATTGCCTCACGCAGTTTGCATTTCCTGCAAGGCCGCCAGCAGCTTGTCGTGAATCCCGCCGAAACCACCATTACTCATGACCAGGATGTGATCGCCGGGGCGTGCGGCCGCGATCACGGCCCTTACCATCTCATCAATTGACGACAGCACGGCAGCCGGCATCGCCAGCGTCCCTGCGACATCACCCAGCGACCAGCCGAGCTGTGCCGACTGGTACAGCCAGACTGCGTCTGCCCCGTGCATGGCGGCACCGAGCGTGTCCCGGTGCACGCCCATCTGCATGGTATTGGAGCGTGGCTCCAGCACCAGCAGGATGCGCTCGGCGCCGACGCGCTTGCGCAAACCCTGCAATGTGGTCGCGATGGCGGTCGGATGATGTGCGAAGTCGTCGTAGACAGTCACCCCGGCCGCTGTGCCGCGTATTTCCAGGCGCCGCCGGACACCCTGGAATTCCGCCAGCGCCGCCACCGCCTGCGCCACGGGTACGCCGGCATGCCGGGCAGCCGCAATCGCGGCCAGTGCATTGTGCACGTTGTGCGCACCTAGCTGTGTCCAGTCCACCGTCCCTGCCACCTTATCGTCCAGCAACACGTCGAAGCGGCTGCCGTCCGCTGACTGCAGCGCCGCCTGCCAGCGTGCAGTGCCTGCAGCTGCCGTGACCTGCTCCACGGGTGTCCAGCAACCGCGTTCCAGCACGCGCGCGAGATTGGCATCCGCGCCGTTGCTGACGATCAGGCCATTGCCCGGCACCGTACGGATCAAGTGATGAAACTGGGTCTCGATGGCCGCCAGGTCAGGAAAGATATCCGCATGGTCGTATTCGAGGTTGTTCAGTACCAGCGTGCGCGGCCGGTAATGCACGAACTTGGAACGCTTGTCGAAGAACGCGGTGTCGTATTCATCCGCCTCGACCACGAAAAAAGGCGCACTGCCGGCGCGGGCGGAGATACCGAAATTGCACGGCACGCCGCCGATCAGAAAACCGGGCGCCAGGCCGGCATGCTCCAGTATCCACGCCAGCATGCTGGCGGTCGTGGTCTTGCCGTGGGTACCGGCCACGGCCAGCACCCAGCGTCCCTGCAGGACGTGTTCCGCCAGCCATTGCGGACCCGAACTGTATGCCAGGCCCTCGTTCAGCACCTGTTCGACTGCCGGGTTGCCGCGCGAGAGCGCATTGCCGATCACCACGCAATCCGGCGCCGGTTCGAGGTGCGCCGGATCGTAGCCTTCGTCGAGCGTGATTCCCTGGGCCGCCAGCTGCGTGCTCATCGGCGGGTAGACATTGGCGTCCGAGCCGCTGACCTCGACACCCTGCTCACGCGCCAGCAGCGCGATGCCGCCCATGAAGGTTCCGCAAATACCGAGGATATGAATGTGCATGACCGATCTGACTCTTTCAGGGGTTTACCGGGCAGCGAGCTGCGGAAAACCGGCCAGGATAATCTGTGTGCTTGCCAGAATATACAGTACCGACACGCCCGCACCGAGGGCCAGCGAACTCGACAGGGCATGCCGCATGATATGGGCATTGACCAGCAGGTTCCATAACAGCAGCAGCAACCAGGTGATTGATGGCAGCGGTGCGGCGGGCCCGGATCCGGCCAGCATGACCAGCAGCAGTGTCGGTAATCCCAGCAGGCTGCCGCTGCCGGTCAGGGCCGCCAGGGTTTGGCCGATTCGCGCCGGCCGCTTGAACAGGTACAGCAGGCCGGCCGTGAACATCACCAGCAGCGCAAGTTCCAGCAGTGCCACCCGGATGCCGTCGTGCAAACCGCTGGACAGGCTCGCCGTCAGCATCGACACCAGCGCATAACAACCCACCGACACGACCAGTACCGGTCGGGATGCGGGGATGTCCTGGGGAGCGGCCCTGA
>DATKZN010000071.1:0-6396 GCA_035527955.1 Gammaproteobacteria bacterium
TTCCTGCGCTAGTCCTCCTGCAGGAACACGTTGTCCATGGCCGAGGCGAATGTCTCTACATCGCCCTCTTCCAGCTTGACCATCAGACGCACCTCGTTGGCCGAGTCGGCATAGTGCAACGCGTCGTCGTAACTGATCTCGCCCTGCTTGTAGAGGGTGAACAGCGCCTGGTCGTAGGTCACCATGCCCTGCTGGCTTGACTGCTTCATCAGTTCCTTCAGCTTGTGTATCTCGCCCTTGCGGATCACGTCATGCACCAGCGGCGTACCGAGCAGGATCTCCACGCACACGACCCGGCCGTTGCCGTCCTTGCGCGGTATCAGCTGCTGCGCCAGGAACGCCTTCATGTTCATGGACAGGTCCATGAACAACTGCGGGCGGCGATCTTCCGGGAAGAAGTTGATAATACGGTCCATTGCCTGGTTGGCGTTGTTGGCATGCAGGGTAGCGAGACAAAGGTGACCGGTCTCGGCAAAGGCTATGGCGTGATTCATGGTTTCACGGTCACGGACCTCGCCAATCAGGATCACGTCCGGCGCCTGGCGCAGGGTATTCTTCAGCGCCGTTTCATACGACTCGGTATCGATACCGACCTCGCGCTGGGTTACGATGCAACCCTGGTGCTTGTGCACGAACTCGATCGGGTCCTCGATGGTGATGATGTGCCCGGTGCCGTTCTTGTTGCGGTAATCCAGCATGGAGGCCAGCGAGGTCGACTTGCCGGTACCGGTGGCGCCGATGAAGATGATCAGGCCACGCTTGGTCATGGCGAGATTCTTCAGGATCGGCGGCAGGCGCAGCTCCTCGATGGACGGGATATAGGTCTCGATGCGGCGCAGTACGGCCCCGGCGTTGTTGCGCTGGATAAAGGCGCTGGCACGGAACCGGCCCACCTCCTTTTCGGAAATTGCGAAGTTGCACTCGTGCGTGGCCTCGAACTCGTCACGCTGCGCCGGTGTCATCATGTTGGTGATCATATTCATGGCGGTTTCGGGCGTCAGCGCATTGCTGCCGATTGGCACCGTCTTGCCGTTCAGCTTGATGGTCGGCGGCAGACCGGCCGTCAGGAACAGGTCCGAGGCCTGCTTCTCTTTCATCAATTTCAACAGCGGCAATAAATCCATAGCAGTTCTCCGACCCGGTTCCTAGCGGAAATTATCCTTGATGGCCGCCTTGGCGCGCGCATCCTGCTTGGTGATCAGGCCCTTGGCAAGTATATCATTCAGGTACTGATCGAGCGTCGTCATACCGACTGCGTTGCCGGTCTGGATGGCCGAGTACATCTGCGCCACCTTGTCCTCGCGGATCAGGTTGCGGATGGCCGGTGTGCCAATCATGATTTCCCAGGCCGCGATACGGCCACCGCCGATCTTCTTCAGCAGGGTCTGCGCGATAACCGCGCGCAGCGATTCCGACAGCATCGAGCGCACCATGGTCTTTTCAGCGGCCGGGAACACGTCGATCACACGGTCGATGGTCTTGGCGGCGGATGTGGTATGCAGGGTGCCGAACACGAGGTGACCGGTTTCGGCCGCGGTCAGCGCCAGGCGGATGGTTTCCAGGTCGCGCATTTCACCGACCAGGATGATGTCCGGATCCTCACGCAGGGCCGAGCGCAACGCCTCGTTGAATCCCTTGGTGTCACGATGCACCTCGCGCTGGTTCACCAGGCACTTCTTGCTTTCGTGCACGAACTCGATGGGGTCTTCAATGGTCAGGATGTGGTGGTAGGCCTTCTTGTTGATGTAATCGATCATCGCGGCCAGTGTGGTCGACTTACCGGAGCCGGTCGGACCGGTCACCAGCACCAGGCCGCGCGGCGTATCCGAGATTTCCTTGAAGATCTGCGGCGTACCCAGGTCTTCGAGGCCGAGAATCTCGGAGGGAATGGTACGGAACACTGCACCGGCGCCGCGGTTCTGGTTGAACGCGTTGACACGAAAACGCGCCAGGTTGGGAATCTCGAAGGAAAAGTCCGTCTCGAGGAACTCTTCGTAATCCTTGCGCTGCTTGTCGTTCATGATGTCGTAGACAAGCCCGTGCACCGTCTTGTGGTCCAGCACCGGCACGTTGATCTTGCGCATATCACCGTCGACACGGATCATCGGCGGCATGCCGGCGGAGAGGTGCAAGTCGGATGCACCGTTGTTGACACTGAAAGTAAGTAACTCGGCAATATCCATGCCCGCTCCATTAATAGATCAATATCCGAAAAGCTTTATCGACGGTAGCAGGGGATACTTGAACATGCACACATATGACACCCGGCCTGCTGCCACAGCCACCCGTACGGGCACATCCGGCAGTGTATTTCACAACGTGGAATATCATCGACAGCCATGCCCAATGTCTAGAGTATGCCGCATTGCGATGAATTCTCAAGCCACCCGGAGACAGCCGTTAACGATATGAATAATCTGCATAATTATCCCCGACAACACGCGGCCGGCGGCGGCGCACGGGCTGCCGCGCACGGTCACCGGAAGCACTATCGAAACTTGTCGTTGGCGGCATGCATCCTGTATGGTCAAAAACCATGACTGACATGAATCTGACCTTTATCGGTGGCGGCAATATGGCCAGCAGCCTCATCGGCGGACTGATCGCCGACGGCTGGAATCCCGCCACCATCCAGGCAAGCGATCGCGACGAGCAGCAGTTGCACCGGCTGGCCACACGCTTCGGGATCGCCACCTCGGCGGACAACCAGGCGGCCGCAGCACACGCCGATATCATCGTGCTGGCAGTCAAGCCACAGGTGATGAAGTCCGTCGCCCTGGACCTGGCCGAGACCGTGACTCAACACAGGCCGCTGGTGATTTCCATCGCCGCCGGTGTGCGCGAGAGCTCGCTGCGCGACTGGCTCGGTGCGGATACGGCCATTGTGCGTACCATGCCGAACACGCCGGCCCTGGTACAGAGCGGCGCGACCGCGCTGTTTGCCAACCCGGCCGTAACCGAAGACCAGCGCAGCATCGCCGAATCGATCATGCGTGCTGTGGGACTTGCACTCTGGGTCGAGGATGAAAACCAGCTGGATGCCGTTACCGCCCTGTCCGGCAGCGGTCCTGCCTACTTTTTCCTGTTCATGGAAGCCCTGCAGGCAGGCGGTTGCAAGCTTGGCCTGCCGGAGGACACGGCACGCCTGCTGGCACTGCAAACTGCCTTCGGTGCTGCTAAAATGGCGCTGGAAAGTCCGGAGGATGCGGCCGCGCTGCGGCGACTCGTGACATCACCGGGCGGCACAACCGAACGCGCCATCAGCGTCTTTCAGCAACATGGCTTTGAGGAACTTGTCGAACAGGCCATGCAGGCCGCGGCCGGTCGCTCGCGCGAACTGGCGGAAGAAATCGGAAACCAGACATGAACAACTATCTGACCAATCCGCTGGAATTCCTGATCACCACCCTGATCAGCCTGTACATCCTGGCCGTGATGCTGCGTTTCCTGCTGGGCGTGGTCCGCGCCGATTTCTACAACCCTGTCAGCCAGTTCCTGGTGCGTATCACCAATCCATTGCTGGTGCCGCTGCGCAAGATCATCCCCGTCATCGGCAAGTTCGACACGGCGGCCGTAGTGCTGATGCTGGTACTGCAGCTGGTATCGGTCTTCATTGTCGTATCGCTGCGTGGAGCGAGCGTGTCGTTCCTCAACATTCTGCTATACACCGTCGGCGAACTGTTCATGCTGCTGATCAACATCTTCCTGGTCTCCGTCGTGGTGCAGGTAATCCTGAGCTGGATCAGCCCGAGCACCTACAGCCCGGTCAGTACGCTGCTGTACAGTCTGACCAACCCCATACTGAAACCGATCCAGCGCGTCATCCCGCCGCTCTCCGGCATCGACCTGTCCCCGATGTTTGCCATCATTGGCCTGCAGGTCGTGCGCATGCTGGTCATGCCATTGCTGCATTGAGCTCGCTTGGCAGCATCCTGGTACCAGTGGGATGGTGAAGACCTGTTGCTGTCGGTACATATCCAGCCGAAAGCCAGCCGGGACCGGATTGACGGTACGCACGGCGAACGCCTGAAAGTCCGCATTACCGCGCCGCCGGTCGATGGCCGGGCCAACGAGCACCTGTTGAGATTCCTGGCCGGCGAGTTTGGCGTGCCGCGCCGTCAGGCCGTACTGCTGGCCGGCGACAACGGACGCGCCAAGCGCATCCGCATCGAGCGGCCTGCGCGGCTGCCGGCCGGGCTCATTGCGCCGCGGGACTGATTGTTGCGCCTTTCTGAGCCAATCATTAGACTCGACCACCTCTCTTCAAGGCGCTGCAGACACCCACCATGCCCGAGGCAATACCGGCGGACAGCGTTGGCCTGGTCACCCCGCAGTCAATGACATTCCAGGAACCGCTGCTCCTGGCGTGCGGCACCACGCTGCCCGAATACACACTTGCCTGCGAGACCTGCGGCAAACTGCCGGACTGCAGTGCTTTTCCGGCCGTCCGTTCGATTTCATCACCATGACGCAGACGCTGCAGGCCGTACATTACCCGAACCCGCTGCCGGGGCGCACGGCGCTCTACCGTTTCAGTCGCGATGACGACGCGGCCCGCCACGGCCAGTCGCCCACGCCATGATCAAGGACATGCAATCCGCGCACAGCTGGCTGCAGGCCGTGGCGGTCTATACGCATCCGCGCGTGCTGGCCATGATCTTCCTCGGCTTTGCCGCGGGTCTGCCGTTCCTGCTGGTTTTCTCGACGCTGACCTACTGGCTGAGCGATACGGGGGTCGACAAAACCACCATCGGGTTCTTCACCTGGATTGGTATTACCTACTCGATCAAGGTGTTCTGGGCGCCGGTGATCGATCGGCTACCGTTGTCACTGCTGTCGCGCACGCTCGGCCAGCGCCGGGCCTGGATGCTGGTAGCCCAGTGCACCATCGTTCTGGGCCTGGCCGGAATGGCGATGACCGACCCGGCGACACACCTGACACAGCTCGCGCTGCTCGCCCTGCTGGTCGCATTCGGTTCCGCCACCCAGGACATCAGTGTCGACGCCTGGCGCATCGAGGCCGTTAACAAGGCACTGCAGGGCGCCATGGCAGCATCCTACGTTCTGGGTTACCGGGTCGCCCTGCTGGTGGCCGGCGCCGGGGCGCTGTATCTGGCCGAATTCTATTCCTGGCCGATTGCCTACCTGTCCATGGCGGCACTGATGGGTGTTGGCATCGTCACCACCCTGCTCATCGGTGAACCGCAACACGCCCGCGACGCGCGCACCGTGGCGCTGGAGGAAAGGCTGGAGAACGTCATGGGCATCCGGGACAGGCAGTCACCCTGGCAGCGGCTGGCGGCCTGGTTCTCCGATGCCGTGGTCAGCCCGTTCGTGGAATTTTTCCAGCGCAACGGCGCCCTGGCGGTGCTGATCCTGCTACTGGTCGGCGCCTACAAGCTGAGCGACATCACCATGGGTGCCATGGCGGGCCCGTTTTACCGCGACCTCGGCTTCAGCAAGACCGAGATTGCCAACATCACCAAGATCTTCGGTTTCTTCATGACCATAGCCGGCGCCTCGCTGGGCGGAATATTCGTGGTGCGCTTCGGCATCCTGCGCCCGCTGCTGGCCGGTGCCATCCTGGTCGCCTCCACCAACCTGCTGTTCGTGTGGCTGGCCAACAGTGAACCGAACCTGGTATCGCTGGCGGTCGTCATAAGCGCCGACAATCTGTCGGGTGGATTCGCCACCTCGGCCTTCATCGCCTGGCTGTCGAGCCTGGTCAACAAGACCTATACCGCGACCCAGTACGCGCTGTTCAGCTCGCTGATGACCTTGCCCGCCAAGTTCGTCGGCGGTTTCTCCGGCATCGTGGTCGACAGCACCGGCTACGCGACCTTTTTCCTCTACGCCGGCCTGCTGGGCGTACCCGCCATCCTGCTGGTGCTGATCCTGATGTCACGGCAAGTGTCAACGGACAGCGGGTAATACAAAAGCATTAACCGCCTGTTCTATATCAATTGTCTGGAATTTCTTGGAGAATCTTCTGGGGTCATTTCCAATAAGAACTGCAGGGTTTTCATGCATGCAGCTCGAAATTTCTACTACGCTTGAAGCCATGAGAAGAGCAATCCCGGAACGCAGAAACCTTGGGCAGCGGCGCTGGGGGTTGTCGACCGAGTTCCCCCTCAAGGACAGCAGCGGCTCGCTGGTGATCATCGAGCGCCGCCGCCTGACCGACCGCCGCCTCGAAAACACCTCGCTCGCAGACCGCCTGCTTATGTTCTCAGGACTGGTGCAATTCGAACCGGACAACAACCTGTCCTAGGGGTCAGGACAAGAGCCTGAAAATCCCACCTCGGGCACGACTACAGGCAGGAGGTGAGACCATTGTTTATGGGCAAGCCCGGGTCGAGAGGGTGGCCTGGCCATGCCAGAGCCGAGGGCAACACA